>JBFJVD010000262.1:0-3905 GCA_041624375.1 Anaerolineales bacterium
CCGCCGCTCCAGCTGGCAAACTGACCTCGTACAGGCTCAATTGGGGAGGCTTCTGAAATATCTATGCAGCCTGACGCTGTTGGATCGCATCAACCACCAGATCGCCGACTTCACCCGTGCCGACCCCGCTGGCCGTATCGACGGACGGGACGGCGCCGCTCGACAGCGACCAGGCCACCGCAGCCTCGATCTGCTGTCCCGCTTCTGTTTCCCCAAGGTGGTCCATCATCATTCCCACCGACAAAATGGCGCCAAGCGGACAGGCCACATTCCTGCCGGCATGCTTCGGTGCCGAGCCGTGAATTGGCTCGAACATCGAGGTCTTTCCGGGGTACAAATTTCCCGAAGCTGCGATTCCCATGCCCCCTTGCAGCATGGCGCCAAGGTCGGTGATGATGTCGCCGAAAAGATTGGTGGTCACAATCACATCGAACCACTCCGGGTTCTTCACCATCCACATGCAGCAAGCATCTACATAAGCATGATCCTGCTCAACATCTGGAAATTCCGCACCGACCTCGGCAAACGTTCGGGTCCAGATGTCGTGGGCACGGATCGCGTTGGCCTTATCCACCAGGGTCACTCTTGGCGGCCGGCTGCGGCGGGCGGCGCGTGCCATGGCCAGTTCGTAGGCATAGCGGATCGCGCGTTCGACACCTTTGCGCGTGTAGACACCCGTCACCGTTGAGATTTCGTCCGGAGTCCCGACCTTCAACGAACCGCCGATCTGGGCGTACAGCCCTTCGGTATTCTCGCGCACGACCATGAAATCAATGTCGTCCGGCCCCTTGCCCTTGAGTGGACCCAAACGCTCGGCGTAGAGCTTGATCGGGCGCAGATTAACGTACAGGTCGAGGCCGAACCGAAGACCAAGAATGACCGAACGCTCCACCAGACCTGGCTCCACATCCGGGTGTCCGATTGCGCCGAGCAGCACCGCGTCAAGCGTTCGCCACTCTTCGATGACCGAAGGCGGGACAAGTTCTCTCGTTCTCAGATAATGCTCGCCGGAATACGGGTACTCTGTGAGCTCGCAGGTGAATCCACTGAGTTCGGCCACAGCATGCAGTACCTTCAAGCCTTCGGCCATGACCTCAGGCCCAATTCCGTCGCCGGGGATGATGCCGATCTTATAGGTCTTCAAGGTTGTCTCCACAATCTCGCGTCGGACCGGACGCGCCGGGATACCGTTTAGCTGGGAGCGGACGTGCTGGACCCATCCAAGGATTCCAAACGCAGACGTTCTTCTACATAGGGGATCAGGCCACCTCGATCAATGATCGCCTGAAGAAAATCAGGGAAGGGCTGGGCCCGAAAGGCTTGGCCGGTTGTCAGATTACGAATGGTGCCTGTGGCCGGCTCGATCTCGACTTCATCCTGCTCACGGATGCCCTCGACGGCTTCGGGGCTTTCGAGAATTGGCAACCCGATGTTGATGGCATTGCGGAAGAAGATGCGTGCGAACGAATGGGCGACGACTGCTGAGACCCCGGCCGCCTTAATGGCAAGGGGCGCCACCTCGCGCGACGATCCACAGCCAAAATTGGAGCCAGCCACGATCAGATCACCGCGCTGCATGCGGTCGGCGAAGTCAGGATCCGCATCTTCCATGCAATACATAGCCAGCTCGCTCGGATCCGAGGTGTTGCAGCGGCGGGCCGGGATGATCGCGTCGGTATCGATGTTCTTCCCGAATTTCCAGGCCCGGCCGCGAATCCGCACCCTGGCCCTCAGGTAGGCCTTGTCGACCGGTCCTGCGCCTCGTCTTGGCAGGTGATCGAAGAGAAGGATGCGATCCGGGATTGCATACTCGGGCAGGCTGCCGGCGATGTGCTCCCGGAGGATGCTGACATCGATATCCACACCAGCGCGAGGGACCACGCAGGCGCAGCTCATCTCCCCAAGGATCAGGTCGGGCACACCCACCACCGCCACTTCCTTCACGGCTGTGTGGGTGCGGAAAGCCATTTCGACAGTCCCGGGGTGAATAGTGAACCCGGCGCGCCTGAGCATATCATCCGCCCGTCCCGTGACGCGTACGACACCGTCTGCATCGACCTGCCCAAGGTCTCCTGTCCGCAGCCAACCATCGGCATCCAAGACCTTTGCTGTGCCCTGGGGATCGTCCCAGTAGCCCAGCATCACGTTGTAGCCTCGGACCTGCAGCTCGCCCTCCCGACCGGACGGCAGCGCCTGCCCCTCTGGGTCAGTGACTCGGACGCCAACCCCCTCGAGCGGCTTGCCAACCGTCTCTGTCGACGTGACGGGGCCGTCCCCAGGTCGGGTCATCGTAACGCCTGGCGAGGCCTCTGTTAGACCATAGGCCAGCAGGACCTCGTACCCCATTTCGTCCCGAACCCTGCGGACAAGTTGGGGCGGGCAGTGCGCGCCCGCCATAATGCCGCTGCGCAAGGTGGCGCACATCGCCGGCCGAAAATCCGGATGGTTCAGCTCCATGGCGAACATGGTGGGAAGACCGTGGTGGATCGTAACCCTATGCGCCTGGATCTGCGAGAGCGCTTCGCCGGGATCATAGACTGGGAGGCACACGAGTTCACCAGCTGCAATTGCGCAGGCGAGAATCGTCGCCGTCAGCCCGAAGGTGTTGGAGAAGGGCACCGAACCCAGGAAGATATCATCCGGACCCGCATCCATCACCTCGACCATACTCGCCGCATTGCGAAGAAGGCTCCGGTGGGAAAGCAGCGCCCCGCGCGGCTGGCCCGAACTACCGAGTGTGTGAATCAGGGCGGCGGGATCCTCAGGCCGCAGCTCCGGAAGCGCGGGCAACCTGGCGCCCTCCATCAAATCGGACAGCCTCAGCCCGTCCTCCGGCGCAGGGCCCACCGCCACGACATGTACACATTCAGGCACTTCCTGGCACAGCTCCAGCGCCTCTCGAACATGGTCCCTTCCCGACGATTCCTCGGGCGATGAGAAGCTGATCACGACCTTGGGTCGGGTCTTGGCGAACCTTGCACGAATCTCATTTCGGCTTCTGCGAACATTGATCGGCAGGAGGATCGCTCCGAGCTGCGCGCCGGCGAACAGCGAGAGGACGAATTCCGGTATGTTCGGCAGGATCAGCCCGAGCCGGTCTCCGGCGGCAAGGCCAAGCCCGACCAGACCCGCCGCTAGCCTAGCGGACTGCTCCGCAGCCTGTTGATAGGTCCAGGTCGAATCATTCGAGCGCAAGAAGGCTCGATCCGCATGTTCGTCGGCCCTGGTCTTGATGAGATTCCCGAGGTTCAGTCTTTCCAGTCCCAAGCGTGACATATGTGCCAATCCTGCATCTGACCCGGCGTCGTGTGCTACTCTGAGATGACGTCTTCCGGCGGGGCAATACAACCGGCGACCGCCGAGGCGGCAGCGACATAGGGATTTGCCAGATAGACTTCGCTCTCCGGATGGCCCATCCGGCCACGGAAGTTCCGGTTGCTTGTGGAGACACAGCGCTCGCCGGAAGCAAGCACGCCCATGTGGCCTCCCAAGCAAGGGCCGCAGGTCGGGGTGCTCACCGAGCAATCTGCCTCCACGAATACCTCGATAAGCCCTTCACGCATGGCGTCCAGATACACCTTCTGCGATCCAGGAATAATCACTACCCTTACCCTGGGGTGAATCCGGCGCCCCCGCAGGACCTCGGCTGCCGCCCGCAGGTCCTCGAGGTTTCCGTTGGTGCACATCCCAATGACGACCTGATCGATTTCGAGCCCGGCGATTTCTGATACCGGTCGAACGTTTTCAGGCAGGAATGGAACGGCCACAAAAGGCTCGAAGCGTGAGACGTCGTATTCGTAAACAGCTGCATACCCGGCATCCGGATCCGAGCGGTGGTAGCGCCCCCGGCGGTCGCTGCGGGCTTCGGCGAAATCCCTTGCCTGTTGATCCGGCTCGAACAATCC
>JBFJVD010000263.1:0-3900 GCA_041624375.1 Anaerolineales bacterium
ACTGTTGCCTGACGCTTCTTCGGTGCTTGTTTTCTGGCAACGACCGGGGATTGGCTACCGCGCTCGGGTAGGGAGAAATGGCATGGCCTGGTCGCCAACGCCAAGTCTCTTGCCAAGTGCTGCCCGGAGCGCGGTCCGATCATCCCAAGGGTATTCCGTGGTGCCAAAGCACATCGATTGCTCGTGGCCCTTACCGCAGGCGATCACCAGGTCGCCCTTGTTGGCCGCCATGACGGCGTAGATCAGCGCCTCACCACGATCGGGTACGCGAACAAAGTCCCGCCCTTCAAGCGCGCCCTTGGCTTGGGCACCTTCGGCCATTTCTTCCAGAATGTGGTCCAGCGATTCGGTGCGTGGATCCTCGGCTGTCAAAATGGTGAGGTCCGCCAGTTCGACTGAGACCTCGGACATGAGCCGGCGCTTGGCCCGATCGCGCAGTCCTGCCGAGCCGAAAACGGCGATCACCCGGCCTTCAGTCAAGGTGCGTGCCGTCTCCAGCGCCCGACGAAGCGCGTTAGGCGTATGCGCGAAATCCACAATCGCCAGAAACTCCTGTCCCAGGTCGATTCGCTCCATTCGTCCCGGCACGGGCCTGGGTCTCTTCACGGCTGTGAGCGCCGCCTCCAAGGGCAAACCAAGACCAGCCACCGTAGCCGAGAGTGCCGCCATTAGGTTTGAAACGTCATGGCGGGCGATCAGACTGCTGGAGACAGTTCGGGGCTCATCCGTTAGGCCGTGCAGCGTGAAGGAAAGCCCATTCGGGCGCAGAACGAGATCTACTGCCTGCACATCGGCTTCCGTCGACAGGCCATAGGAGACCACGTTCGCCCGGGTGAGCTGATGAAGGTAGTCGTAGGAGGAATCATCTCGATTGAGAACGGCTGTTGGCTCGACACCTGATTCCTTTGGCTGGTGTTCAGTCAGGTATTCGAAGAGCAGTCCCTTTGCCTGCCGGTAGGCTTCATAGGTGCCATGGAAATCGAGATGCTCATGGGTGATATTGGTGACCACACCCACATCGAATTCGCAGGCTGCAACTCGTCGTTGGGCTAGCCCGTGCGAAGTCGCTTCGAGGACGCAATGGGTCTGGCCGGCATCCACCATCTGCCGCAGGTATCGTTGGACATCAAGGGCTTCAGGGGTGGTTACGTGCAGTCCCGTGTCGAGCACCTGCGCGCCGGCGATGGCGTTCACCGTCGTCATCAGGCCGGCCGCCCGCCCCGACTCTTCCAGGATCTGGTGGATAAGATTGGCAGTCGTCGTCTTGCCGTCGGTGCCAGTGACACCGATCATCACAAGGTCGCGGGCCGGCCGCCCGTGCCAATTCGCAGCGATAAACGCGAGGGCCGTCCGCGAGTCGAGCACCAGCAGGAAGGGAACCGCAATGTGTGAGGGGCGCCGCTCCCCGACAATCGCAGCTGCACCGTTCGCAATGGCTTCATCGATGAAATCGTGGCCATCATGAGAGCCGCCGGTGATGGCGATAAAAAGCCACCCTGAACGAACCTGGCGCGAGTCGGCCGCCACGCCGCGGATCTCAAGCGACGGCACTTCAAGCGACGTTAGACCCGGAACATCCTGCAGAAGTGTAGAAAGTTGCATGAGAAGAAGCGCGCCCTGCGAGGGCGCGCCGTATGGTATTGCTTTGGGACGCGATCGTCGAGCGCCAGACTACCGCAGGTTCTGGCGCAGGCTCTCAAGCTGGCCCGCCACCGACCCATCCAGAACTCGACCGCCGACCTGGATCACTAGCCCGCCCAGGATCGAAGGATCGACCTTAAAATCGACGTTGGCCGAGGAGCTCAGCTGGTCAAGCACCTGCTTGCGAACGGTTTCTCTCTCATCGTCGGTGAGCGGAACGGCGCTGGTGACAACCGCCTGGTCTCCCTCGAGCTGGCCGTCCTCTTCGAGGACGACCACCTTACCGGCCTTCACACCGCTGAAGAACTCTTGAATGAGAGCATGCTGGCGTTTCTCGTCGAGCGCCTCACCGATCAGCTTATGGGTGGCGGCCATGGCCAGCGTCGCGATCTGGCCGCGCAGCTCAGCGAGCGCATCCTGCTTGGCCTGCTCTGCTTCCGTCAGCGCTGCCTCGCGCGTCTCACCCGCCTCCCGTTCGGCCTCGGCGCGAATCTCGCGAGCCGCCTGTTCGGCCCGCTCGGTGGCCTCCCGGACACGCTGGTTGGCGTCCTTCTGCACCTCGGCGATGATCTTTTCGGCCTCCTGCTCGGCATTGGCGCGCGCCTCGGCGGCGATGCGGGCGTCTTCCAGCCCCTGCGCGATCCGCTCGCGGCGGGTCTCAAGCAGGTTCACAATCGGCCGGAAGACCCAGGCGCGCAGCACCACAAACAGTATGGCGAAGTTAAAGATCTGGACAAAGAGGTAGCCTAGGGTAATGCCCAGTGCTTCCAAAGCTCATCCCTCCCTACGATCGGGATCAGACCCGCGCTAGAAAACGAACAGGATCAGCAGCGCGACGACCAATGCGTAGATGGAGGTCGCTTCGGCGAAGGCGATGCCCAGGATCATATTGGTCTGGATCAACCCGGAAACGTCCGGGTTGCGACCCATCGCCTGGACGGCACCGTTGGCGACGATGCCGACGCCGATCCCACCGCCGAGAATTCCGATGGCAGCCAGGCCGGCGCCAACGAGTTTTCCGAGAATGCTGGCGGATTCAAGGTCCATAAGTCTGTTTCCTCCTGCGTTCGACGATCGAACTTACGATTTCGTTGTGCCCTGCCGCAACCTGAGAGCGAGCGGGCAGTGATCCTTCTAGTGATGCCCGTCCTCGGCGTGGTCGTGGCCGATCACCGCTTGCGACATGAACACAAGGGTGAGCAGGCCGAAGACCAGTGCCTGGATCAGGCCCACGAAAAACTCCAGCATCAAGATGAGCGTTTGTGCAAAAACCGGAACCAGGCTTCCGATGACGAACAACAGGACGGTCCCGGCAAAGATATTTCCGAAAAGTCGGAAGGCGAACGAGAGAACTTTCGATATTTCAGATACCAGCTCGAGCAAGCCGACCCCAAAGTCGATAGCCCCAAACATGGGGCGATTGAAAAGGGTCTTCACATTCAAGAATTTCGTGAAATACGAGAGCCCCAGGGCGCGCACACCGTACACCTGGGTCATGAAGACCGAGATTAAGGCCAGGGCCACTGTGAAATTCAAGTCGGTCGAGACGACACGCACGAATGGGACCAATGTGTAGAGGTCGCCGTGCTCCCCTTCACCCTCGGTGTGCGCGTCTGCGCTCTCGGCGACGACGGTGACGATCTCCGTCTGGCCTAGGTGCCCGAGCACTTCGATCGGATGTCCTTCGTCGTCGTGATGAATGAGCCCGATGCTGTCGACCCCTGGGATGAGTTCGGTCCAATTGGCGACGAGCACCAGCAGCACGATGGACGCCATCCAGGGGAAGAGCGTCTTGGCCCACTTGCCGGCGGTTGACTCGGCCAATTCATACAGGGCTTCCAGCAGGGCTTCGATGGCGCCGGATATGCCAGTGAGCACCATCTCGCCCCGTGATAGGCCCCGTCGGATGAAGAGGGCGATCACGATCAGGATGAGGTCTGCGATGCCAAGCGCGATGATGGTATTGGTCAGATAGATCTCGCCGAGAACCGGCAGATCCAGGATCGGCTGCTCGGAGATGTGTTCCGCCGGAAGTTGGATATGCGGCAGCACCGGTGGATAGGCTTGCGCAGCGATCGCGCCCAACACAATAAAGAGCAGGATGAACCAGCGGTTGACGCCCCAGCGCCAACTACGGGTTTTCTCCCGAGTCTCCGCCACCATCGTCCTCCTCGTCCCCAGGTCGGGTCCGCTCCATCGCTTGCATCACGCGGTCGGAGCCCCCGAGTACGATCCTTATCATGAGCAGGATGCTGAACG
>JBFJVD010000264.1:0-3894 GCA_041624375.1 Anaerolineales bacterium
GCCGCCGGGATCGGCAGCATCATGACGCCCGCCGCGCGCACCTCACGATCGATAGCCTCCACGGCACGGCCAAGCGCATGCTGGATCAGCAAGCCCTCCAGGCTGAGTCCGCCGCTGAAGCGCAGGCTGCGCCCGCAAAGCCCACCAATCGAACGCGGCGCAACCTCCAGGACCCAGACGTTTCCGTCTTGAACCCGGGCCTCAAGATGGATCGGACCGTCTTGCAGACCCAGTGCATGCGCCGCGCGGGCGGCGGTTTCGAAGAGATGGTGCTGGAGCTCCATGGGGTGGCGGGAAGGCGTTACATAGATGGTCTCCTCGAAAAAGGGACCCTCGAGGGGATCCGGCTTATCGAAGATCGCCAGCTGACGGAGAACCCCATCGCTGACCAAACCTTCGAGTGCAATTTCATCTCCGGGAATGTAGCTCTCGACCAGGATCCATGGCGAGGCGAGCTCTTCACCCGATTGGCGCAGCATCAAGTGGATTCGGCGGAACGCAGCGACGAAAGCAGCTGGATCATCGGCCCGGATCACTCCGCGGCTGGCTGCCAGGTTGATCGGCTTCAGGACGCAGGGATACTTAATCCCCTCTGCGACCCCTTCGGGGTCTTCAAGCAAGGAAAGGCGTCGGTACCAGGGCTGCTCGAAACCCACCTTTGTGAGCGCCTGCCGGGTCTCGTATTTGTCGAGGGCCATTCGAACGCCCTCAGCTGAATGGTGCCGCAGCCCCAGCGCCTCGGCCGCCTGCGCCGCGAGCCGGGCGCCTTCATCCTCTGCCGCCAGCACAGCCGCCAGCGGCGTACGTTGGGCAAACTCCTCTATTGTGGATGCCGACTGCGCCGGGTCTCCAAAGTCGAGGGCGAGGAAGCCATCGGGATTGGCATGGGAAAGCACCTGGGGAGAGCTTGTTCCCACGGTGACCGAAATACCGAGTTCTTGCGCTGCAGCGAGAAACGCGCCGGCCCGGTACGTCTCGTCGGCCATGATCAGCAGCAGGCGATCTGTCATCCTCGTCCTTCACGCCATCCAGTTGGGCATCAGACTTCGTGCCTCAAAACCGTCCGCCAGGCACGCGCCACGAGCCACAACGCCCCGCCCTGCACAACGGTCATCACGACCAGCGCGATGAAGGTATCTCGCCAGAACCTCTCTGGGAACAGGCGGATGAGCGTGTCGCTGTAGGCGAAGAGCCAGGTGTCGCCCTCAAAGAAGATGCGGTGGAATCCGACAAAAACGAATGGGAAGCTCACGATGAGGGCTCCGGTAAGGACCGCCATCAAGATGAGCGTCATGCGCGCTCCGCCAAGGAGTGCATCGCGCAAAACCTGTTTGTGCTCAGCTCGCCAGAGGAGCAAGGCGAGCAGCACGGTGAGGGTCAGCGCGAGCGCCCAGACAATGAGCAGATTCTGGGAGAGGATCTTGACATCCTGCATATGGCGAAGCTCTCGGGCGTTGTACAGCGGCTCGCCGCTATCAAACCTCAGCTCGGCGAGGAAGTCGATTTCGGCGTCGTTGAGCAGGTACTCAAGGGCGATCGGCGCCCAGCGGAGGCGATCCTCGAGCGTAAACCCGTAGGGGTCGGCGGGAAAGTCGGGGGTCTGGTACTCCAGCCGGACGAAGGTCTCGGTGAGGAGCAGCCGCAGGCTGGTCAGCAAAATGACCAGCGGAAGAAGCGCCCGCAGGGTTGTGCCGAAGATCCCGGCCCAGCGCTGGGCGCGGGTTGCAGCGGTCATCCATCACCTCCGGGGTCGGGTAGTGCGCCTGGCAGGAACGAGAAGGAATCACTCAAGATGAACCGAATCACGATCGAGTCAACGAGCTGCTCAACGGGAGCTCGATCATCCGTGAAGACGATATCTGAGTCTGGTGTCGGCTGAAGCCCCTCGACCGCCCGCTCGACGATATCGAGCAGCAGCGGTGAGGCCTCGGATTGCTGCAGATAGGCCAAGTTCACAGCCAAATTCGCGGCTTCCGTTTCGGTTCGGGTGGCGTAGACGATGGTGTTGAACGTTCCCGGAACGTCGACGATGTGCACGGAGGGAAATACGGAACCGATGGTACCGACCATGGCATCAATGAGGCGCCGATCCTGCGGCGTCCGTCCCACATTGATGACCAGGACTCCACTGGGCTCTAGATGCTCATAGATTTCAGCAAAGAATTCCTGCGTCGTGAGATGCCAGGGAATGTACGGCGGACGGTATGCATCGACTCCCAGCACGCTGTACGTTTGGTCGCTGTTCGCCAGGCCCCAGCGGCCGTCGGCAACGATCACGTTGAGGTTTGGCTCCCGCATCTCGAAGTAGACTCGCCCAACCTCGACGATCTCCGGATCAATCTCCCAACCATCGATCGGGATCGGACCGAACGCGAGCGTGTACTGCTTGGCGACCGTGCCGGCGGCGAGCCCGACGATTCCCACACGTTCGACTTGTTCGGGGCCGTAGGGTGGCGCATTGAAGAACGGAGCAGCGAGGAAGTAATCCCAGGTCCCGTAGGTGCGTGGTTCGCCCGGCGTATACACCGAATGGACTGCCTGACCTTCATTCAACAGCAGGGAGCGCGTGCCGCCGCGCTCGATCACCTGGATATAGTTGTAGCTTGATTCCGTCTCAAAGACTTGCCCTTCGGCGCGCTTCAACGGACCGGCGAGCACCCACCAACCGAGCAAGAGCACAGCTGGCGGCATCCAGAGATAGCGCAACATTGCGCGGCGGTCTGCCATGGCCAGACCGATCAGCCCAAAGCTCAGCAGGAACAGGCTGAACACCAGGAAGGTCCTCGAGGTCCCAAGTTCAGGGATCAACCAGAGCACCGGGAGAAACGTGCCGAGGATCGATCCCAGTGTCGAGAGCGCGTAGATTCGGCCCGACACCCGCCCGGCATGGGCCGTGTCCTGAATGGCCAGACGGATGGCAAACGGCGAGATGCAGCCGAGCAGCGTAATCGGCACACTGAAGAGAATAAGAACAGAAAGGAAGGATCCGGCCATGACGGCTGCGTTGAGCTGCTCCACCGCGCCGGCCGCCAAAAGAAGGACTGGCCTGGAAAGCACAGGAACCAGGCCGGCGGTGAACGCCCCCCACAGCAATATGCGATAGAAGGTGCCAGGAAATGGGGAGCGATCTGCCCAGCGGCCGCCCAGGAAGTAGCCCGCGCTGAGGTACACGAGCATAAGCCCGATGATGTTAGCCCACACGAGATTGCTTGTGCCAAACACATTGCCAAGGAGACGAGAGGCGGAGAGCTCAATCGCCAGGGTGGTCATACCAGAGGCAAAGACTGAGGCCATCAGGAACGTCCGATTCATCCTCTCCCCATTCCCAGCAGCGAGCGGCAGTCTGCCGGCTTCGCGCCGAAATCGGCGTCCATTCTACCTTAGGATTTGGCGGCGGTTGGCTTGGCGAGCCCGGAGACGCTCAGCCCGGATTCAGGAGTACAAGAAGGGGGATCCAGAAGAGCGCGTAGTTGAGCACCCGCCTGGACGGAGCAACCGCGCCATAGGCTAACGTGCAGAAGACAAGGCCAGCTGCCAAACGCACCAGCCCAAGCGGTTCTCGGAATGTGGAGAAGGGAAGGAAGACGATTGCCGCCGAGTTCAGGAGCAAGGCCCAACCGAGCAAAGACGCGTAATGCCGTGCTGCCAATCTCCGGACAGCAACCAGAACTCCCCAAATGCTTGGGAAGATAATTGTTGGCCCAAAGATCACGAAGAAGAGTCCCAGCACTCGCAAGTCCACCAGTCCGATCCGGATTAAGCCCATGAAAGGGATCCATTCAAAGGGAGTCGCCATCGCGCCACCACTGCCCAGCCCGGGCGCACCAAAAGTGCCCCAGAGCCACAGCTGCCAGGCTGCAAAGGCCGCCGCACCAACCAGAAGCGTGCCAAGCA
>JBFJVD010000265.1:0-3889 GCA_041624375.1 Anaerolineales bacterium
AAGTACTGATTGCAGATCTCAGCCAGGCTCCCCCACGACACCACATTGAACCACTCGGTCTCCTCATGGCGTTCACCATCTGAGGAGTGCCAGGTGCGGGAGGTGGCCACGCTGAACGTGGTGACGGGGCGGCCGGAGGGCGTGTAGCGCATCTCCGGGTCTCGCCCGACGTGGCCAATGATCATGACTTTGTTCAAGCCGCGGCTCATGCCGGGGTCCTTTCCCTGAAGAACGAGGCAGGCCTACTGCTCGGGCTCTTGCGCGGTCACCATGAAGCGCAGGACGCTTTCATTGAGCTTCAGGTCACGTTCGACCGCACCCACTGCCCCCGGAGGCAACTGTGCATGAATGAAGACATAGAACCCGTCCGGCTTCTTGTTGATCGGGTAGGCCAAGCGGCGCCTTCCCCACCGATCGACACGGACAACCTTGCCCTCGGCTGCTTCAATCCAGCCGTGGACGCGCTCTTCAAGCTCCGTTTGCGCCTGCTCCTCGAGATCCGAGTCGCTGATATACGCGACCTCATAGTTGCGCATGATTGTGCTCCTTTCCTCGGGCCTACCCCTGCTCCGGCGCCAGGCGGCGGCGTGCAGGAGCGGAAAGCGCGCTGTGCCTCCAGCGCGGCAACGGGCGCAGTGTAACACGAAGCGCGCCTCCCGGCAAGATTCGCGCCAAACGCGCCACCTTGACAATTCAGGTTGTTTTCGGTAAATTCAGTAAGGACCGAAATATGGGAAATCAACTGCAGTTAAGTCCGGTCATGGAGAAGTTCATCCTCCACTGGGGCGAGATGGGGTCCCGCTGGGGGATCAACCGCTCCGTCGCCCAGGTACACGCCCTGCTTTACCTCTCCCCCCGACCGCTTCATGCCGAGGAGATCTCAGGCACGCTGTCCATCGCCCGCTCAACCGTGAGCACCAACCTGCGCGAGCTGCAGAGTTGGGGGATCGTACGGGTGGTCCACGTGCTCGGCGACCGCCGCGATCACTACGAGTCGGTGCATGACGTCTGGCAGCTGTTCCGCCTGATCCTCGAGGAGCGAAAAGGACGCGAGGTGGATCCCACCATCGCGCTGCTGCGTGAATGTGTGGCCGATCTCGAGGGGCAGAACGAAGAAACCGACTACACCCGCGAGCAGCTGGCCGAGATGCTTGAATTCTTCGAGATGGTCACGAGCTTCTATGAGCAGATTAAGCATCTTCCCACTCCAGCGCTCAAGCGCCTCGCCCGGCTTGGCGGAGAAGTCAGCCGCCTGACGGGCTCGGGCGGCAAACGCTAGCGGTTTCATTCGGCGGCGGCATGAATAGACCGGCAAGGAATTGAGGTGAAATGGCAGCTCCACGGATTGTGTTCGGTACCGACGGCTGGCGGGGACGAATCGCGGACGACTACACCTTCGCCAGCGTGCGCCGCTGCGCACAGGGGTTTGCCGATTATCTCGCCGAGACGGAGGGGAAAGACGACTTCGTCGTCGTCGGCTACGACAAGCGCTTCGCCTCCGAGCACTTCGCTGCCGTCGCTGCCGAGGTGCTGGCCGGCAACGGCTTCCGGGTTCTGCTCACCGCAGATGCCACGCCCACGCCGGCCATTTCCTACGCTGTCGTGGCCAATGGCGCCAGCGCTGCGGTCAACATCACGGCCTCACACAATCCACCGTGGGACAACGGATTCAAGGTTCGGGATCGCCATGGCGGAGCGATCGCTCCAGACGGCCTCAAGGACATCGAGGCCCGCATCCCGGCAGACGAAGACGGCGTCCAGCAGATGGCATTCTCCGCCGCCACAGAAGCCGGCCAGATCGAGACATTCGACGCCAACCCGACATACCGTGAACAACTTGAACGGCTGGTAGACCTCGAACCCATTCGTCGTGCCGGGCTGACCGTCCTCGTCGATGCCATGTGGGGGAATGGAGCGGGCTGGTTCAGCCGCCTCCTCTCCGGCGGGGAGACCCGCGTCGTGGAGATCCACAACCAGCGCAATCCTGTCTTCCCCGAGATGACCCGCCCTGAGCCGATTCCGCCGAACATTGATCCTGCCCTGGCGGCGATCAAGGAGTACCAGGCGGATGTCCTCCTGATCAACGACGGCGACGCCGACCGGGTCGGCTTCGGCGACGAACATGGGAAGTTCATCGACCAGCTGAGGGCCTACGGCCTGCTCGCCTACTACCTTCTCGAGGTCCGGCGGGAGCGCGGCCCGATTGTTAAGACGCTCTCGACGACGACGATGCTCAACAAGCTGGGCGCCCTTTATGATGTGCCGGTTCATGAGACAGGCGTAGGCTTCAAGTATGTGGCGCCAAAGATGCTTGAAGTCGACGCGCTGATCGGCGGCGAAGAGTCAGGGGGTTATGCCTTCCGGGATCATGTCCCGGAGCGCGATGGGATTCTCGCGGGATTGTATTTCCTGGACATGATGGTGCGCCTGGAGAAGACGCCTTCCGAATTGATAGCTGAACTGTTCGAGAAGGTGGGCGCGCATTACTACGATCGCATTGATTCGCCGCTCGATCCGGAGAAACGGGCTGTCTACCTGCAGAACATCGAAGGCGCCGATCCGCAGCAAATCGGCGGGCTGAAGGTGGTCGGACTCAACACGACCGATGGCTACAAATTCGAGCTGGAAGATGGCGGCTGGCTCCTGTTGCGCTTCTCCGGCACCGAGCCGGTCGTACGCGTCTATTGTGAGACCACGCATGGCGACAAGGTGCAGTCGATCCTCAAAGACGGTCTGGGGATTGTTGGAATCAGCACATGACTCACGCAGGCCGGCGGCCTACCTTATCGGATACCCACTGCCACCTGATGCTCGCTGTATTCGACGCAGACCGAGACGAAGTTTTGGCCCGGGCGCAAGCGGAAGGGGTGGACCGGATTCTTGTGCCGGGCATTGATTTGGAGACGAGCCGTAGGGGAGTCGAGCTGGCCAGCACACATGAGTGTCTGTTCGCGGCCGTTGGAATTCACCCCCATGAAGCCAGTTCCTGGTCGGAGCAAGCTGCCTGGGAGCTCTCTGAGCTGGCTCAGGCTCCGAAGGTGGTGGCGATCGGCGAAACCGGCCTCGATTTCTACCGGATGCTGGCGCCCCGAGAGCAGCAGGAGGCGGCGCTGCAAGGACAGCTGGAAATCGCCGCCGAGGTTGGGCTGCCAGTGGTGCTCCACCAGCGAGACTCAATGGACCGGCTCCTGGAGATGGTGGAGGCCTGGGCAAGTTCCCAACCTGCTCGGCGAAGCGAGCGGATGGGAGTCTTCCACGCGTTTGGCGGGACGGTTGAGCAGGGCCGGCGAGCCATCGAAAGCGGCTTCTTCGTCGGCTTTGGTGGCCAGATCACGTATCCGAATGCGAGCGTTCGGCGGGAGTCCGCTGCCTCGCTCCCGCTCGAGCGCATCCTCATCGAGACCGATGCACCCTACTTGGCGCCGCAGGCACACCGCGGCGAACGCAACGAGCCCGGCTTCGTCCGCCACGTTGCGGAGCAACTCGGGACAACCCTTGGGATCGACTATACTTCTGTGACGGTTCACACCTATGACAACGCTGCCGAGCTATTCAACTGGAATGATGGAACCGACGACAGCGACCTTCTTTGATCTCGTTCGGGATCGGATGCCGCGCGTCGAAGCCCGGATGCGCCAGACCCCCGGAGAACACCACCCGGAGCTGAGCACGGCCATCGACCACCTGCTCTCTTCGGGCGGGAAGCGGATCCGGCCGACCCTGGTGCTGCTCGCCTGCAACTTGCTGCGGGCACCGGAGAAACGCGCTGTGATCCTGGCGGCTGCCATTGAGATGCTGCACACGGCGACTCTGGTCCATGACGATCTGATCGACGGCTCCATGGTGCGTCGCGGCATTCCGACGCTGAACGCCGAGTGGACCCCAGGGG
>JBFJVD010000266.1:0-3858 GCA_041624375.1 Anaerolineales bacterium
CAACTCCGGATAGGTCCAGCCGGGCATCAGCTGGATGGCCTGGTCGAACAGCTCATCCGGCGCCAAGTCCCAGTCAAGCTCGGGCGGTCGGCTTGGGGGAGGTGTGCCATTGCTGCGATAGGGGACCGCACGCTCGCCAATCTCGATCCGCCGGCCAAACTTATCCTCGCAAACGAGCTCGGCTGCCACAGCTGAATTCCTGATTACGCGGAAGACGAACGCGCCGCCATCGGTGTGGCTCCCGCCGCGCGCATTCCAGATCCGGTCTGGCCGCGTCCAGAAACGGGGGTCCTCGGCTGCCAGGCTTTCGAGCGCGGCATCGATCGCCTGCTTCTCTGAGGCAGCAAAGCCGATGCTCGGCTCGCCGGGAGCCCCCTGCTGCAAGGCAAATACTTGCGGGCGAAGCATGCTGGTATCGGTGATGCCGATCAGCCTCGCCTCCCGTAACTCGGCCTCACGTTGCGAAGACTGCGCGATCAGGAAGAACCACGGGCCGTCAGGAGATCCGTGCATGTGGACCGTCTGCAGTAAGCGGTAGATATCCTGCCGCTCCTGCGGCAACATGGCGAAGTCGCGTTCGGTCGTGGGGGCCAGCGCCTCGATCACATATTCCAGTGGATAGCCGTAGGTTCGGTGCAGCAGGTCAAACACGAGAACCGAGACCTCCGTATCCGTCAGGAAGAGCGGCCGGATGTTGCTCTGCGCCAGGTAGGTGCAGACGGAGGCGTAGTTGGCGAAGTCGCCGTTGTGGACCAGCGATTCATGCAGACCAACGAAGGGATGCGCGCCACCGGGATGCCAGACCCGTCCCTTGGTGGGATAGCGGTGGTGCCCGATCCAGACATGGGCGGTGGCATTTTCGAGACCGTAGGATTCAATGACGTCATCCCCGTAGCCGACCATTTTCAGGACGAGGTTGTCTTTTCCATGGGAGAGAACGAACGCCCGCTTTTCGCCAAGTGAGGCGTAGTAGCTCGTGTTGAGGCGGTAGGAGTTCTGGTAGACCAGTTCGTCTTCGATGCGTTCGATCTGAAGGTCCCGGAGTCCATGCTCATCCGCGAAGCGATCGGCCACCTCGCCGCGCGGGCGGACGAAATAGGTCACCGCGTAGGGCGGACGGTGGCCCTCGGGCGTCTTGCTCGGGTCGAACGGGCGAGCATGTTGCACTTCGAAGACTGGGAGGATGCTTTCCTCCTCCACTTCAGAACGCGAGTCCCGGTCGAGATAGGCAACAGTCAACGCATAGTGCGACTGCAGCGTCTCAGGGGCAACGCCGAACATGGTCGGGTCGAGGCCGACCATGGCTACGCCGCCACCCTTCCCATTGCCGCGGTTCCGCATCTGCCGCAGGGATTGGAGCAGGTGGCGGCCGTGGATGGGAACGCTCGATGCGATTCCAATCACACCACAGCCACCTTCGGCGGCCGAAACCGTGCGCAGCGGATCAGGGAGATTCTCTGTCGGCAGGGCGGCGCGCGAGCGGATCAGGCGCTCGGGATTAAGTTGAGACTTCATAGGGATCTCCCATTCTCAGCATCGGCGTGGGGCTGAAGGTCACCGTTGTAGATCAGCAGATCTTTCCGCCCGCGCAGCTCCTGCACCGAAGCCAGCCCCAAGCGACGGAGAAGGTCCTTCAACTGGGCCTGCATCGCCTGGTAGAGCTTGTCGATCCGGTCAGCACCCCACTCCGGGTCGATCAGGAGTGAGAGCTCAGGGTCCGTTGTGGTCAGCCCAAAGGGGCAGCCCCGTCCGCGCTCGCAGTTCGAGCAGCGGGTGCAGCCAAGCGCAACAAGTTCAGAGGTCCCCAGAATGCACCCGTCGGCACCGAGAGCGATGGCTTTGGCGATGTCGGCCGCTGTCCGGACGCCCCCGCTGGCCATGACGACGATCTCATCCCGGATGCCTTCTTCCATCAGGTAGTGATGAACTTTGGGGATCGCATACTCTACCGGCATGGCGATGTTCTTCTTGGCGATCTCCGGAGCAGCGCCCGTGCCGCCATAGGAGCCGTCGATCTGCAGGATGTGGGCGCCTGCGTAGTAGCTTCCGACCGCCACCATATCCACGTCGGTCGGCGTCGAGACCTTGATCGAAATCAACGCTTCCGGGTGGATGGTCTTGACCCAGTCAACGTGCTTGCGATGGTCTTCCACTGAGTAAACGCTGTGGAAGGGGAAGGGTGAAAAGAGTGAGACCCAGGGGACCGACTCACGCATTTTGGCCACAACGGTAGTGGCCTTGTCGCCGAGCAGATGGCCGCCAAGGCCAGGCTTTGCACCCTGAGCGTACTTGAATTCGACGATGCGTGCGGCTTGGATGGTCTCCTCCCGCACACCGAACATCCCGGTCGCGATCTGGGTGATCACGTAGTCTTTGTAAGCGAAGAGCGATTCGGGGTAGCCGCCTTCCCCGGTTGAGGTGAATGTGTTCCAGCGCTTGGCGGCCATCGCCCGGGCCAGCATGATCTGCTCGCTGACTGAACCGTAGGACATGCCGGCGCCATACCAGGGAATAGGAATACGGATCTTCGGATCATAGGGACGCCGATTCAGGTCCATACTCGTATCAATGGGTGTGTCTTCCGGCAGCCATCTTTCTCGAGGCAGCGTGCGGAAGGACAGCCGATCAAAACCGCCATCCGAGTCGCCGATCTGGTACTCCAAACCGTTGGTCGGCCTCTCGCCGGTTTCAGCCTGCAGCCAGGTCGACAGAATCAAATCCGCAGTCCAGCGGCGGTCGCCCAACGCAGGCGGAGTTTGACCTTGCGTGGGCCATGCGTGGAATCCATGCCGGAGGGCTTCCGTATGCTTGTGGGTGATCAGAGGCAGCGCGTCGTTTGTCGTCATTTCTGGCCCCCGATCCCTTCGATGCCGGCGAAGGCCTCCAGCTCAAGCTCGTGCTGGAACATCGCACGGCCGATCTCTCCGCGCAGCCGTCGGACTTCGCGCAGGCCCATCGCGCCGAGGATCTCGAGGAGCTGATCTCGCCAAGAGGCGACGAGATTCTGAAGCCGCTGGCTGCCCCAGGCCGGATCCAGCGGAGGCATCCTGAGCTGATCTTGAAACGGATCCCGGAACTCATCGATGAATTGAGCCTGCCAGGCGATCAGCACCGGCGTGTCCAGCGCCACGGCGTCCAGCCCACAGATGATCGCCTTGGGGACATGTTCCGCGGCGACAATCCCTCCACTTCCAAGAAGCGTTGCCTGCTCCCGGATCCCGAGAGATACCAGGCGATCATGCGCTGTCCGGATCGCATCCAACACAAACCCGTCCGGCGTGCGCCCATGGTAGTCGGCCGTGAGATGGAAGAGGCGCACGCCCTGCTCGAGAAGCGGATCAAGATCTTCGCCGTAGGGAACCCGAACGAAGATCAGCGCTTCGGGTCGGCCGCTTCGCAGTGTGGCATACGCCTCCACGCTCCAGCTGTCGAGCTCGACGAAGGCTTCGGCTCCCGGTTCAGCGGCGAATTGAGCCGCCTCTTCCGGCCGGACGATCGGAACGCTGCTGCGGTCGCTGCCAAGTTTTCGGTGCCAGTTAAGGGGTAGGAAGACAAGGCTCTCGACGGTTTGGGCGGCATGCAGGAGGCTGGAATAGCCGGCTTCGCTTACAGCAGCAGTTGGAAGCCGGTCAAACAGGAACGGGACTGGCAGCGTCTGTACACGCGGCATAGGGCCGGTGGGGAGCCCTTGCGCGTCGAGTTCGAGCCACGAGGGTTTTTCCCCGAGGTCAACTGCCGTCGAAATAAACTCGCGGCCGTGAATCCCGTCACGCGTGGGTCGGACGATCTCGGACATGTCGGTCCATAAACCATCCCAGCCTTCGCCGCCAAATGCACCGCGGTAGCCGGCGCCGCGCA
>JBFJVD010000267.1:0-3770 GCA_041624375.1 Anaerolineales bacterium
CCCGACTCCCACGCCGACGCCGACGATCACACCAACGGGTGAGCCGCCGGTTTCCGGCCGGCCGCTGGTGGTCTTCCAGTCGTATAGCACGAGCCCTTCGACGGTCCGTCCGGGTTCGGATTTCGAGATCGGGTTTCGTTTGGCCAATGCCGGTGAGGTTAAGGCCAGAAATATCGTGGTCATCTTCACCGGGGAAGGCGTTCTGCCGCGCGTGAACGGCGGCGTATTGGCCGCCGGCGTCCTCACGCCGGGCGCCTCCACCAACTACCGTCAGCCGATGTCTGCTTCGGGCGGGCTCAGCGCCGGATCGCTGGCGATCGTCTCCGTGCAGATCGAATATACCGATGAGGCCGGGACGCCCTATTCAGCGGCCTTCAGCCTCTCGATCCCGATCGGCAGCGTCGTATCACCCGGCGGCGTGCCCGGTGTCCCCAAACCGACCGCAACACCATCGATCCAGCCCCAGCTGCTGATTTCAGCTGTGGAAACGGACCCGCTGCTCCTGAAGCCGGGAACCCGTTTTTCGCTGCAGCTTGAAATCTCCAATGTGGGCGGGATGACCGCCCAGCAGGTGACCCTTATCCTTGGCGGGGGGAGCGGCAGCGGCTCGCCGGATCCCGAGGGGGGCGAGCAGGGCACCGGGGGACTCACCGGAGGTGGCGGAGATTTCGCCAATTTTGCGCCACTGGGCGGTTCCAACGTCCGCTTCCTCGGTTCACTGACCGCCCAGGAGAAGCTGCAGGCCAATATGCAGCTGATCGTCAACAGCAGCACGAAGCCGGGCGCCTATCCACTTCGCCTGTCGCTTTCCTACCTCGATGAGAAAGGGAATCGGCTCACGGATGAGCAGGTGATCAGCCTGCTGGTCTATGCGCCGCCACGCCTCGAGATCACGACCTACCGACCACTTGATCCCTTCTTCGTTGGTCAGCCGGGGATCCTGCCGGTCCAGGTTGTGAATCTGGATCGGAACAGCATCATGCTTGGCCGGCTTGTGGTTGGGTCCGCTGAGGCCATGGTTGAAAACGGCGAGATGCTGATTGGCTTCCTCGATCCGGGCGGCTTCTTCACCCATGATGCCATGGTCTTCCCGGATCGTCCCGGGCCGCTGCAAGTGCGGGTTCAGGTCGGGTACACCGATGATTTCGGTGACTCCCAGTTCGTCGAGCAGATCTTCGACATCGAAGTGATGGATGCCCCCGAGCTTCCACCGGAAGGGGAGGGTCCACTCCCAGGAGAAGGCGAATTCCCGATCGACGTTCCAGCCGAGACCTTCTGGCAACGGGTCCTGCGCTTCGTGCGCGGCTTCCTAGGCCTGGACAGCGCCCCACTGGCGCCGTCTGGGCCGGAAGGGCCAATGTTTGAGGGGCCGCCTCCAGGGGAATCCGGACCCGCCGGCTGATATGAAGATCCTCGATCTCTTATCGATGACGATCGAGAACCTGAGCCGGCGCACCGGTCGAGTCTTGCTGACCGGCATTGGGGTTGCGATCGGCACAGCTTCTGTGGTCGTTCTGGTATCACTGGGCGTCGGCCTCCAGGCGCGGGCCACGGAGCAGCTGGCATGGATCGGCGATGTGACTCAAATCACGATCAACCCCAGGTATGAGGAGTACGTTGAGGATTCGTTTGTCGGTAGTTCATCCGGCTCGGGTCCCACGCGTGGCCCGAAGATGCTGACCGAGGCGGCGATTGAGGAGATCAGTCAGATTGAGGGCGTGCTGCGCGTCTACCGTCAGGATTTCCCGATGGGTTCCCTCATGGTGAAGTATGGGCAGCTCGAGGGCTGGCCGGGGTTGCAGGGCGTCGAAGCGGACAGCCTGGAAGCCCTAGGCTACCGTATCGCGGAAGGTGAACTCCTGCTGGAGCGCGGCACCGTGGTCATCGGATCCGCGGTCAATCAGAACTTCATGGACCCACGCGGCTTCCAGGGCGAGGGGCCGCCGGAATACCCTGACCTGATGGGGGAGATGCTCAGGATCACGCTGCTGAAATGGGACGAACAGGGCAACGAGATCAAACGCACATTCCAGGTGCGGGTGGTCGGGGTGCTGAGGGAAACGCGATCACAGCCGGACTGGATGATGTACTTCCCGATTGAAGATGTGGAGGCGATGAACCAGTGGTTTTCCGGCCGGCGGGTCAATCGCATGAAGGATGGCTACCCCTTCCTGATTGCTCAGGTAGCGCATGTCGATCTGGCCTTGCCGGTGACCGATCAGATCAACGAAATGGGCTACATGGCGTGGACGGCCCAGGATATTATCTCCGGGATCTCGAGCTTCTTCCTGGTGCTCCAGATCGCCTTCGGGGGGGTAGGTGCCATCTCGCTGCTGGTGGCCGCCATCGGGATCGCCAACACCATGACCATGGCCATCTTGGAGCGGACGCGCGAAATTGGCTTGCTCAAGGCTGTGGGGGCAACAAACCGGGATGTGCTGGCTATCTTCCTGTCCGAGGCCAGTGGAATCGGCCTCCTCGGCGGCCTGGTGGGGGTCGCGCTCGGCTGGAGCCTGAGCCAGGTGCTCAACGTCCTGGCGCTCGCCTACTTCGCAAGCCAGGCCATTCAAGGGGGTGGGCCGCCTTCATCGGTCGCAGTGCTTACCCCGGCCTGGCTGCCGCCGTTTGCGGTAGCCTTCGCGACGCTGATCGGGCTGGTCTCCGGAATCTACCCGGCGCTGCGTGCCGCGAGCCTGGTCCCGGTGGCAGCTCTCCGCTACGAGTAGTGACGATGGGCCCGGCGGCCGCCGCCGTCGGGCCTCTGTCGCTCAATCGCTGGCTTGCTTCACGGCGTGTCCACCGAACTGGTTGCGCATCGCCGCCAGAAGCTTATCGGCATAGTTGTCCGGACGTCGTGATCGAAATCGCGCGTAGAGCGCTTCGGTGATGACTGGCGCTGGCACCGCCAGGCTGACAGCCTCCTCTACCGTCCAGCGGCCCTCACCCGAATCGTCCACCCAAGCCGCCAGGTCCTCCAAAGCAGAACCCTCAGCCAGCGCGCGCGCCGTGAGGTCGAGCAGCCAGGAGCGGATCACGGTCCCATAGCGCCAGCTCTCGGCCACCTGGTGCAAATCGAGGTTGAATTCTTCTTTGGCCTCGAGGATGGCGAAGCCCTCGGCGTAGGCTTGCATTAGGCCGTATTCGATTCCATTGTGAACCATCTTGACGAAGTGACCGGCGCCGCTGGGACCCATATGGGCCCAGCCGCGGTCCGGCGAGGGAGCCAGGGTTTCAAGAATCGGCCGCAGCTGGCCGACCGGTTCGAAGTCGCCGCCGACCATCATGCCATAGCCGTTCTCAAGCCCCCAGATCCCGCCGCTTACGCCAACGTCGATGTAATGGATTCCCGAATCCCTCAGCATGGCGGCACGGCGCTGGGTGTTCTTGTAGTTGCTGTTGCCGCCGTCAATCAGGATGTCGCCGGATTCCAGCAGGCCGGAGAGTTCCTTGGCCGTGTTTTCAGTGGGGGCGCCCGCCGGGATCATCATCCATAGAATGCGCGGCGGCGACAGCTTATCTACCGCCTCTTCAAGGGAATGTGCCGCCTCGGCGCCGTCCTCCTCAACCGCATGGATCGATGCGTGGCTGCGGGCGTAGCCGATCACGCGGTGGCCTCCCCTGAGCAGGCGACGGGTCATGTTTCCACCCATTTTCCCCAAGCCAATCATGGCCAGTTCCATTAGAGTCCTGTCCTTTCTACCCATGGCGTCTTGGTCTCGCGCCTAATCCCCGACGGCACGATCCCCCTGGATGTGCTCGACGACATGGAA
>JBFJVD010000268.1:0-3709 GCA_041624375.1 Anaerolineales bacterium
ATCTTGATCAAATCCGCCATCAGTTGCTCCCTTTGGATGTCGAACTGGGGTCGGGTGACATCGGGCCAGTATACATTCGCTGGGGAAGAGGCTCAATTGGGGGTTGCGGGCAGGAGGGATGTCAGGCGTCTCCGCTCAAAGCGCGCTCGCCGGTGGGGCCCGGGCTTCCGCCCGCCGGCTCAATGGTGATCCCGAAAGAGGTGTATTCATCGAGAGGGCGTGAGCCGCGAACGTAGACGGAGCCGTAGCCGTCCTCGGGGACCGAGAACACGGCGCCGCTATCCCGCTGATCCTCGGGATCGATCAGCCAGAGCTGGTACTGCTGTCCTTCGCCGAGCGGGCTGAGGCGGTCGTAGACCAGGGTCCCGTGGGTCCCGTCCATGCTGATGATCAGCGTGCCGGCGGCGAGCGGCGCCGCTTCGGCGCCGACGAGCTGGACGGTGCGCAGCGTCGGCTCTGCCGGCCCGGCGCTGGGACCCAGGAAGATCCCGAGGGCCGCGCCAACCAGGATGACCGCCAGCGCCAGCAGCGCCCAGGCCGGACGTAGCTGCGGGATTCGACGCCGCGGCTCAGCAGCGGCAGCCGGTTCCCGATCCCGAGCCACGCGCGTCAGCAGCGCAGCACGCGCCGAATCCGGCGGGTCGGCTCCCTCCACGCTCCAGGCGAGCGAGGCGGCGACGGCCTCGTAGATCTGCAGCTCCTCCCGGCAGTACTGGCAGCCTTCGAGGTGCGCTTCCAGCTGCGCGGCTTCGGCCGCTTCAAGGCTGCCGAGCGCGTAGGCCGGCAGCTCTTCAAGCCAGTGGTCTTCGATGTTCACACTTGTCATCCTGTGGTCCTATTAATCCCCTCAAAGATACGGTAGCCGGGCGGGGCCGGTTCTATTCCTCCGGCATCCGTTGCTCGTCGGCCAACAGGCGGCGCAGCTTCTCCATCCCGAGTCGAATGCGTGTCTTTACGGTCCCCAGCGGATCCCCCAGCGCTTCGGCGATCTCGCGCTGGGTGAGGCCGCGGAAGTACGCCAGGAAGAGGGCCCGCTGCTGATCCGGCGGCAGCTCGGCCAGCGCGTTGCGGATGTGCTCCTTAAGCAGCGAGCCTTCGACGGCCTGTTCCGGGTGGCGGCTGTTGGCCGCGGCCCGCACCTCGGCCGCCTCGAGCGGCAGGCTGCGGGTATCGGGGCGTGCGCCGCGCCGGCGCAGCGCATCAATCGCCCGGTTGCGGGTGATGCCCGTGAGCCAGGTTCGGACCGCCCCGCGCTCGGCCCGGTAGCTGTCCGCATGCTCCCAGATGCGGACGAAGACGTCGAGTGTGATCTCTTCAGCTGTGCTGGAATCCCCGACAATGCGCAGCGCCAGGCTGTATACCAGCCGGCTGTAGCGATCGTAGAGAACGCCGATCGCGGCGGCCTCCCGGCGCCGGATGCGGGCCAGCAGGGCGGCGTCATCCGGCGCAGCGGCGCGTGAGGTTCGGTCGTCGGGATTGGGTGCGGCCATAGGCTTCCTGCTATTGTAGCGGGAATGCGTGAGGCGCGAGTCGAAACGGGACGAACGTCACTTCTCTATGATGACGACTGTCCGTGCGGCCCCCGAGGGGCACGTGTTACTGTTAACTCGCAAGCCGTCCATCAGGCATCAGCGTCTGAGGCCAACAGCGCAACAGACGTGTGAGCGACTCGGTCGATCCTCTTATGGCTCTCGACCGGAGCTCCAAAGTGTATACCTCTTGATGCCTCGAACGCCCCTGATGGCGGCACCCCATCAGGATGGCCGATGGATCCTCACTCCATCGGGTGGCTGAGAACCCCGCCTCGGCACCGGGCGGGGTTCTTCTTTAAATACCTCTAAACGCTCCGAATCCAGGCCTGACGGCCCAATCCGGGCACGGATCTTGCATCCTGCCGCCCAGCCGGAGACGCTGGCAGCGGCGATTTCAGCTGGATCGCACCCAGCCTCTCTTGCCACAGACCTTGTGCGGTAGGGAAGGAGGCAAGGTGCCATGAAAGCGACAACGTTGGATGAGTTGCGGAAACCTCACCCCAATCAGAACCGGATCGATCGGGCGACCGCCGCGCTGCTGCGCCTGGGCCGTCTCACGGATGAGCGCCTGGCGGAAGCGCTGAAGCAGCAGGCGCGCGAGCGCAAATCCGAGCGGTCGGAGGCCGAGACCGGCAAAGGAAAGCGGCCCTAGGGTTGAGACCTGCCCTAAGAGAGAAGCGGTGAAACTGCGCCCCGCGTTGCAGCGGGGCGCAGCGCGTTCGGGCTAGAATAGGGGGGAGCGCCGCCATCCCTTCATCTCCGATTGTCCTTCCTTGAAATGCCATAGCTCTCTTCCGCGGTGCCGAACAAGGTTTGCCGGCTGGCATCAACATGGACCGAAACCTGGGGTTGCTCCTCCTGCTGTCTGCGTTCTTCTCGCTCGCGGCCTGCGGCCGCGGAGAGCCCCTCGAAATCACCCTTCCGACCCCCACCCCAGCGCCGGTGAATCTGGCCAGGACCGCCCTGGTCAGTGCCTCTCGAGCGCTCCCCGACCAGCCTCTCGCCATGATCAACGACGGGATCTGGTCGGTTCCCGATGCCAACTTCTGGGGCTCGGGCGATTTCCCGTTCCAGTGGGTCGAATTCGATCTCCAGACGACAGCCAGCGTCGAGCGGGTTGAGCTGCTCATCAGCCAGTCGCCGGCGGGGAACACCGTCCACGAGATCCTGGGCCGCGCCTCGCCCGAGGAGGAGTGGCGGCTTCTCGAACGCCTGACCGGCCGCACGGCAGATCTCGAAACGCTGGTCGTCGAGCCAGAAGACCCATGGCAGGAAATTCGCTTCCTGCGTATCGAGACCCCCGTGTCGCCGTCCTGGGTCTCGTGGGGCGAGGTGGAGATCTGGGGGACCCCCGACGACGGAATCATTCCTGAGGTCGCCGTGGCCACCGCGACCGAGCCGCCGCCCGAAGGCGGGCCCGACCTGATCCTTGTTGGGGGGACGGTGATCACGGTCGACGCCGAGTTCTCGATCGCGGAGGCGCTGGCGGTGGATGAGGGGCAGATTGCAGCGGTGGGAAGCATCGAAGCGATCCTTGCGCTGCGGGGCACCGACACCCGGGTGGTCGATCTCGGCGGGGCCACGGTGATGCCGGGGATCGTCGACCCCCATATCCACATGATCCAGCATGAGACCCCCGACGTCGAGGCGATGGCCGCGGCCCAGCAGAGCCTCATCGAGTCCGGGCGCACCACGGTGGGGATCCCGGGGATCGCACCCCTCAACATTGAGGGCTTCGTTTCCTTTGCGGATCGGGCGGTGATCCGCATCCACCTCTACGTCGCCTACAACTCCAACTGCGGCGACCGTCCGCTGCCGGAATACTGGCGCTCGTTCGATTTTGGCCAAGACCCGGACGACCGCCTCGCGGTCGCCGGGGTCAAGGTATTCGCCGACGGCGGTTCGTGCAATGGTCCAGCCGTCGCATGGACCTACCCCGTTCCGCTCCCGGAGGGCATCGGGTTCACCGACTGGGTCGGAAACGGCTCGCTGTATATCACGGCGGACGAACTGGCGGGCGTGGTGCTGGAGACGGGGGAGCGAGGAGGCCAGGTGGTTGTGCACGCCGCTGGTGAGCGGGCGATCACCACCGCGCTGGACGGGATGGAGCAGGCGCTCGGCAGCGGAGGTAACCCTCAGCGGCACCGGATGGACCACAACGACTTCGTCCCGCTCGA
>JBFJVD010000269.1:0-3680 GCA_041624375.1 Anaerolineales bacterium
TCAAGCCAGTGGATCATGGCAGCGGTTCCCTGGAACGAGACCGGGTTGCTGCAAACGTCTGACCCCTGCGTGGCGTCCTGGCAAAGCTCCTGGAGGTCGCCCATAAACGCCTGACCGGCAGGCGACCAGTGCAGGCTGGCGTACCCGAACTCGATTTCCCGCGGAACATCGAGCGGGCCACCGGCCGGTTTCAGGAAGGTGATGAACCAACCGGCGACTCCCGCCGGCTGCTCCTCCGTATATTGAATGAAGCCTACCCGCTGTCCGTCCGGCGAGAAGGTCACGGAGCCGGGATGAGAGCGGACAACTTCCGCCAGTGGCTCGGGCGCGGCGCCATCCGCCGGCACGCGCCAGATGGTGAAATCGAAACCCGATTCGGTTTCCGGCCCGAGGAACCCCGTGATGACAAAAGCGCTTGAGTCTTGCGTCCAATGGCCCGTGGGGAAGAGGCGCACAGGCACGCCCACTTCAGGGTAGGTCAGGACGTTCTGGCGGAAGTTACTGCCATTCACATTCAAGAAACTGAGACCCGTCGGGGACATCAGCGCGATCTGGGTTCCATCGGGGGAAGGTATAAAGCGCAGCGGGTTGCCGGCTGGGACCATCCAGGTATCCGAGCGCGTGTCCACATCGACCTGGTAGAGCCCTTCGGGTACGGCATGGGATTCCCCCTCTCCCTGGACGATGTACTTCCGCCCCGTGAAGAGCAGGCGATGTGTCCCGGGAATCCAGGCCATTTGCGCGATGTTCGTCGAATCGTTCTCCCTGGCCGAGAGCCGCCCACGCAGCGAATCGGCCGAGACGATTTCACGCGGGTTCTCCCCATTGCGATCCATCGCCCACAGCGCCGACTGCTCAAACCAGTCGTTATCGCCTCGGGTGACGATCGAGCGGCGCAGGAAGGCGATCACCTGGGCGTCGTCGCTAAGGGTCACAGCAATGACGTCACCGGCATCAAAGAGGGTCTCCGTCTGATTGGTGGCTTCGTCCCACACCAGGATGTTGCCGTCCTGGACAAACACAACCAGCGCGGGATCGCCGGGCGGGGCCGGCGGGATCTCCGTCGGGACTTGCGCCGCGGTTGGCTCGACGGTCGTCGCCTCGGCCGCGGTCGGGGCGGCGGGTGGATCCGTTGGTGTGGGAGTCGAGGCTGGGCCCGAATCCGACGGGCTGCATCCCGCGGCGATCAGGACAGCAAACAACAGCAGCCGGATGGATCGTACGGACGGGTCCTTCGATGTTGCGTTCAGTGCGCGCATACCCTTCTCCTTCCCGAAAAATCACGTCCAGCCAGAATGAACCACTCGGCGTTAAGGTACCTGAATCATCACAAAAGGCCGAGTCCCAAAAGGGGTACCATCGGGGGAGAACAACATCCGATGACTCCTGTTTGCGCGCCTGGTTGGCTCGCCCGGGGCGCGGCAGCCCCTGAAAGAAGAAGATCGAACCGCTCGCATGGCAGCAACGCCATCATCGATAGAGGAGCAGCTAAGGTACAAAGGGCGGCAGCTCCATCACCCTGAACAGGCCGTCCTCGAACTGCCGGAGGGTGAAGCTGAACAGGATCTCGGGTCGCCCGGTCCAGGCACCATCGCCCGGCCAGAGGGCGAAGATTCCACCCTCGTGATCGGTCAGGTGGACCGCGAAATAGACCATCCGGGCGCCGTCTTCGGCTACCCAGCTCTGGCTGAAAATCACCTCGCGCAGCCGCAGGCACGGGACACCGTTCACCTCACAAGCATTGCGCAGCAGGGCAGTCCCATCCGTAGGATCGAGGTCGGGATTCATCTCGATCAGAACCTCGTAGCTGCCGCCATACAGGGCCGCAGCCCGCTCGTAGCTTAGATCCCCCTCACCGCCGCGGCCGCCCCAGTACAGGGCATCCATGAAATCTCGCAAGACCAGCGCTGCTGTTGGGATCGGATCGGCGGACACGCGAGCGGGAAGGTAAAGCCAGGTGTCTGCAGGGGCTGGCGCGCGGGACTGGCCCGTCTCAAGATCCAGGATGGTGACCGTGTCGCTCGGCGGCTCGGGCGAGTCACACAATGGCTCGGTGAGGGTGAAGCCCAGCTCCTTCCCATCCGGCGACCAGGCGTAGCCGCCCACGATGAAACCAAAACCGGGCGGCCATGGGTAGTCGAGGACACGTGAGGTGCCATCCTTAAAGTCGTAGACAAGGATGCCCCCTTCCGTGCGGTAGGCCACCTTCGAGACATCCGGAGAGATGGAAATGTCGCCAAGAAGGAGTCCCGTCAGCGGGATTTCGAGCAGGCTGCCGTCCTCCAGGTCGACTCTGTGCAGGTTCGTGGCGAAGGGATAGCCACAGGGATGGGTGGACCCTCGATGGGTGAAGTACAGGTAGCGGCCTTCCGGGGACCAATAGAAATCGGAGAGGAAGGTGTCTCCAAGCCCACCCTCCGTCCATTCCTCGTACGGCATCCACCACAGATTGTCCGATCCCCGGGTCACGGTCAGGCGGGTGTAATCGTCAAAGGCGTAGATCTCGCCGGTGAAGAACGCCAGGAGCGCCTCCGCTTTCCAGGATCCGTCCGGTGACGTTGAAGAGCGCGTGCTGACCTGCATCGTGCTCAGATCTGGCAGTGGAGGGTTTGCAGGCGAGGTTAGCGGCGGCGTCGGCGGCGGGGAGAGCAAGGTGAGGGTTTTGATCACCGTGCTGTAAAGCATCTCGATCCGAGCAAAATCCTCCAGTTCCTCGCGCCACGGCAGAAACGTCAAGACGTAGGCGCGGTCGTCGTGGACGATCACGACTTTGCGCAGGGTATCGACGCCGTGGATATCGTCCAGTCGGATCGCTTCGACGCCCGAGACCGTCATGCTGGTGCGCCGGACAGGGATGGAAGGATTCGTGTAGGCCGCCTCCTCATCCGCCACCTGGCTGAGCGTACGCCCCTCGGCGCGGCTGACCCGGATAAATGCATTGGCGACATGGCAGGCCAGCTCGGTGGCTTCGGCCAGGGTCAGGCAGATCTCGTCCTGGTAAACGATCGCGTGGTATTCGGAGGGATACGCCGTGAGGTAGCCGCCGTAGTGATTCGTCAGGAGCTGCATCTGCGTGGCCGGGTCGGCGCCCCACGCCAGGGCAACGTCGAGCGCGCCGCTGTTGTCCGACAGGGATTCCGGGCGGTCGTTCATGCTCAGCGACAGTTCGCCCCCGAACGGAGCCGTCATGAGGGCATGCTCTCCCACCAGGAACGGCGGATTCTCGCCAATCCGTCCGATCAAGGCTCCGAGTGGCGCAGAGGGAAGCATAGCGCCGGGATCGAATGCATTCTTGCCTGCTGGACTCGAGGGAGCCTCGTCCGGCCTGTGGCGCCAACTGCCCGTCGCTGTGAGTTCGAACTGCTGGCCAAGCCGAACATACCCGATTCGCTGCCAGCCCTGGTCGGCCAGAACGCTGAAGGTCTGGGCCACAATGGAGGTTGGCGTCGCCGGGATGGCCGTCGGTGAGGGTGCTGGTGCAGTCTGGCAGGCGACCAGGGCGATGAGCAGCGCCAACGCAATAAGCAAGGAACGAGAAGGATGATGATTCACGGTCGACCTCCGGCGGTGCTTGTCCCGTCAGGACAAGCGAAGGCCGCTCAAGACTTCCCGGCGCAGAGGTGCGCGTTCTTCATGGCAGGTGCGGCGATTCGACGCGTGAATCTGGGGGACCTGGGCCA
>JBFJVD010000270.1:0-3668 GCA_041624375.1 Anaerolineales bacterium
ACCCCGATCACCCGGTCCTTGATCATCAGCGGCACGGCCATCACCGACCGGACTTCGAAACCCGGATGCTGCTCGGAGCTGTTGAGCCAGCGCGGATCAGAGGTGGCGTCGTTGATGACGATCAGCTCGGCCTGTTCCACACACGCCCCAACGATCCCCGAGCCCGGCGGCAGGCGCCGGCCAGCGAGGTCGGTCGCCAGCGGGCCCGAAGTCACCTGGAAGATGAGTTCGCCGGTGTCTTCATCCACCAACACCAGGCTTCCGGCCTCACACTCGAGCAATTCGACGCCTCCAGTCAGGATCCGCTGAAGCAGCGGGTCGACTTCGAGCGTGGTCGCCAGCGAGCTTGCGATGCGGTTCAAGGTGGCCAGCTGTCGGGCGCGCTCCTCGGCCTCTCGATACAAGCGCGCCTTGACGATGGCCCCGGCGGCCTGATCGGCGATCGAAGCCAGGATCTGCAGCTGCTCGTCGCTGTAGGTGACGCTCGGATCTGCTCCGCCGACCCCGATCGCACCCAGCGTGCTCGTCCCGGCGTTCAGCGGGACGCCCATCCACGCCTTGAAGGTCTCATCGAGCTGCATCCGGCGGGTGATGCATTCGCTGGTGTAATCCTCCACCCGCAGCGGCGCACCGCTGCGCGCCACATGGGGCAGGAGTCCCTGATCTGGTCGCAGCCGCTCTCCTTCCCGGCGGAAGACGCGCTCGTCGCCCTGCAGCAGGAAGGCGTAGTTCAGCGTTTCACTGCGCTCGTCGAAGAGGGCGATGCGGAAATCCTGAATGGGAAGCACGTGGTTCGTCTGAGCGTAGATCAGCTCGAGAAGATCGTCATACGACTGAGTGAAGTTGACCGCCTGAGCTACGCGCCCGAGGACGTTCAGCTCGTTCACCCGGCGTTCGAGATCGACCACCACCTGTGCGCGGGCGATGGCCAGGGAGGATTGATCAGTGAGCGCCTCAAGAAACTCAAGGTCCTCCCGCGCATACGGATCGCCGCTGCGCGCCGGGCCGAGCGCGAGCCAGCCGGCGAGACGCTCCTGTGTGTTGAGCGGGACGAAGAGCACTGAACCAAGCACAGCCAGCCGCGGTCGATCGCGAAGGAGAGCCAGCGGGAACGGATCGTCTGGCGCCAGGTAGAGCGCAGCGCGCGATTCCCGCAGTTGCTGGGCAAGTCCGCCGGCGGCCGAAAACCGCAAATCCGTTGTCGGTCCACGTCCCGAGCCGACGGCGGCGTAACCCTGCTGAACAGCGTCGTAAATGAAGATGTGAAGATGCGTCGGGCGCAATGCTTGTTCGACGTGGGCGCGCAGACGGGTCGTGATGTTTGGAAGGTCAATGGCTTCGGTCAGCTCACGACTGAAATGCTGCAAGCGGTCGGCGTACGCTCGCCGGCCACGAAAGAATCGCTGTTCGACATGCCCTTGCAGCCAGCTGCGCACCGGCTGAAATGCGATCGCCAGCAGGAACACCAGCGTCCCGATCAGCAAGGGGTGCGCGGGACCAATGCCCGCACCCACCAGCAGGCCGGCCCCGACGACGAGCAGGATGTAGCTCAGCGCCGTCAGCAGCATCAAGGCCGCGTAGACCGCGCCGCGCGAAATCAAGTTATCCAGATCCAACCACCGGTAGCGCAGGATCGCGTAGGCAATGGCGAGCGGGAACGCGAAGGTTGTCGGGAGCAGCCAGAGCGGCTGGAATTGGATCACCGGCGCGATGAGGGTGACCACAAACCAGAGGACAATGGGCGTGAACGCCACTGCGGCGCCCAAGAGAATCATGCGGACCTGCTCGCGCACCACCGGGGAGCCGCTGGTTCGCCGCCGATAGATCATGGCGCCGAGGAAGAGGACGAAGCTGAGGGCGGCAAAAAGGTACTGCGCCCGCCACCAAGATACGTATGCGAGGGGGTCGGCTCGGTCCATGAGACGCACCTGACCAAGCAGCCCCAGAGCGAGCCCGGTTCCGATGGCAAGCCAGACGAGCAGGCGCCAGCGCTCCAGGCCGCGCGGTGGGTGCGGGAAGATGGCGGCCAATGCAAGCAGCGCACCGGGCGCCAGGCCAAGCGCAAGCGTCCACAGGCGGGTTAGCTGGTGGGTGGTGCCCAGATCGAACAGGCCGGCGAGCAGCAAGCCGATCGAAGCGGCGAACACGGCGAACACGCGCCCTGCCGCTTGATCGCGACGCAAGTAGAAGACCCAAGCGCCGATCCCGATGTAGACCAGACCGATGAGGTAGGGGATCACGAAGTAGACGTTCAAGTCGATTGCTGGGAACTCGTCTAGCCTGACGGTCACCTGGGCTGGAGGTTCACCGCGGCGGGCATAGGTGAGGAGGACGTCCTGATCGACGGCGGCAGGCCTCAGCCATCCATTTAGATCCGCCGTCGAAGTGATCGAATCCTGATCGAGCGCCAGCAGCTGGTCCCCAAAGCCAATGCCGGCGGCGCGTGCGGACCAGCTGCCCTCGCGGGTGGGCGGCGAATCGCTGAAGACCAGCGTGTGTTCGATGAAGGCACCGAGAAACGGCTGCTGGCGCCAGCGCAGTGCCAGCGCCGGGTAGATGGCGAAGGCAAGTGCTGTCAGCGCCAGAACGGCGCTCACCACGTACAATCCCAGCCGTTCAGACGCTGCCTGGACGGCTTCGGCCTCGGCCTGCTCGACCGCATGTGGGGTGGTGGCCATGCGGCTATTGTAGAACCCGGGCAGGGGTGGCGCAAGGCAGACCCATGTCCTGCATGCGTGTGAAAAGCCTTCTCGCCGCTAGTGTATAATCGCGTGGATTCCGCGTCTGGATGCCAAGGAACCTGCGCATGAATCAGAAGAAGGTTCGGGTCCTGATCGCCAAACCTGGTCTCGATGGGCATGATCGGGGGGCCAAAGTTGTGGCTCGAGCGTTGCGCGATGCCGGGTTTGAGGTGATCTATACGGGGCTCCGTCAGACGCCGGAAATGATTGCGGAGGCCGCGCTCCAGGAAGACGTCGACGCCGTGGGACTTTCTGTGCTCTCCGGAGCGCATATGGCGCTGATCCCCCGGGTCCTGGAGCTGTTGCGAGCGCAGGGGCAGGAGCAGCTCCCGTTGCTCCTCGGCGGGATCATTCCCGATGAAGATATCCCACGCCTCAAAGAGATGGGGGTGGTCGAGGTTTTCGGCCCGGGGACAGCCACCGACCAGGTGATCCAGGCGTTCCAGCGGGCGACCGACGCTGCGCAGGGTGGCTGACGGGGGACAAATGAGCCTGGTCGAGCAGGTGAAGTCGGGTGAGCGGTTGGCGCTGGCTCGCCTGCTCTCGCAGCTGGAGGACGGCGAACCGGCTGGCCAGGAAGCGCTCAATCAGCTCTATCCCCACACAGGCAAGGCTCATCTCATCGGTGTCACCGGCGCGCCAGGCACCGGCAAATCCACGTTGGTCAACCAACTGGTCCTCGAACTCCGCCAGGGACGCGGCTGGACGCTGTTGGAGGGCGGACCGCCGAGGGTGGCGGTTCTCGCGGTCGATCCCACCAGCCCCTTCACAGGCGGGGCGATCCTCGGCGATCGGATCCGGATGCGCGACCTTGCTGGGGACCCCGGCGTTTTCATCCGGAGCATGGCCAGTCGCGGCGCGCTGGGTGGCCTGGCGCGCACGACAGGCTCACTGGTTCAGGTGCTCGACGCAGCGGGGTTCGACCTC
>JBFJVD010000271.1:0-3634 GCA_041624375.1 Anaerolineales bacterium
GCCTCTTCCCTGAGCCCCCGCCGCCAGGGTTGGTTCCTTCCTGCGCCGAAGGCGGCGTCTTTGGGGTTCTGCCGGGTACGGTGGGCACGCTTCAGGCCACCGAAGCCCTGAAGATCTTGCTGGGCATTGGCGAGCCTCTGATCGGCGAGCTGCTGCTCTACGATGCGCTGGCAATGTCCTTCGACCGGGTCCGCTTGCGGAAGAACCCAAGCTGCCGGGTATGCTCCGAGAACCCGGAAGTCACCGAACTGATTGACTATGAAGCTTTTTGCGGCGTGCCGGGTCACGATCGCGAGGACAGTCAGCTGGCCAGTGAGTGGGAGATCACGCCAGCTGAACTGGCGCAGCGACTCGAAGAAGGCCGCAGGCTGCGGCTGATCGATGTGCGCGAGCCGCATGAGCTACAGATCTCGAAGATCGACGGCGCGGAACTGATCCCGCTGGGCTCCCTGGCCGCGGAGATGCACAAACTGGACAGCGCCGAAGAGATCGTGCTGTTCTGCAAGACAGGTTCGCGTTCCGGCCGGGCGCTCGAGCTGCTGGCCGGCGCGGGCTTCCGCAAGCTGAAGAACCTGCATGGGGGCATCAACGCCTGGGCTCAGGCCATTGACCCCAGCTTGCCAGTCTACTGATCGAAGCTGATGGTGTGCCCACCGATCTGGGGCAGCCCGGGCGAGCTGCCCCTTCGTGTTCCCATCGCGTTCCGGAGCAGGCTAACCCACCTCGACAGCTGTCAGCAGCGCCGCGTCTTTCTCCTTCGCAACGCGCCGGCCACGATCGACGTCGACCGAGAGCAGCATGAGGCCGCCGACAATGAAGAACGCGATGATGCTCAATACGGCCGGACGGCTGCCACGGGGAGACTCCCGAACGTCCTCGGGCAGCCTCACGTGCTTGACAATCCATGTGCTTCCTCGCTACAGTGTAGTTCACATGCCGAAACGTCGTTAATCTACTGCCAACGATGCCTCCCCCGGCCCGATGGAATGATGACCCGGAATGCGGACACATAGTCGTCTGTGCCTGGCAGACGCACTACTGTACCTACATCCGCGTTCCAAAGCTGCTCACCCTCCAGCACCCACAGTCTGACCGCCCGCTCGAGCGGCTGATGCTTTTCGGCCTGCAGGCATTCGAGCTGTGGTTTCGGATGCTTCTGGCGGACCTCGAGCGGGCGCATCTGGAACAGCAAAAACCCGAACCGAACGAATTTCTGCTCAACAAGCTCTTCGCGCGCAGCACCGCGATCCTGCGGCTGTTGAACCATCAAAATCAGGTCGTCGAATCCCTGCTTAATTCCGGGAAAGAACTCAAGATTGACGTGGCGGCAACCGATCAGGGTTCGCCCTCGGCCCAATTCAGCGCCCTGCTGCGCGCAGTCGGGCGCCTGCAAAGAATGCTCCCGGAAATTCCAGCCAGTCCGCATACCCACACCCGCGCAGCGCGGGAGGTGCTGGATCGGATGGATGCATGGGCGCCGCGCTACCATGCATGGGTAAGCCGGCTGGTTCAGTCCAGCGATTCCGCCCCGCCGCTCTCCACGTATCTCGATCTGGAGACATTGCTATCCATTCAAAACGGGGTCAAGGCCGAATGGCATCCCCAGGGTGAAGATCCAAGCTCTCTCTCCGACAGCCACCCACTCTCAAACGATGAGCTGCTGTTCATTGTCGTCCATCAGGCCTTCGAGCTCTGGTTCGGCGCCATCTTGCAGGAGCTCGATCGATTCAGAATCCAGCTCCAGACCTCGGGAGAGGACCTGAGCCCGGCGATCATCAATCTGCGGCGGGTGGTGCAGATCCAGCGGCTGTTGTGTGAACAGATCTTCATCCCGGCGACGATGACGCCGATGGATTTCTTGAGTTTTCGCGATCAGACTCGTGAGCAGAACGGGGTCACCTACGTGCGTGGGCTTTCACCGGCCTCTGGCACCGAATCCTACCAATTCCGCGAGATCGAGATCCTGGGCGGGCTCAAAGGCAGCGTCGCCTATCGTGAATTCCTGCAGGGTAATCCACAGCTTCACATGCGCTTCCTCACCCCAACCCAGCAGCGACGCATTGCCGAAACCAGCTTGCCGGAGCTGTTCGATAAGCTGCTCGAGCAGCATGGAATTGAGCAGGCGGTTGAGATTTTCCAGCCTTCCGAGCACGAGAATCCGCATGCGCAACTTGCCGAATTGGCGGACCTTCTGCTCGAGTTCGATCAGTTCTTCCAGCTGTGGCGAGTCAACCATCTGACCATGGTTCAGTCGATGATCGGACGCAAATCCGGTACGGGCTATCTCGGACCTGAGTACCTGCGCGAAACCGCCGGGATGGGCATGCAGGGAGAAGACGACCGAATCTTCCGAACGCCGCAGATGAGGCCACGTTTCTTTGAACGGCTCTGGGAAGCACGGACCCGGATGCAGCATGACGGCCCAGCATGAAGGCGGCATCCAATCGCGTCAACTACGCAGCGCGTACCGTCAGCCGGCTTCAGCCCACCAATCGAGGATCGCCTGTTCCCAGCTGGAGCGGTGGAAACGGCGTACGTAGTCCTCGTAAGAGGCCCGGCGACGCGCATACAAAGCCCGCAGCTCATCGAGGGCCTCGCCTGCGAGCAGACGCTCGGCCCATGTTGCCCAGGCATCCAGCGCCTCGGCGAGGATCGCCTCGCCCTCTTCGGCCGTTGCTCGCCGGGGATCCTCGCCGAGCACCGCGACGTCATGCGGCCCGGGGAGCGGTCCATCCCCCAGCCGGTCCAGTCTGGCGAGATCTGGCCGCAGCGCCAGCAGCTGGGCCGTTTCCCATCGCCCGGCGTGATCGAGCAGCGCCGGTCGTTCGAGCAGCCCCAGCGGCGTGGCCGCCAGGATGGTCGCCGCTCCCTCGTCCGTTGCGGCCGCAGCCGCCTCCGCCAGCTCGATCTCATGCCCCTGGGCATAATGCCCGCTGATCAGGCAGATGAGGCGGAAGCCGGCCTTTCCCAGCCCGCGCAGAAGATCACGCCACACGCCGCGGACATGATCGGTGTGAATCGAGATGGACTGGGGATGCGGAAGCGCGGTGATGGGCAGGTAGGTTGAAGGAAGGAGCACGGCCTCGAGCCGCGCAGCCAGTCGCTCGGCGAAGGCCTCGGCCACCAGGCCATCCAGGCCAAACGGTAGATGGGGGCCGTGCCATTCCAGTGCGCCCCACGGCACGACTGCGATGGGCCGCTGATTGAGGCGCCCTGCCAGCGCCTCCGGGTTGAGTTCGGCATAGCGATACAGGTTCGTCATGGACAGCAGTCTAGCACCGCAGGGAAATGGATCGCAAATTGGGGCGGTGGGCCCGGGCACGCCCTACGGCAGGGTGCGATCGCTGGAGGTGGTGGGGTCACTCATCGAGGCTGGATTGCTGCGGACAGGGTGAGTACGATATGGGAAGGTTGAGAGGCAGAACGGAATGAAGATCCATATCATCGGCGGTGGACCCGCAGGGCTCTATTTCGCCCTTCTGATGAAGAAGCTCGACCCCCATCACGAGGTTCATATCTTCGAGCGCGACCCGGCCCACAATACCTATGGCTGGGGAATCGTCTTTTCGCAGCGCACGATGGCCAGTTTGCGCGGGGCCGATTTCGAGACCTACCAGGCCATCACCGAGGCCGC
>JBFJVD010000272.1:0-3619 GCA_041624375.1 Anaerolineales bacterium
ACGCCAGACGTAGACCACGATCGCCGAAGCCATCGCCAGATACTCACGGCCGAGGAAGTTCATGTGCAGCCGCGGGCCGAACAAGCCGCCAGGACCCAGGATCCCCACCTGCTGCAAAATCCAGTCGAAGGGGCTGAACTTCGAATCCAGCAGCCAGAGCCATCCCAGCGTGCCCAGCGCGATCGGCGTGGCCCAGGGGAGGATCACCAGCATGCGGGCCAGCCACTTGCCGCGGAAGTTTTCCGCCATGACGACGGCAAGGACATTGGCCAGCGCGATGATCAAGATCTGGCTGATGATGGTGAACACGAATGAGTCCTGCAGGCCGCGCACGAACTGCGGCGAAGCCAGAATGCTGCGGAAGTTTCGCAGCCCGACAAAGTCGAGGCTGGTGTCGCCCACCGTGACATCGCTGAAGCTGAACAAGATCGCCAGGACGAACGGAAATCCGACCAGCGCGACGATGTAGATCACCGAAGGCGCAAGGAAGAGCATGCCGAGGGCGCCCTCCCGATCGGCCAGCCGGCCACCCGCTCGGGCCATCGTCCCCCGTTCAACAGACGCCGTTGTCGCCATCTGGGGCTCCTACCGCTGTTCTACCGGGGTGGTGCGCCGCCCGGTTTCCTTGTCGAAGTAGTGCAAATCGCCGACGTCCAGCGCGAACGGGTACTGCTGGCCGGGCTCCACGCTGGTCTTCACCGTGGTCGGCAGCTTGGCGACCACGAGGGTCTCCTCGGAGGCCTCGTTGATCATTCCATACACCAGCCGGTCGGCCCCGAGGTATTCGACCCGTTCGACCGAGAAATCAAACACCCGGTTGCCGGGCGGCACCTCGGCACCGTCGTGCGGGTGGAAGTTCTCGGGCCGGAAGCCGAGGATGTAGTCGCCGTAGTCGACCAGGTTCATGCCCGGCGAGCCCAGGAAGGTGGCCACGAAGGTGTCTTCCGAGTCGTGGTAGATCTCGAGCGGCGTGCCGATCTGGCGCACCTTGCCGGCATACATCACGGCGATGCGGTCGCCCATCCCCATCGCCTCGATCTGATCGTGGGTGACAAAAATAGTGGTGATCCCCAGCCGGCGCTGGAAGCGCTGCAGCTCATCGCGCGCCGAGGCGCGCAGCTTGGCGTCCAGGTTCGACAGCGGCTCATCGAGCAGCAGGACGCGCGGCTCCTTAACCAGCGCCCTGGCCAGCGCCACCCGCTGGCGCTCGCCGCCGGAAAGCTGGCGCGGCCGGCGCTTCAGCAGGAGCTGGATTCCCAGGATGCCTACGGCCCACTCCACCTTCGATTTGATTTCTTCCTTCGTAAAGACGCCTTCGGAGCGCAAGGGAAAGGCGATGTTGTCGAAGACCGTCATGTGCGGGTAGAGCGCGTAGCTCTGGAAGACCATGCCGATCTTGCGGTCGCGCGGCGGGAGCTGGGTCACCTGTTCACCGCCGATAGAGATCTCGCCGGCGGTGGGTTTCTCCAGGCCGGCGATCATCCGCATCAGCGTCGTCTTCCCGCAGCCAGAGGGACCCAGGATCACAAGCAGCTCGCCCTCCTGGATCGCCAGGTCCACCCCGTCGACGGCGTGGACGTCATCGAAGTATTTCTTCAGCCCTTCAGTCTCAACAACAGCCATCGCGCATCCTCAACGGTGCAATCTGCAAGGCGCTTCCCTCTTGCATGTAGGGTGGGGACCTGGAGGCCTGGCCCACCGTGGGGCCAGGCCTCCCTATTCGACTGTCTGGAGCGCAAACGCGGGAGTTCGCGGGCTAGCCGCCGCCGACGAAGCCTCGCTCGCGCCACTTCTCAAAGATCGGGATGATCTGCTCTTCGGCCCAGGCGACCGCCTCTTCCGGCGTCATCTCGCCCAGGGCGGCCTTGGCCATCATGCTGGTGATGATGTTGGTGTTGTACACCTCCGCCACCGCCGGGTTGGATGGGCCGGGGAAGCCGAGGTACGTCACCCAGTCTTTGGCTCCAGCCAGCAGGGTGAGCTTATCCGACGGCCGCGAACCGAACGGATCGTTCGACACCCAGCCGTCGAGCTGCGGTACGGTGCTCGGGAAGGCCGGGAAGTTGTACAGTTCGCTGTTGAAGACCGCCTGGTTGTAGTTGGCCGTCAGATGGAGCATGAAGGCCTTGGCGGCATCGACCGACGGACCCTCGACGTAGTTCGGGATCACATAGATGTACCACAGGTGCGCCGAGGCATGCTGATCGCCGCGCGGGCCCATCAGCGCCGGCACGAAGCCGATGTTGTCGGCTGCAGCTGGATCGATCTTCTGCAAGCTGCGGTACGCCGAGATCGAGTTCAGGATGTAGGAGAGCTCGCCAGCGATCAAGCCCTGGTTGTTCGAGGCCGCCGTCCAGCTGAAGACCTCATCGGTCATCGTATTGGCGTAGAGCTCGGCCATGTAGGTGACCGCCTCGATCACCTCCGGCGAGTTGATCACGACGTTCTCGTTCTCATCCTGGATCGATCCGCCGAAGGACCAGATGATGGCCCGGGCGGCGAACTCGGAGTCGATCTCGGGCGACATCCCAAGACCCATCGGGACGCCTGCATCCTGGAAGATCGTGGTCCCGCCTTCCAGCAGCTCCTGCCAGGTGCTCGGGCCGTTTGGGAAGCCAGCGGCCGTCCACAGGGCGACGTCGTAATCCCCGGGGTCCGGCACCCAACCATGGCAGAACCCGTACCAGGTGTCGGTGGCCGGCAGGTAGGAGTTCTGGCGGCAGGTGTCGGCCTGTTCACCAAAGAGCTCCTGGGCCTGCGTGTTCACGTCGGTGAGGTCCTGGAGGCCCTCGATGAAGAGCGAGGCGCCAACGTTCAGCTCGATCAGGTGCGGACCCTCGCCAGCGTCGATCGCCGCCGACAGAGTCGGTATCAGCTCGGCGATGTTGAGATGGTCGACGGTGACGTCTACGCCATTGGCCTCACCCCAGGCCTCGGCGAATGGATCGAACCAGAGGTCATATTGAGGAACGAAGTGGCTCCACTGAAGGATGCGCAGTTCGGTCCCATCAGGGAACTCGGGTACATCGACTTCGACGATCGCGGTCACCTCGACCTGCTGCTGGACCTGACGGGTGACTTCTACCGTCTCGACGATCGTTTCGGGCGCCCCGCCGCAGGCCGTCAGGATCAGCCCGGCCGCGATGAGAATGCCGCAGGCAAAATACACTCGCCTAAGGGTCATCGTCCTCCTCCTCGAATGGTGTGAATGTCTTGAATTTCGCCAAACGCCCATTGGGGTGTGGTGTGAGCAGCAGTGGGCCGTGGGGTGCCGGCCGTCGGAGCGTGCCCCACCGGGCGGGTGGCCCTCGCGAGATCCTCGCCTTGCCTGATCTAGGAACAGCTTACACCTTATCGTAACCCCGAATCAAGCAACTTGCCTCGCCGAACGAGGCTGCCTTCCGTGTCTGGTACAGTGATGAAGGCACACCACCCTCGCTGGATGGAGGAGACACGATGGATTTGGGACTCAAAGATCAAGTTGCCCTGGTGACGGCCGCCTCGGCCGGGCTCGGCAAGGCAGCGGCGATGCGTTTCGCGCAGGAAGGCGCCAGGGTGGCGATCTGCTCTCGGAGCGAGCGGATCGAGGCGGCCGCCGAGGAGATCCGGGAAGCCACCG
>JBFJVD010000273.1:0-3618 GCA_041624375.1 Anaerolineales bacterium
CGCCACCAGGCTCGCGCCGCTTGCCTGTGCAATGGCAACCACCTGCTGAGCGGCCTCCTGGCCAGAGCTGGCCATGTGGACCTGATAGCCGTTGGCCTGAAGCCTGTCCGCAAATTCATCGACGAGTTGTGGAAGCCTGCGGATCACATCCTGCCGGACCTGACGTGCCCGGCGACGAAGCGCGCCGGCATCGGGCAGCTCGCGGAGCGCTTCCTCGCGGGACGCCTGCCGACGATCTGCATTGCGATCGAGCGAACGCTGCAAAAACGGGTCGGCGAGGGCAGACCGGATGCGATCACGGAATTCAGGTTTCATCGCAACCCCGGGTGCTGCCCGTCCAGGACCTGCCCGATATGAGAACAGCGTACGGCCGACCCGCGCCGCCGCAACGCGCCCTCAAGGTGCATCAGGCAGCTGACATCTCCAGAGACCACCACCTCGACCTCCGAGTCCTCAATCTGCTGCACCTTCCGATCCAGCATCGCCGCAGATACATCCTCCATCTCAACGGCAAACAATCCGCCGAATCCACAACAATCGACGGGCAGGGTCTCCACCTCGTGCCCGGAGGCGGCAAGCAGAGAGCGCGGCTGGCGATCGATCCCCAGTCCACGCAGCAGATGGCAGGACGGGTGATACGCCAGGGGCCGGGAGGGAGCTGTGGGAGAGGGTGACCACGCCAGCTTATCCACGAGAAACTCGCTGAATTCGTAGGTCCGGGCTGCAAGGGTCCTGGCCCGCTTGAGAGTCTCGGTCTGGTTCCGGAACAGTTCAGGGTAGCCATGGCGGACCATGGCCGCGCACGAGCCGGATGGCATGACCACCGGATCGGTATTTCGCTCTAGCACATCCAGCGTGTAGCGTGCCATTGAGCGGGCCTCGTTGGACGCGCCGGCGTTAAGAGCGGGCTGGCCACAGCAGGTCTGGCCTTTCGGGACACAGACGCGGACGCCGGCTGCTTCGAGCTGTTTCAGGCAGGCAAGGCCGACTTCGGGGAAAAGGCTGTCGACCAGACAGGTCGCGAAGAATTGGATGCTTTCTGGCATGCGGTCCAGCCTCTGGCGCATGTGCCGCGCAGGTGAAAATCAGGAGGTCTTGTGGATCAGCTCGCGCGACCTTCGGCGAACATCGGCTGCGGTCTGCAGTGAGAGGACTTCCTGCGCAAGCCGGCTCGCCTCCTCGGCGTTGAGCCGCCGCAGCAAGGCTTTGGTCGATGGGATCGAGGAGGGCGCCATGCTGAACTCATCCAGCCCAAGGCCGAGAAGGATGGGGACAGCATCAGGGTCGCCCGCCAGTTCCCCGCAGAGTCCAACCCACAGGCCGGCCTCATGACCGGCGCGGATCACACCCTGGATGAGCCGCAGCACAGCCGGGTGGCAGGCATCGCCCAGGTGGGCGACCTTGGGATTGGTGCGGTCGGCGGCCAATGTGTACTGGGTCAGGTCGTTGGTGCCGATGCTGAAGAAGTCAACCTCGGCTGCAAACTGATCCGCCAGGACGGCGACAGAGGGTACCTCGACCATCATGCCCACCTGGAACTTCTCAGCAACCGCGTGACCCTCCGCGATCAGCTCCTGCTGCACCTGCTCCAGAATGGCTCGCGCCTCCCGGATTTCTTCGATCGTGGCGATCATCGGGAACATGATTCGCAGGTCATGGCCGGGGCTGGCTCGTAGCAGCGCGCGCAGCTGAACCTGAAACAGGCCGGGCTCATCGAGGCACATGCGAATGGCCCGCCAACCCAAGAAGGAGTTTTCCTCGCTGCCCAGATCCACATAGGGCAGCGGCTTGTCACCGCCAACATCCAGCGTGCGGACGACAACGGGGCGACCCTCCATCACTCTAAGGATCTCCAGGTAGGCAGCGAGCTGCTCCTCCTCGTCAGGAGCGGTGGCGCGATCGAGGTAGAGGAATTCTGTCCGCAGCAGGCCGATTCCTTCAGCGCCCATCACCAGACAAGCCTTCGCCTCATCAATAGAACCCACATTGGCGACGACCTCGAGGCTTCGGCCATCCAGCGTGCGAGCCGGTTCGCGCGCGACCGCCAGGTGGGTTTCGGAGCGGGCTGCCTGGCGGGCCTTTCGCGCCAGGAATTCTTCTTGAATAGCCTGACCTGGATCGATCAGCACCTCGCCGTTGTTCCCATTGAGGAGGCAGGTTTCGCCGCCGACCAGCTGCAGGATCTCCTCGCCAACGCCAACGACGGCGGGGAGACCGAGCGCCTTGGCCAGGATCGTCGTGTGTGAGGTCGGGCCGCCTTCAGCCGTGCAAAACCCGAGCACGAGAGCCTTATTGAGCCGAACGGTTTGCGAGGGCGTCAGGTCGCGGGCGACAATAATCGCCGGCTGCTCCAAGCCCGATCCTGTAGGCTCCTCGACATCGAGCAAGTGCCTGAGGACCCTTGCCCCGACATCGCGTATATCGGCCGCTCTCGCCCGGAAGTACTCATCCTCCATCGAATCCATCTGCTGTGCAAAGTCTTCCGTTGCCTTCTTCCAAGCGGATTCAACATTGATTTGTTCAGTGGAGATCGCCTCTCGCACCGATCCCAGCAGCGCGGGATCTTCGAGGAAGAGCGCATGGGCCTCGAAGATGGCCGCTTCCTTCTCTCCGGCCTCCGCCGCGGCCTTGCGGTGGATCTTCTCAAGCTCGCGGCGTGCCGTCCGAACAGCCTCTTCGAGGCGGAGGAGTTCTGCCTCGGGATCGTCAATACTGCGGCTGGCTACTTCGAGTACTTGCCGGCGGACTATGAAGATCGGACCGATGGCGAGGCCGTCGCTGGCTGGCACTCCCTGCAGGCGCTTCATTCAGCGGCAATCCTTGATCCCGCCCACGGCTGCGTTGCTTGCCTGCAGGCCCCGGGCTCTTAGGTCGGCAATGCTGTGCGGTCCTTCGCCGTTCAATTCTCCATGATACAGGAAGCAGAACACGGACGCCTCCGGCGTTGGACATCGGTTTCCTAGCCGCCAGCCGGGCCCCCATCCGAGCCGGGTTGACGGTGATAGGACTTAAGATAGGCTCCGTGAGCCGCCGTGACCACCTCTGGCTCCAGGGGTTGAGCCGTCGCGCCCATCGCCCTGGATAGTACAGCCGCCCTGGCCGAGGCTTCGGCTGCCAGCGCAGCGTCATAGGATCGCTCAAGGTCCGGACCCACCGTCACCAGACCGTGCTGGGCCAGCAGAACGGCGAACCCCGCTTCCAGCGTTTCTGCGGCAGATGTGCCCAAGGTGTCTGTTCCGGGCGGTGCGAATGGCGCCAACGGGACCGGCCGGCCAAGCACAGCGGCAGCCTCAATCAGAAGGAGCGGGATCGGTTGATTGATGGCCGCCAGCACACTGCAGTACGGCGCATGTGCGTGGAGGACGGCGCCGACATCGGGGCGAGTCCTGTAGATCGCCAGATGGAGGGGGAGTTCGCTGGTTGCTCTCCAAGCGCCTTCGAACTGCCGGCCGCCCAGGTCGACCATCGCGATGTCTTCCGGTGAAAGCTCATCATAGGGGATTGCGGAGGGGGTTATGGCAATGCGGTCCCCGGCGGGCAGGCGGGTGCTCACATTGCCCTGCTTGCCCTTCGCCAGCCCGTCAGCCAGCATGCGGCGGGCGGTGTTTAGCACGGCCA
>JBFJVD010000274.1:0-3589 GCA_041624375.1 Anaerolineales bacterium
GATGTGCTCGACGACATGGGATACGACCGATAGCAGATCATCCGGCTCCAATGCAATGTGCTGCGGTGGGAGCAGGCCCTGGGCCTGGAGCGGCTCGCGAGTGAAGGGGGTCGCAACGGCAACCACCTGCATTTCCGCTGCGAGAGCGGCCTGCACGCCGCTCGGGGAGTCCTCCACCACGAGTGTGTGGGCTGGCAGCACGTCCAGCATGCGCGCAGCGAGCAGATAGATTTCGGGATCGGGCTTGCCGTTCTCCACATCGTCGCGGCTGGCGACCACGTGGAAGGCGCCAGTGAGTCCCAGGACATCAAGTACATGGTTCGCCTGTTCGCAGCGCGACATCGTCGCCAGGCCGAGCTTGCAGCGAGCACGCCGCGCCAGATCCAGCAGCGCGAGCGTGTGGGGCCAGCGGTGGTCACGGATGACGGCTGGATTGGCGGTTAACTCACCATAGTGGCGCAGTCGAACCTGAACGAACGCCTGCCACGGCGTCCCAACCCTGAATTCCGCCATACGGCCTGCCGCCGGCTGCTCCAGCTCGAAGCGTTCGAGCAGCGCCTGCGCCACCTCCTGCCGCGATCTGCCAACGACGTCCTTGAAGGCCTCGATCACGACGGCTTCGGAAAGGTCCCCAGGCGCCAGTTCGACGGCTGCCCTGGCATAAGAAATCGCCTTTAGTTTTTCTGTCTGAACAAGCGTGCCGTCCAGATCGAAGATGATTGCCTCGAGCAATTCAAAAGCTCCCGGTGATCCGGTGAATCATCGTGGGAAGAAGATCGGACTATCCTGCCCCCGCCGCGCGCTGGAGCCGATCAAGCCCAGCGACAACGTCGGCCGTGAAGTGGATCCGGAGAACGGTCCGCCCGGCATCCTTAAGCGCCCGAAGGTCGCCAAGCGCCTGTGCGGCTAAAAGAACCCCGAAGCTGAGTGATGAATCCTCCGATCCGGCCTGGTCGGGAATGGGGAGATCCTGCGGCTCGTCCGAGGTGAGCATCAGAAAGAGCCCGTTGCCTGCGTCCCCCTTGTGCAGCTGGCCGGTTGAATGGAGGTAGCGCGGGCCATAACCGAGCATCGTCGCCAGGGCGGTTCGATCACGCAGAAGGACGCGGAGGGCCTGAAGCCGCTCGCTCGTTGATGGGGTCGGGGGCAGAAATGCCTGCAGGGCAATGTAGCTGTTCTGCCCCCCCTGATCCAGGAATCCTGCGATCGCCGAGTCCAGGTCGTCTGTACCGGGTGACCCGAAGACTGCGATGCCATTCTCTTCGAAGTCCGGTACGGAAGGCGGCAATCTCCCCTCCGACTGATAGGCCTCCACCATCTCGCGTGCCAGCACCTTGGCCGCTTCGACGTTGGGCTGATCGAACGGCTGGATGGACAGGCGCTCGCCAGCTATAGCGGTGGCCCATTCCCAGAGCATGAACTGACCGCCCAGATCGTAGCGGTCGCGCAGGTCTACCCGAGCGACCGGATGCCCGGCGGCCTCGAGCGCCCGTAGCGCAGCCATGGGGCCAGAATCATCCCCTAACTGAAAGGAGATGAAGAGCCGGTCGTCCCCGTAGACCTGCGGCGAGCCGAGAGGCTCACCGACCACCGGAACGATGCCCCTTCCGTCTTTGCCGGTGCTCTCCGCGACCAGCTGTTCAACCCAGTCGCCAAAAGACTCGAGCTCGCCCGGAAGGACCAAGGTGAGCTTGTCGCGGCCTTCCCTTGCCAAATCGCCGATCAAGACGCCGAGGTAAGCGGCGGGGTTTTCGTCGATGCCGACACACGATTCGCAGGCTGCGCCATGATCCAGGGCCCGGTCCAGAAGTTGACGGACGTCTGCACCGGCGAGTGCGGCTGGCACCAAACCGAAATAGGTGAGAGCCGAGTAGCGACCGCCGATGTCGGGATCATTGAGAAAGATGTCGCGGAACCCATATCGTTCAGCGATCTCCACAAGCTTCGAACCGGGATCCGTGATGGTTATGTAATGACCGCCCGCCGCCGCACCGACGGCTTCGGACGTCCAGTTGTAGAAGGATTTGAAGAGGGAGAGGGTTTCGACAGTCGAGCCCGACTTGCTCGATACGAGAAGCAAGGTTCGGTCGGGGTCCAGCTCCTGCTGTTTCCGAAGGACGGCTCCCGGGGACGTGCTGTCCAGAACCGAGAGTGTCAGACCTGCACTGTCTTCGCCATAGACTTTGGCGAAGAGCTCCGGCGCCAGGCTCGAGCCTCCCATCCCTAGGAGCAGGGCATGGGTAAAGCCGTCATTCAGCGCGGAATCGCGAGCAGCCTCCAATCGTGGGGTCTGTTCCGCCATCCAGGCGGGGGCGTGGAGCCAGCCCAATCGATTCGAGATCTCATCGGGATCAGGTTTCCAGACGGTGTGGTCATGGGCCCAGATGCGCGCGATCAGATTCTTCCGTTCAAGATCGCGCAGGCCCGGTTCTATTTTTTTTCCAGGCCGTCGGCGGCTACCTGAGCTGGCGTCTCTTGCGTCTGAAGCGCGTCCCGCTTCTGCTCGATGCTCGCGATCAGGGCGTCGAAGGCTTCGGCGAACTTCTGGACTCCTTCAACGAGCAGTTCATCTGTCAGCTCATCCAGGTCGATGCCGATGGCGGCCAGGCGAGCGATCTTAGCCCTGGCTTGATCAAGCGTCGCATCCACCGTGCGGGCGACGGTGCCATGGTCGAGGAACGCCTGCAGGGTTTCGGGGGGGATGGTGTTGATGGTGTGTGGTCCGATGAGCCGATCGATATAGAGGGTGTCGGGGTAGCTCGGATCCTTCGTGCTCGTGCTGCCCCACAGAACGCGCTGGACGCGGGCGCCAGCTGCAGCAAGCTTATCCCAGCGCGGCCCACGGAAGATCTGGGTGAAGCGCTCATAGGCGAGTTGGGCGTTGGCCACCCCAAGCTCACCGAGAAGATCCGTTTCGCCTCTTTCCTTAAGCAGCGGATCCGCCTTTGAGTCAAGCCGGCTGACGAAGAAGGAGGCGACCGAGGCCACCTTACGAACATCTCCGCCGCCGTCCAGGTAGCTCTCGAGCCCGGCAAGGTAAGCCTCGGCGACGGCTTCATACTGACCCAGCGCAAACAGGAGTGTGACGTTGATGTTGATGCCTTCGCTGATACTCTGACGGATCGCAGGGATCCCTTCGCTGGTCGCCGGGATCTTGATCATCAGGTTGGGTCGATCAACGCTGTTGAAGAAATGGCGGACTTCTTCCAGGGTGCCCTTCGTGTCGTGAGCCAGGGAAGGACTCACTTCGAGGCTGCCATACCCATCGAGCCCCTCGGTTGAATCGAATACCGGCCGCATCAGGTCGCACGCTCGCTGTATGTCTTCGAATACGAGGGCTTCGTAAATCTGGCGGACGGTGGCGCCCTCCTGCGCCAGCTTGGCGATTGCCTGATCGTAGTCTGTACTGCCAGCAATGGCCTGTTTGAAGATCGACGGATTGGAGGTAAACCCGCGCAGCCCGTCGGCGATCAAAGCCTCAAATTCGCCCGATTCGATGAAAGAGCGGCGGATGTAGTCGAGCCAAATTGATTGTCCGAGCTCGGCAAGGTCGTGAAGCTTGGTCATGATCCTTCTCCTGGCAGCGGCA
>JBFJVD010000275.1:0-3540 GCA_041624375.1 Anaerolineales bacterium
GTGCGGGCGCCGAGCCGTTCCACGTGTTCCAACCGGGCGATCCGCTCGCCGGATGCAGCCCGGATCGATGATTAGCCGCATGCAATCTTGCCGGGGTGTCTATGCGCAATAGAGGGGCCTAAAGGATCTGCGATGCAATCCCCCTCACGGACTGAGGAGCTACACGCTTCCGCCGGTCGGCTGCGGTAGAGGGCCCAGGCGTCCAAATGATATAATGCCGCCGTGAAGCAAACACCATGGCGCGCCGCCCTGGCGCGCACCCGCCAGAAGGCCTTTGGCCGCATCGTCACGCTTCTTGGTGCCAGCGAAATCAGCGCCGATCTTTGGGATGACCTCGAAGCCCACCTAGTTCAGGCCGATGTGGGCATCGATCTCACCCAGCGGCTCATCCAGCGACTCGACCATCGTAAGCGAGACGAAGGATGGACCCGCGGCGACCAGCTCCTCCAGGGATTGGAGGAGGAACTGCTGGCAATTCTGGACGGGCCGCAGGCCGTTCAAGCACCGACCGGCGACTCGCCACGGGTGATCATGCTTGTCGGGGTGAACGGCTCGGGGAAGACCACCACCGTTGCTCGGCTGGCGAACCGCTATCAGAAAGAAGGGTCGTCGGTGCTGCTGGCAGCCTCCGACACCTACCGGGCGGCAGCCACCGAGCAGTTGGAGGCCTGGGGCGAGCGCCTCAAAGTCGACGTGATTTCGGCCGAGCCTGGCAGCGACCCGGGCGCCGTTGTCTACAACGCCTGCCAGACCGCGAGCGCCAGGGCCACGAATGTCGTCCTGGTGGATACCTCGGGCCGGATGCACACCAGCCACAACCTGATGGCCGAGTTAGAGAAGTTGGCCCGTGTCGCCGGCAAGGTGGTCAGCGGCGCGCCCCACGAAACGCTGCTGGTGCTCGACGCCACCACCGGACAAAATGCCCTGACTCAGGCCCGTGAGTTCGGGGAGCGCATCGGCCTCACCGGGATCGTCCTGGCGAAGCTGGACAGCTCGGCCAAAGGCGGCATCGCGTTTGCCGTCGTCGAGGCTACCGGAACTCCCATCAGCTACGTGGGGATTGGGGAACGCCTGCAGGACCTCGCCGTCTTCGATCCGCCGTCCTTCGTGAGCGGCCTGCTGGCCGAAGTCGACCGTCAACCAACCCACTGACGATTCCATCCTGATCATCTCTTGCGTTCGGTTCGACGCAAGAAGTGGAGCTAACGCGCAATGAATGACCTTGTTGAAGGGCTTACGGAAGCCCAGACTCGAATCCAAGACCTGCTGGTGCGTCTTTGACTACGCCAGCCGGCTTGAAGAACGGGATCAGCTCGAACGAGCTGCCGAAGATCCTGAACTCTGGAATGATCCGGAACGCGCTCAGACGCTCATGCGGCGCCTTGCAAGGCTCCGACAGGAGCTCGAAGGCTGGAACGAGCTGGAGCAAAAGATTCGCGACGCCCTCGAGCTCGCCGAACTCGGCGACGAGTCGATGCGGACGGAGATCGAGGCCGAACTAGCGACGATCGATTCGGAGCTCGAGCGGCGTGAATTTCGCGCGCTGCTCTCCGGTCGCTATGACGCCAACAACGCAATTCTGGCGATCCACGCGGGCGCCGGCGGCACGGATTCCCAGGACTGGGCGCAGATGCTCGAACGGATGTATCTGCGCTGGGCGGAGGCCAGTGGATACCAGGCCGAAATCCTCGACCGGAGCGAAGGCGAGGAGGCCGGCATCAAGAGCGTTACGGTCGCCATGGATGGGGAATATGCCTATGGCTACCTGCGCTCGGAGAAGGGCGTCCACCGGCTCGTCCGCCTATCACCCTTCGATTCCGCGCACCGGCGGCACACATCGTTCGCGCTGGTCGAAGTGCTGCCGCAGGTCGAGGCAGCTGAGGAGCTCGACATCAGCGCCAGCGACCTGAAGATCGACACCTTCCGCTCGGCGGGCGCGGGCGGCCAAAATGTTCAGAAGAACGAGACCGCCGTTCGCATCACCCACATCCCAACCGGGATCGTGGTGACCTGCCAGAACGAGCGCTCGCAGAACCAGAACAAGGAGACGGCCCTGCGCGTGCTGCGGGCGCGGCTCCTGGAGTTGAAACAGGAACAGCACGCGGAAGAAATCGCCGAACTGCGCGGCGATTACGTTCAGGCGGAATGGGGATCTCAGATCCGCTCGTATGTGCTTCATCCTTACCAGCTGGTGAAGGACCACCGCACCGAGCATGAGGTCGGCAACACGCAGGCCGTCCTGGATGGCGCGCTCGACAGCTTCATTGAAGCCTACCTTCGGGAATCGATCGGGGTTGCCGATCGGGGCGATCCATCTAATTCTTGATGGCCCCGAATCGCTCTGTTATAATCCGCCCGACTTAGTCCATGGATCCGGAGGCGACCCGTGACCCTGTACTTGAATCTGGCGCTGATCATTGTCTCGATCGCGCTGACCGCTGTCATCCTGCTGCAAAGCCGCGGCGCAGGCCTGGGTGGGCTGGGCGGCGGCACGGGTGGGGGCACAGGCTATCACGTGCGCCGCGGCGTCGAACGCCTGCTCTTCAACGTCACCATTGGTCTCAGCGTCCTCTTCTTCTTCCTCGCGATCGCGACAGTGATCCTGCGCTGACCGGGAGCTCCGGCCGAACCATCATCCTGCCCATTCAATATGCGTGAACTTCGCTGGCAGATCCTGATCGCACTCGGCGGCCTGGTTCTGGTGATCGGGCTTCTGCTCGGCCAATCTCCGACGGTGCAGGAAGCGGGGCCGCAACCGGCCGTAGGCGGGGCTTACACCGAGGCCCTGATCGGGGAGATCGTCCGCCTGAACCCCATCCTGGACAGCGCGAACCAGGTGGACCAGGACATCGATCGACTGATTTACTCCGGCCTGGTCCGATTCAATGATCGCGGCCTGCCCATCCCAGACCTCGCTGAGTCGATCGCTGTGTCGGCCGACGCCTCGCTCTACACCGTGACCCTCCGTGAAGACGCGACCTGGCATGACGGGACGCCGGTAAGCTCCGCAGATGTTATCTTCACCTTCTCGAAATTCCAGGATGTGGATTATCCGGGCCCAGCAGACCTGCAGGAATTCTGGTCCGAGATCACGATTAATCGGTTGGACGAGCGGACCGTTCAGTTCAGTCTGCCCGAATCTTTTGCGCCGTTTCTCGATTACCTGGCGGTTGGCTTGCTCCCCGATCACCTGCTGCGAGGCGCATCGTTCAGTGACTTGATCGAGCATCCCTTCAACCTGGAACCGGTGGGGACCGGCCCGTTCCGCTTCGATCGTTTTCTTGTCGATGGGGACGAAATTGTAGGAGTCAGCCTGACAGCCTTTGAAGATTACTTCGGGCAGCGGCCCTTCATTCAACGCTTCGAGTTCCGAACCTACCCGGACTCCATCTCGGCGTACCGTGCCTATCAGGCCGGCGAAGTCCAGGGAATTGGGACGATCGACGAGTCCATCCTGGCCAGCGTCCTGGATGATCCGGCCCTCAATCTCTATGCCGCCAGGCTTCCCGAGATCGGGGCCGTGTTTCTGAACCTCACCGA
>JBFJVD010000276.1:0-3536 GCA_041624375.1 Anaerolineales bacterium
CCACTCCCCTCAAGGGGAGAGGTGTGAGGTCAGCCCGCCTGAGCGCCCCCTCTGTGGGGGGAATTGGAAGGGGGGAGAGGTAAAACCGCCGGGCCGTGCTTGACTCCTAAAGTTATAATGTTATAAGAATATACTGAATGGCCTCCCTGGGCTGAAGGCTGGATCAAGCAACATGCACCGCATCCCATCCGTCAGTTCCCCGGCACTCACCTGGACAAATCCATGCCGCTGACCCGCGAGACAGACTTCCCCGCCAACGTGGAGATCATCGAAGTCGGACCTCGCGACGGCCTCCAGCGAGAAGCCACGCTCGTCTCCACCGATGACAAAGTCGCGCTGATCAACGCCCTGGTTGAAGCCGGCCTGAAGCGCATCCAGGTGACCTCCTTCGTTCACCCGAAGTGGGTCCCGCAGATGGCCGATGCCGAAGATGTCTGCGCCCGAATTCCCAAAGCCCCCGACGTGATCTACAGCGGGCTCGCGCTCAATCGGAAGGGCGTCGAACGAGCCCACGCGGCCGGGCTCACAACCATCGATATCTCAGTGTCCGCCAGCGACACGCACAGCCGCAAGAACGCCAATCGTTCGCTCGCGCAGGCGCTGCAGGAGTTTGACGACATGTACGCCCTCGGGCGCGAGGTTGGCATGACGATTCGAGGCGGCATCCAGTGTGCATTTGGGTACCTGCAGGTCGGGGACGTGGACCCGGCGACGGTCATCGAGATCGCCCAGCGTCACCTCGACCTCGGTGTTGACGAGCTGGCGCTGGCGGACACCTCCGGATTGGCCGATCCGGTTCAGATCACCGAGATGATCGATTCAGTCCTGCCGCTGGCCGGAGATCGGCCGGTCATCCTGCATTTGCACGACACGCGCGGTCTGGGGCTGGCCAACGTTCTGGCGGCGCTTCGGGCCGGCGTGAGCCGTTTTGACACAGCCTTTGGCGGACTCGGCGGCTGTCCCTTCATCGAAGGTGCAACCGGCAACATCGCCACCGAGGACACCGTGTATATGCTCCACCAGATGGGGATCGAGACGGGGATCGATCTGAGCAAGCTGTCCCGCGTGACGCGCGACTTCGAACGCGTTCTGGGCAGCTCGTCGATGCCTGGCAAGGTGTACAAGCTCCTCGCTTCCGACGCACCACGGCTGGCACAGGCGCCTGCGGACTGACCAGGCGGTCTCAAGTATGGGCAAGACGCTCGCGGAAAAACTGATCTCTTCCCATGCCGGTGTCGATGTCCGCGCCGGTGAACTGGCCGTCGTCGATGTGGACGGGGCGATGGCGACGGATGCGACCGGGCCGCTTGCGCTCCGGGCGTTCTCGGAGATGGGCGGCCAGAAGGTATGGGATGCCGGCAAGGTCTCCCTTGTGATCGATCACGCTTCACCGGCCCTGAACGAGCGGATCAGCAATCTCCACGCGATGCTGCGCAGCTTCGCCAGAGAGCAGGGCTGTCACTTCTACGATGTCGGCGAGGGGATTTGCCACCAGTTGATGGTCGAAAACGCCCATGTCCGGCCGGGGGATCTCTTCGTCGGCGCGGATTCGCACAGCCCCACCTACGGCGCAGTCAATGCTTTCGGCATCGGCGTTGGCTCCACCGATCTCGCCGCCGTGCTCCTCACCGGCAAGATCTGGCTCAAGGTGCCTGAGTCGATCAGGATCACGCTGACAGGCAGCCTGCCCCCGGGCCTGGCGACGAAAGATCTCATCCTCTTCCTCGTCGGCCAATTGAGCATCTCTGGTGGAACCTACAAGGCGATTGAGTTCACCGGGCCCGCGCTCGAGGGCCTCTCGCTGGCGAGCCGGATGACGCTCGCCAACATGTCGTCAGAGATGGGGGCCAAAACTGGGCTGGTTGATCCAACCGGACTGGAATTGTGGTACGACTGGTCCCCGACGGTTCCGGATGAGGATGCCGTATACGCCGAGTCCTACACCTTCGATGTCTCCGACCTGCGTCCCCAAATTGCGAAGCCCAGCTCTCCGGACAACGTTGGTGATATTGACGAAGTGTTGGGAATGCGGGTCGACCAGGCCTTCATCGGCTCCTGCACCAATTCCAGGCTGGAAGATCTGCACATGGCGGCTCGCGTGCTGAAGGGCAGGCAGGTCGCGCCACATGTTCGCTTGATCATCGCCCCTGCCTCGAAACGGGTCTTCAATCTCGCGCTGGAGGATGGCACCCTCAAGACTCTTTCGGAAGCCGGCGCGAGCTTCATCACCTCGGGCTGCGGGCCGTGTGTGGGGACGCATCAGGGGGTGCCGGCCGATGGCGAGGTCGTCATCTCGAGCACGAATCGAAACTTCCCGGGGCGGATGGGCAATCCGAAGGCAGAGATCTACCTCGCATCGCCAGCGGTCGTCGCGGCGTCCGCCGTCCGGGGCGAAATATCGAACCCGGTCGAATTCCTGGCGCACGCAGAGCAGGGTTGGGAGATTCTGTAGGATGCCCGGCACTCTGGTCGGAAAAGCCCACGTGTACGGCGACAACATCGACACGGATCGGATCATTCCGGGCAAGTACACGAAAACGCTCGACCTCAGTCAGCTGGCCGAGCATGTTCTGGAAGATCTGGACCCCGACTTCCGCCGAGTCGTTAAACCGGGAGATTTCCTGGTGGCAGGGGACAACTTCGGCGCAGGTTCCTCCAGAGAACAGGCGCCCCTGGCGCTGAAATCGGCGGGCATTGCGGCGGTGGTCGCGAACTATTTTGCCCGCATTTTCTTCCGCAACGCGATCAACATCGGGCTGCCCGTGCTCGAGGTGGGCTCGCATGACATTCAGACCGGCAGCAAGCTTGAGCTGGATCTCCGTCGGGGCCGGTTGATGGATCACACGGCGGGGCGCCAATACCAGGCGGCGGCCATGCCGGATGTCATGATGCGCATTCTCGAACAGGGTGGGTTGGTCAACCATCTTCGCGAGCACGGTGGCTATCAACTCTAGATTGGACGCCATCGGCCTTGTCCGGGAGGAGTCGTTCATCCAGTGACCCATCGCTCTCTGCCGCTCGAGGGACTGCGGGTGCTCGAGTTCACCCACGCCGTCATGGGGCCGGCCGCAGGCTTGATCCTCGCCGACCTCGGCGCGGAGGTCATCCGCATCGAGCCCGCGCCTCGGGGAGATCACACTCGCAGGCTCAAGGGATTTGGACAGGGCTTCTATACGTTCTTCAACCGCAACAAGAAGAGTCTGGCGGCCGACATCAAGAGCGAAGAGGGCCGCCAGATCGTGAAGAAGCTCCTCACGAGCGCGGATGTTCTGATCGAGAATTTCGGTCCAGGCACGATGGAAAGGCTGGGCTTTGGGTACGAGACGCTATCGGAACCGAATCCACGGCTGATTTATTGCTCGCTCAAGGGCTTCATGCAGGGGCCCTATGAACACCGGGTCGCGCTGGATGAGGTCGTCCAGATGATGTCCGGCCTGGCCTATATGACCGGTCCGCCTGGCCAACCGCTGCGCGCCGGGACGTCGATTGTCGACATCATGGGGGGTACGTTTGGCGCCCTGGCGGTGCTCGTGGCC
>JBFJVD010000277.1:0-3526 GCA_041624375.1 Anaerolineales bacterium
GGTGGAGAACCGTCCACCCCGCGCAGTGTTACCATCGAGGAGACTGGCGTGCAATCGATCGTCGAACGAGTCGAAAGCCGCTTCAACATCAATTTTGAACGTCTGAACTGGGTCACGGTCGTCTTCTGGATCATCGGCATCGCGGCCATTATCCTCATTACCGTTGGATCCTACCGCAGCCTCACCAGCGGACGCCTTGCGCCCGAGCAGTGGCGGGACTTGATCGTCTTCGGGTTGGCACAGGGAGCAGTCTATGCGCTGATCGCGCTTGGCTACTCCATGGTCTACGGCGTGCTTGGGTTCATCAACTTCGCTCATGGCGAAGTCTTTATGAGCGGGACGATGATCGGCTTCTATGTCGCCCGCTCCCTCGACGAAGCCGGGCTCTGGGACTCACAGCCGGCGCTCTCATTCATCATCGTTCTTCTCGTCTGTATGGCGACCTCAACGACCGTTGCCGTTTTGGTGGAGCGGATCGCCTATCGTCCGCTGCGCAACTCCCCGCGGCTGATCCCCTTGATTACTTCGATTGGCGCCTCGTTCTTCCTGCAATACACCTTCCGTGGCCTGTTTGGCGCCGGGATCAAATCCTGGCCCAGTTTGGAGCCGCTTACAGGCTTCTTTACCCTTGGCGGGTTCCGAATCCTGAAGAGCCAGTCGCTGGTGATCGCCGCCGCAATCTTGATGATGATCGGGCTCTACTACTACGTGGAAAAGACGAAAGCGGGGAAGACGCTGAGAGCCGTCGCTGAAGATAAGGAAATCGCCGCCCTGATGGGCATCAATGTCGACCGGGCGATCGTCCTGACCTTTGCGGTTGGCGGGGCGATGGCCGGCGCAGCAGCCATGCTGTACTCGATCGTCTTCCGCCAGGTCTACTTCTTCACCGGATTCTTCCCAGGGATCAAAGCCTTCACCTCGGCCGTGATCGGCGGGATCGGCAACATCGTGGGTGCTATGGTCGGCGGTCTGGTGCTGGGCATCCTCGAGTCGCTCGGCCCCAGTCTGGTGCTTGGCGGCTTTAACATCACGGCCTTCACGCAGTTGAAAGACGTGGTCGCCTTCCTGGCACTCGTTCTCGTGCTCATCCTCCGGCCCACTGGAATTCTCGGCGAACGCCTGGCCGAGGAGAGGGGGTAACGCGTGACCCAGGAAATTGCCCAAGCCCCCCGCAGCGAAACTGTCACAAGGGTGGGAGCCGAACAGGCTGTCCGAAGCGTCGATCTGGCCCGGGCCGCACGCCTCGGCGCGCTGGGAGGGGTCTCGGCAGTCTTCATCAGCGCCATCGGAATGGTCGAGGCCTTCGCCGATCGGATTCTGATCCAGCCCTATCTCTCCCTGGGGTATACAGCTCTCTTCCTGATCCCATTCATCTTCGGCTATCTGGCTGCGAAGCGCCCACCGGCCATCGAAGGGGTGAAACTCGCACCCGTAGGACCCCGCAATGTGCTTGCGGGTCTGATCGCCGGGACGATCGCTTCCTTCGGACCCATCCTGCTGATCCTGCTGGCCCCGGTTCTTGATCTACGGGAGATCTTTCTCGCCATCTCGCCTCGCCTGCTCAAGATCCTGACGTTCGATCGCGAGCTCACCCAAGGGATCGGCCTCTTGCTGATCTCCAATCTCGGCATCGGAACCGTCGCGGGATTCATCCCCCTGATCCCGCGCCGCTTTCGCCGGCCGCTCCTCAACGCATCGATGTGGACCCTGCTGGTGGCACTCCTGCAGATCCTTGTTCAGGCTTTCCTGCTCGGACTGGGCCTTCAGCGCCTGAACTCGTTTATCTATAGCCCCCTAGGTGGCTTGACGGCGGTTTCGGCCTTGGTGGTCTTCCTTGTGCTCAGCATCCCCTACCTGATCGCCGAATTTACCGATCTGCGGGTCCGCGAGCGGCTCGAGGCGCTTCCCGAGGGGCAGCGCCGGAACATGAGGCTCGGTTCCATTCTTGTAGCCCTCGTATTCGTCGCCGTCGTGCCACAGATCGTGGGTGTATTTGCCAGCGAAGTCCTCGATCTGGTCGGAATCTTCCTCTTGATGGGCCTGGGCCTGAACATCGTGGTGGGCTTTGCCGGGTTGCTCGATCTCGGCTACGTGGCCTTCTTCGCCGTCGGCGCCTACGTGACAGCCATTCTGACATCGCCCAGCTCCCCTTCCATCACGCCGGAACTGACCTTCTGGGCTGCGCTGCCATTTGTGATCATTGCCGCCGCAATGGCCGGCCTTGTCGTCGGTACGCCGGTGCTGCGCATGCGCGGCGATTACCTGGCTATCGTCACCCTTGGCTTCGGCGAGATCGCCCGACTGCTTTTCATCTCCGAAGCGCTCTTCCCGTACGTGGGCGGCGCGCAGGGCATCATCCGGATCCCGAAAGTTGCCGTAGGTGAGTTCACGGCAGCGTCTCCAACCGAGTTCTTCTACCCGGTCGCGGCGTTCCTGGTCCTGGCGATCTACATCACCTGGGCGCTTGAAAACTCGCGCATCGGACGGGCCTGGAAGGCGATGCGCGAGGATGAGCCCGTCGCTGAAGTCATGGGTATCGACACCGTTCAGGCGAAACTCTCTGCCTTCATCATGGGCGCCATCATCGCCAGCTTCGGCGGGGCGCTCTTTGCCTCCAAGATTGGATCGGTCTTCCCGCACTCGTTCCAGATCCTCGTGTCGATCCAGGTCCTCGTGCTGATCATCGTTGGCGGCATGGGCAGCATCCCGGGCGTCATGGTAGGTGCATTGGTGATCATCGGATTGCCGGAGCTGTTGCGCGAGTTTGCCGAGTTCAAGTTCCTCATGTATGGCGCGCTCCTCATCTACATGATGCTGAACAGACCCGAGGGCCTGCTTCCCTCGCGTGAACGGGCGCGAGAACTGCATCAGGAAGAGATGCTTCAGGATGCCTGGCTGATACAGGAAAGAGCCGCTGCCGAGTCCCAACCGAAGATCGAGGAGACCTCCGCCTGACCATGGCACTCTTGACGACACGCTCCCTTGCCAAAGCGTTCGGTGGCCTGAGAGCCCTCGACAACCTCGATTTCGAGATTGAGGAGGGCGAAATCGTCAGCGTAATCGGGCCGAATGGGGCCGGAAAGACGACTTTCTTCAACGTCCTGACCGGCATGATCCCTTCCGACGAGGGGGAAATCCACTTTGATGGTCACAATCTGGTGGGTCTGCGCCCGAATCAAATCCTACGACTCGGGGTTGCCCGAACCTTCCAGAATGTGCGTCTCTTTCCGAATATGACGGTGCGCGATAATGTCACCGTCGGCCGCCACGCCCGCACCCGGTCGGGAATGATCAGCGCCATCTTGAGGACGCCGGCCTTTCGACGCGAGGAGGAGGAGACCCGGCGCAAGGCCGAGGAAACGCTCTCTTTCTTCGGGAGCCGGCTCGTAGGGTACCGCTTCGACCAGCCGGCCTTCGCGCTCTCTTATGCCAATCGCCGCCGGCTGGAGATCGCCCGAGCCATGAGTTCTGAACCCAAGCTCCTTTGTCTGGACGAACCGACAGCCGGCATGAACCCACGCGAGAC
>JBFJVD010000278.1:0-3489 GCA_041624375.1 Anaerolineales bacterium
ACCAGCCTAGCAGATTTTCGGTGGCGAGAAGCTCGCTTGATGGATAACTTAAGATTGGGCCCTCCACCCGCTCATGACTCACGCTTTCCCGGAGGGCGACCCATCAGTCTCCCGTCTGAAACTGCGTCAGCGAAAGCAGATTGCCGGCTGGATCGCGGAACCAGGCCACCCGATCGCCGTTCGGGAAGACAAAGATCCCCAGCTCATCCTGGTCGAAGCCCTCGAACTGCTCGAAGCGCACACCGCGGGCACTGAGCATGCGCACCGAGAGGGTTAAATCCGGCACCGACCAGCCAAGGATCGTGAAGGGCGCCGGCACCAGCTCGGAGACCAGTGTCACTCGCAGCACAGTGCCGTGCGCGTCAAAGACGAGCGCCTGCGGTTCCTCCTCAACAAGGCGGAATCCCAAGACTCCACCATAGAACTCGCGCGCCGCTTCAGCGTCGGTCGCGCCGACAAAGGTCACAGGCCCCCAGCGCTCTTCCATCATGACTCACCCCTCTTCATGCAAACCTGCAGCCGACGATCGAATCACATCGACGCAGGTACCACCGACTCCGGCTGAACTGAGATCACCCGAACTGCAACCGCATCCGGGAATCCCTTGAGCTTGAGTTGTCGAACAGGGTACGGGGCGCTCGGCACGGAGGCGGCTTGCAGCGCTTGCTCGGTAATGAGAATCTCGCCGGTTGCCGCGCTCGAAGCCAGGCGTGCCGCCAGATTGACCTCGTCACCCACGGCGGTGATGTCCACCAGGCCGTCCGGCGAGCCGACCGCCCCGAAGAATGCCATGCCTGCATGCACACCGACCCCAAGTGGGATCCAGGGTCCCCCCGGATCCCTGTGGCCCGTGACATCCAATAGACGGTAGGCGGCATCGATGGTGCGGCGGACATAACCAGGGCCAGCATAGCCCGCACCCCAAAACGCGGCGATGGAGTCGCCTGCAAGTTTGTCGATCAGGCCGTCTTCCATCACCAGGACACGGGTGGCTTCCACATAGAAGCGATTGATTAGCTGGCTGAAAGCCGTCGGGCTCATCTGCTCGGAAAGCGCTGTGGAGCCGCGCACATCGGCGAAGAGGATCCCCATTTCGACCTCGGCACCGCCTTGATACTTTTGGGCGAACAGCTCGCAGACATTGCAGTAGCTCGAGTTCAGATTCGAACGGCTTTTACCGAGGGTCATTCGCACCAGCGGCGCGCCGACTCCGCGGAACGGCGCCCCGCAGAATTTGCAGCGAGGACTGCGCGGCAAATGCCGGAGTATGCGCTTCTGCCGCTTCTCACGCGGATGGTCCCCCGTGGTGAACCACCTGCGCCAAAACTCGGTGGTGTCTGTCGTCGGATCGCGCTGAGTCATCCATCGCTCCCCAGAGGGTTGGCCAGGAACCCGAATACCCTCATCGATTGACTGGTCACACCGATGCGCTCTTCCCAAGGCTTCATCGCACTCAGATGTCCAGGGGCGGCGCAGCGGAAACCGACTCGCAGATTCGGCCGAACGCTGTGGGAGGCGTTGCGGTGGTAGGTCGTCGTCTGGTCACCTGAAGAAGCCCAGGAGCCGCCCCGCAGCACGTGATCGAGCACCAATGGCGGCCCCTGGGGATTGCGCCGCGGCGCATAGAAATAGTACTCCGGATCATAGTGGTCGGCGACCCATTCCTGAAGATTGCCGGCCATATCCAACGCCCCATACGGGCTTGCCCCGAGCGGATAGCTCCCCACAACCACCGGCGCGCCGAGGCCGCGCTCCAGCGTGTTGGTCAGCGCCGGCGCCCATTCGTTACCCCACGGATAGAAGCGAGCATCGGTTCCACGCGCCGCCTTTTCCCATTCCGCCTCTGTGGGAAGCCGGACGCCGCGCCATTCGCAATAGGCCCGCGCTTCGTTCCACAGCACGCCGGCGATTGGCTCCCATGGCTCCGTCTGCGTCTGGCCATCGCGCCAGACTTCGGGAAGTGCACCCACCGCCTGCACAAAGCGCTCATAGGCCGCCACGGTGACTTCAGTTCGGTCGATCCAGAACTCGTCAAGGTAGACACGGTGCTCCGGGCGGCTCGCCGCTGGTCCCTCGTTACGGCCCATACGGAACCAGCCGGCAGGCACAAGGACCATCTCATCCATTCCTGTAGGTTCGGCAGCCTGGCCGCTGCAGGCCGTGCACCAGAGCGAGATGAGGCAAACGCAAGTCAGCAAGAGGGCGCGCGGGGGAGAATTCTTCATGCCATGCTCCGCCGGTCGGCATCGCAAGGGGTATCGCACCGGCCTCACGACCGTGCCCCGCGCGCCGTCAGCGCAGCGCACTCACGACGTTTGCGACCCGATTTGGCTCTCGCACCCTTGCCAGGAGCAGCAGGAGCTGGATCTGGCGCCCCGGGTGGCGAATCGGACCGGCAAGCGCCGCGACGATGCGGTCCAGCCGTTCGACTTCGGCTTTGCGTTCATGCTCGTCTAAAACCGCCAGCCGCTTGGCGGTTTTCCAGGCGAGCGACCTGGAGGTGCTCAGCGAAGCCCCGAAGAGCGCTTCATCGGTTCTGCCCGCCAGCCAATCGAGAATGCCCATCCAGGGCGAAATGCGCCCGAGGCGGGCCTGGACCTCATCAAGCATCTCTCCCAACAGCACGGTGATCTCGTCGAAATCATGCTGGAGTCCATTCAGCTTGGCACCCGGCGCAACTTCGGCAGCTGCGACCCCGAGGTCCAGATTGATATGCGCGTTCATGCCGATCAAGAGGTGCTGGAGAATGAGCAGGTTCCAGGCGCCGGCCGCATCGAACGCGGCCTGCCAGCTTTGTGAGGGCTGCCGCCCTTCCGTGTGGGCTTGCAGCGCATCCATGTAGCGGCGGGCGAACACCACATCGAGCCGCTCCATACGGGGTCCATCGTCGAAGCGACCCTCAGCGATCCCCTGCTCGACGCGTTTGGTGACGGCCTGATAGAGAACGGCGAAGTAGGCCAGCCGGCTGTTGGCATGCTGGCTAGCTTCGATGACATGCCCGAGCCCATCAATCACGCCAGCAACGGATTCAGGAGCCGGAATCGCCAGTTTCATAGGAACTCGGATGGATCAAGCGGCCTTGGGAATCTCGGGAACAACGGCGATCGCATCGATCTCCACGAGAAAAGCCGGATTCGCAAGCGCTACGACAAAGACCACCGTGATCACCGGCGGCGGACCTCGCCTTCCCCAGACCCGCTGGAAGATTTCCAGCGCAGGCCCTACGGGCTGTCCGGCGACGGCGTAGATGCTCCACTTGACCACATGCTCGAGGCGTGCGCCGCCGGCCTCCAAGGCAATCTCAAGGTTCCGCAACACCTGTTCCGTCTGGGCGCCGATGTCTCCTTCGCCGACCACGGCTCCCTCGTCATTGACTGCATTCTGCCCGCCAACATAGACGGTCCGCACCGGCCCATGCACCGCGATGGCTTGGGTAAATGCCGGATTGACGTGCAGCCCCTCGGGAGTGAGGTGGATCACCGCCCCCGA
>JBFJVD010000279.1:0-3480 GCA_041624375.1 Anaerolineales bacterium
CAGCCGGATTCAACCTTCGATCTGGCCCATTTCACCTTCACAAGCGACCTCATCGAGGACCTTCAGCCGCCGGACGACCCACTCGCCACGCCGCTGCCACGCGAGCCGCTGGCGAATTTGATCCCGATCTTCGCCGGAGCCGGCGAGGACGAGCTCAGCCTGGGGATCTTCGAGCGCAGCCCTGCGCTTGAAATCGTCGAGTTCGGCGAGTGCGCCGAGGACGTCTTCGCTTTCGAGACAAGTCCATAAGGCTGGCTGCTACGAGCTTCCGGGAACCTCTCGGCGGAATCCGAGCGCCAGGGCGCTCTCCCCCGCAACCACGACTGCCCGATCGGGTTTAAGTGGACGGAGCGGCGCGCGGCCATCGAGCGCGCGCCGAGGAGGAGAAATCTCGATGTCACTGCCGAGTGTCAACCTGCTCGCCGTGCTGGTCGCCGGCTTCTCGAGCCTGGTGGTCGGCTTTGTCTACTACTCCGGCCCCCTGCTCCAGAATCCGTGGCTCGAAGAGATCGGAAGGACCGTCGAGGAAGCGGCGCAGGTTCCCCCTACACACTTCCTGCTCTCCTTCCTGCTGGCGCTGGTGGAGGCCTATGTGCTCGCCGTCCTGATCGCCACGATGGGCTCCACCAGCGTGGTGGCGGGCATTGTCTCCGGCTTGCTCGTTTGGGCCGGCTTCGTTGCCCCGACAAGCGGCGCCAACGCCCTGTTCGGCGGCCGCACGCTGCGGCTCTGGCTGATCCAGAATGGCAACCACCTGATCACCCTGGTCGTGATGGGGGTCATTCTCGCGCTCTGGCAGTAGTCAACCGAGCTTCCGGGAAGCTTAAAGCCTTCCGGAAGCCCTTCCCACAAGCAGCCAGGTCTCCATCCGGCCCACGCCCTTTACTTCGATCTCCCCGCGCGGCTCGCAGCTAAACTCCTCGCGGAGCAGCTCATAGGAGTCACGGGTGAGCTGCACCCTTCCCGGCAGGCCGTGCGATTCCATGCGGCTGGCCATGTTCACCGGATGCCCCCAAACGTCGTAGTGAAACTTCGTCTGGCCGATGACGGCGCCCACCAGCGGCCCGGAGCTCATGCCGACACGAAACTCCACGGTCCCGGCCGGGGTGGCATGCCGTCCCTTGAGGTACTGGCAGAGCTCAAGCGCCATATCCGCCAGGGCCTGCGCGTGGTCACGCCGTCGTTTGGGCACACCCGATGCCACCATGTAGTTGTCGCCGATGGTGCGGATCTTTTCCAGCCCATAACGGCCGACGATTTGATCGAAATCCGAGAAGATCTCGTTCAGCAGCCCGACCATTTGCTCGGGCGACAGCGCGCGGCTGTGCTCGGTGAAGGCGACCACGTCGGCGAACAGGATGCTCGCCGACTCGAACCGTTCGGCGACCGTGTCCCCCTCTTTGAGCAGAGGGGCAATCTCGGCCGGGAGGACGTTGACCAGCAAACGCTCCGATTTCTGCTGTTCGACCTGCAGCAGGTTATAGAAACGGTCTCTCTCCCGCTCAAAATAGGAGAGAAGCACGAAGATAATGGTGCACACCGCACCCAGATTCAGGACATAGAAGGCAATCTGAATGGAATCCGGCAGTCTGTTCTCGGCAGCCAGCGCCGGATGCAACACACCGCCCAGAACCAGGCTGCCGAGGTAGAGCAGCATCCAGCGGCGCGCCGCCGCCCGCCCGGCGAAGACCAGGGCGCCCATCGGGCAGAGAAACGACCAGATGATGACCGCGCTGGCGCTCTCGTAGCCCCCGAGCGAAGCCATCAGCAGCGCGGGAAGCGCCAGGATGAGCACCAGCTGGCTGAAGCGGTAGTCTTCGTAGCGCCGGGTCGCCATCAGGTAGATCAGACTGCCGGAGGAAAACACGGAATAGGTGAGAGGAATAATCGCCGAGACCGGCTCGCGATACAGCAAGTACATCAACCCCCAAAACACGCCGGCCGGGACGATCATCAGGCTGATGATCACCAGGCTGGTCTTGCGCAAGCGCGTTTCGGGTGGGTCCTCCGGCAGGCTGACGCGCTCGGTGAGCCAGCCGAGCAAGCCGGCGTCCAGCGCGGCGCGCAGCCGGGACGGGGCAGAGATGGCCATGGGGCACCTCCAGGCGATGCTCTGTCGATGAAAGCAACCCGGAAGCACGGAGCTTCCGGGACATCGTAAACGATCCTAAATTCCTGGACGAAGCCGGCTGACGAATGGCCCGTCCAACGGCCGAACCTACCCTTTCACCGCCCCCATCGTGAAGCCTTCGACCAGCCGGTCGAGGAAGAAATTGTAGATGAAGCCGACCGGCAGCGCCACGATCACCGAAGCCGCCATCAGCGACTGCCAGTAGAACACATCCCCCCGCACCAGCTCGATTGGCACCCCGACGCTCAAGGTGCGCTGCGAGGACGAGGTGATGAAAGTCAGCGCGTAGATAAACTCGTGGAGCGTGAGCGTGAAGGTGAAGACGATGATGGCGACGACGCCTGAAATCGACAGGGGCATCACCACCTTGATGAAGGCCATCAGGCGACTGTAGCCGTCAACCATCGCCGCCTCTTCGAGGTCCGGCGGAATGGACTTAAAGAATCCCATCAACAGCCAGGTACTGAATGGGATCGTGATCGTCGGGTAGACCACGATCAGCGACCAGATGCTGTCGTTCAGCCCCATTGCCACAACCATGCGGAACATGGGGATGAAGAGCAGCGTCGGCGGGATCAGGTAGACCAGGAACATACCGATGCCGGCGCGCTCGCCCCAGCGGCCGACCAGCCGTGCCAGGCTGTAGGCGGCCGGAACGGCGAAAACCAGCGTAATCAACACCACCGCCGTGCCGACAATGAATGAATTGCGCCAGAACGTGACGTACTCGGTCTGGTTGAACAGCAGCCGCAGGTGGTCCAGCGTGGGCGGGTCGTTGAACAGGAAGGGATTGTTCTGCGATCGATAGAGATCCCGGTCGGCCTTGAAAGTGGTGATCAACATCCAGAGGAAGGGCGCCGCCAGGAACAGGAGGAACGCCCCGACGATCGAGTAGACGAAAACCGAGCGCATCCAAGGACGGCGGGCAAACATCAGCTGATCTCCATCCGGCGGGCGACCCGCAGGAGCAACATGGCGACTCCAAGCAGCACGGGGAAAAGGAAAAGCGCCACCGCCGCGCCCTCCGAGAGGGCACCGCCCTGGATGCCCTTAATATACGCCCAGGTCGGCACAACATGCGTGTAATACACCGGTCCGCCGCGCGTCAGCACGTAGATCACAACCATATCGGTGAAGGTAAAGATGACGCCGAAGAGCAGCGCAATGATCAAGATCGGGTAGATCATCGGGATCTTCACCCGCAGGTGCGTTCGCAGGTAGCTGGCGCCGTCCACCTGCGCTTGATCCACGATGTCCTGCGGAATGGAGGTCAGGCCGGCCATCAGGATCACCGTCGAGAGCGGAAGTGTGCGCCAGACGTAGACCACGATCGCCGAAGCCATCGCCAG
>JBFJVD010000280.1:0-3473 GCA_041624375.1 Anaerolineales bacterium
CGGGTCATGGGGATCAAATGAAGATCTCCCTGCAGGATGAAGCTGCGCTGGTCGCGCACGAGATGCTTCATCATCCGGCGCATCGTGTTCCCGCGCTGCTGGAAGCACTTGACAAACAGCGCCGCTCGCTCAAGGTGCTCGGACCAGGCCTCCGAGACCTCCCCTTGCGACTCCACGACGGCCTTGCGAATGTCTGGGTTGACCCGCAAGCGACCGGGCATGGGCGAGAAGATCTCCACGATAAGCGAGTCGGTCGCATCGCCGTTCCGTGAGTTTGAGCGCACTTGAATGTCTGGATTGTAGTAGACATTTGGATCGCCCGCAGTCCGCATGCGGCCCTGTTCCCAGGACGTTCGAGCAGGGTAGGGCGTGAGAAATTCCTGAATGAACTGGCTTGCGGCCCGAACGCGAGCCTCCGAAACCTGAAGCGCAGCGGATATCCCGATGAAGTCGCGCGTCGCCAGTTCCGCAAAGTGGTGCTCGATTAGCGTTCTGGCCAGTTCGCTGTCATCGAACTCTGCGCCGATCACTTCGAGCTGAACGAGCAAGGCCTGCCGGGGGCCACTGGTAGCCAGGCCAGGGGGATCAACACGAGAGATGCGCCCAAGCACGCGATAGATTGTGTCCAGGGACACCCGGGTGGCGCGTGCGATGATCGCAGGAGGATCCTGGAGAAACCCATGCTCATCCAGACCGGCCAGGATATAGGCCGCGAGCTCACGTTCGCCGGCATCGAGCTCCAGCGCTAGCTGTTCCAAGACATGCTCGGCAAGCGTTTCCGGGGCGGCCGGCTCGATGGGCTCGAGCATCTCGCCGTCGGCACGAAGCCGCTTCACAGCCAGGTCGCGTGAGAAGGGGCGATCCGACAAGAAGACAATCGGCTCTTCGCTGTCGGCAATGGGGGCGCTGCACGCCGGACAGCGGCCCGAGCGCTGGAGCGGTCGCTTGCAGCTCGGACAGCTGCGATCCTCGACGAGCTCGAGGGCAGGGTTGGCGTTGAGTTCTTCGAGGATGCGTTCTCGCAGTTCCAGATTCGACAGCGCCAATAAACTCATGGTTTGGGCCAGATGAGCCGTGGTCAGCGGTCGGAGGGACTGGTCCTGAAGTTGCAACATGGGAAATTCTCCCGGCCGAGTATACATGAAGCGAGCGGGTCAAGCAACGCAGTTGCAAGAACCATGCCACTCTTGCGTGCTACAATGGGCCGCATGCAGGCTCGAGAGGCAGTCATCGTTGTGGGTGGGGGGCTGGCTGGGAGCGAAGCCGCCTGGCAGCTGGCCAGCCGGGGTGTTCCTGTTCGTCTCTTCGAGATGCGCCCTGACCATCCGACCGGCGCCCATCAGACAGGCGCGCTGGCCGAGCTGGTCTGTTCGAATTCCCTGGGCACCACGCTGCCCGATCGCGCCTCCGGCATGCTCATGCATGAATTGAGGACTCTGGGCTCGCTTCTGCTGGCAGAAGCCGAACGTGCCGCTGTTCCCGCCGGCAGCGCACTGGCAGTCGATCGAGGTGCATTCAGCGAAGCCGTCACGGCCCGATTGGAAGCCCATCCCCTGGTGGAGGTCCGTCGACAGGAAGTCACGGCAGTACCAGACAACCTGGCGATCATCGCCAGTGGACCGCTGACCTCGTCTGCGCTCTCCGCTTCGCTCGCTTCGCTGGCTGGCGAGGACCATCTCTACTTCTATGACGCCCTCTCCCCGATCGTCGAAGCCGATAGCATCAACCGGTCGGTGGCCTTTCGGGCGTCACGCTATGGTCGGGGAGAGACGGAAGCGGGCGATTATCTCAACTGTCCCATGACTCAGGAGGAATACGAGGCTTTTGTGGAAGCCCTCCGAACCGCGGAGCGCATTCCGCTGCGGGAATTCGAGAGCGAAATCGAGCAGGGGGTTCGTGCGGGCATGCATCAGTACTTTGAGAGCTGCCTACCGGTTGAGATTATCGCCGAACGTGGACTGAATTCGCTCGCATTTGGCCCGCTGCGGCCTGTCGGCCTGACCGATCCGCGATCCGGGCGACGCCCTTATGCGGTGGTCCAGTTGCGCCAGGACGACCTGGCGGCGAACCTCTACAACCTGGTTGGCTTCCAGACGAACCTGCGCTTCCCGGAGCAGCGGCGTGTGTTTCGGATGATTCCCGGGCTTGCATCGGCACGATTCGCTCGGTATGGGCAGATGCACCGGAATACATTTGTGAATTCACCGAAGCTGCTGCTGCCCAGCCTGCAAGTGCGCCAGCGAAGTGAGATTCTCTTCGCCGGCCAGATCACAGGAGTCGAAGGGTATCTGGGCAACATCGCAACGGGTCTGCTCGCCGGACTCAATGCCGCCTTAATCTATCATGGGGAGGTCCCATTGACGCTGCCGCCAACAACGATGCTCGGCGCCTTATGTCATTATGTATCAAAGGCGGATCCTGCCACATTTCAGCCAATGAAGGCCAACCTGGGCATCCTGCCGCCGCTTCAGGGCGGACGGCGCAACCGCCGCCAGCGCGCCCAGGCGCACGCCGCTCGAGCCGATAAAGACCTCCGAGCGTTTCTTGCAGGCACTACGACGATTGCGCATAGCCACACTCAGATCCCTGACCGTACCGCTATGGATTCTTGAATATAACAAAGGCTACGCGCAATTTTCTGATCTTTGCGCTTGGTTGGATCGCAGCGATTGCCTGCATCCCGGGTGGTGAGGGCACGGCTGAGCCTCCGGAGCCAGCCAGATTCAATGGCGCACGTGCCCTGGAGCGGATCGATCAGCAGCTGCAATTAGGTGATCGATCTCCGGGGTCTGATGGACACAGGGCGGTCGCCACCTGGATCCGAGAAGAGCTAATCGCTGTGGGCTGGGAATCCCAATTCCAACCTTTTCGCGCCTTCGAAACCGATCTCCAGAACGTCATCGCTATACACAACCCCGAGGGCCGACCCTACATCCTGTTCGGAGCCCACTATGACACCCGGCCTCTTGCGGACAAAGATGTTGCCTCCCCATCACAGCCCGTCCCAGGGGCCAACGACGGTGCCTCGGGCGTGGCTGTGCTGCTTGAACTGGCATCGGCGGTTGTTGACAACGCGGGAGACTGCCGCATTGATCTCATCTTCTTCGACGCGGAAGACAGCGGCGGCCTCGACGGTTGGGATTGGATTCTGGGCTCAAGCTACTTCGTCGCCCACCTGTCTCGCGACCCGGATGCCGTAGTCATCGTCGACATGATCGGCGACCGCGATCTCGAAATCTATTACGAACGAAGCTCCGACGATGCTTTGAGGGCAGAGATTTGGGGCGTGGCAAATGCGCTCGGCTTTACGGCATTCATCGCTGAGGACAAGTATGCCATGCATGACGATCATGTGCCCTTCATCCGTCGCGGCATTCCAACTGCCCTCTTAATCGATTTCGACTATCCCTACTGGCACACCACCGAAGATACCCTGGACAAGGTTTCGGCGGAGAGCCTGGCACAGGTCGGCC
>JBFJVD010000281.1:0-3462 GCA_041624375.1 Anaerolineales bacterium
CCGACGACGCGGTCGACCTCACGCCGAGCATCCAGCTGGTGCCGCTGGCGAACACCTCAGGACTTCTCTTCGACCCGCCGCTCCTGGATGCGCTCGAACCCGGCTTGCGCCCCTCATTTCTGCCGCTGGATGCAAAGACTGAGCTTGCCTATATCGAGCTGGATTCATCCCGGACGCTCATTTTGGGTCCGGCGATTTCCTACGCCCCGTCTGAACAACCCTAGGAGCGAAACAGATCCGTATGTTGCGAATGCGCAAACTCCTCCGTGGTGCACTCATCATCTCCCTGCTCGCAGCAGGTCTCGGACTGGTCTTCACGGTTTCATTCGGGCAGGAGTCAGCCTGGCTTGAGCCGACCATGCTCTCTGTACCATCCGAGTCGGGCTGGTTCCCACATATCGCAGCCGATCCAAGTGGAGCCGTGCATGTCGTCTGGTCTTCCGGTAGGGCTGTTTCGGCAGAGACGGTCTACGATACGGTCCTTTATCGCTGGAGCCGGGACGGCCAGGCCTGGAGCGAATTGAACGACATCGTGGCGATGCTGCAGGTGGCCGGCGGCGAAGTGACGCGACCGTTTATGGTCAGCGATGAAACGGGCGTATTGCACATGAGCTACCGGCAGACCGACGCGTACTATTCGTCTGCCTATGCCCCGTTGGCGGATTCCGTCGCCGCCTGGCGCGAGCCGATCCAGCTCACCCAACAGCGCGTGGCCTATTTCTCAGAGCTGGCCACGGGGGCGGATGGAACCCTCCATCTGATCTATACGAACAACGTCACAACCCCCAACTGCCGCATCTGCTATCACGTCTTTTACCGAAGATCGGAGGACGAGGGCGCCACTTGGACTGAGGCCGTCGATGTCTCCCGTATCCTCACCGGATCGGCAAAGCCGCGACTGGTCCTCCACCAGGCCACCGATAGCCTGCATGTGATCTGGGAGTCCGGCGAGGGCGGCTCCTACGGTCAACTGGCAGATGCGCCAACGATCCTCTACGCATCATCCTTCGATGGCGGCGACAATTGGACCTTTCCGACTCAACTATCCCCGCCCGGGATCGAGGGCCGTAATCCGACGATGGCGTTGGATGGTTTGGGACGGCTGGTTGCAGTTTGGCTTGGCCTGCCGGAGGATCGGATCTTCTATCAGCTCTCTGCCGACCTGGGCCGCACCTGGTCGGAGCCGCTTCAGATCCCACGCGTGGCGGGTGGTTGGGGCGTCTACCAGGCGAGGCTCGACGACTACGACCTGGCAATGGATAGCGCCGGCGCGCTGCACCTTGTTGCCGTTGGCCGCCTGACCGAATTTCAGGAGGAGCTCGACCTCCTGCATCTTGTCTGGCGCGATGAGTTGTGGTCGGAGCCGCAGGTGATCACCTCGTACTCGGGCGACGTTCCGGAGTGGCCCCGTCTGGCGATTTCCCATGGAAATCGGCTCCATGCCGTATGGTTTGTTCGCGATGAGGCGCACATTTTCGATTCAGACAATCAGCGCTACCAGATCTGGTACGCGTCCACGCAGGTTGATGCTCCGGCTATTCGACCGGCGCGCCTGGCCACGGCGACGCCATCGCCCACGCCAGAACCTGCGGCGCCCCAGCTTTCCGTGACGGAGCCGGCCGCGACGGTTGCGCCGCGTCCTGAGATCGCCTCGGGTCCGCCTCCGGATCATCAGTTGATCGATTCGGAGATGGCTGCGCTGCGCCTGATTGCCATGAGCTTGCTGCCGGCGGTCCTGTTTGTAGGCGCGGCGATTGTCGGCATCCGCATTCGAAGACGCTGATCCAGCCTCTCTCAACCCGAATAGAACCCCCAACGGCGATGGCCAGGCGCCATCCCGTGCCGTCCTGGTTCTGTCGGGACCGTTGATCCTGAGAAACTAACCCATTACTTCCAAAGTCATGCGCATCCTGTATGTCGTTCCCTACGCCCCGAATCTGATTCGAGTGCGTCCCTACAACTTCATCCGGCAGTTAAGTCAGCGCGGACACCAGGTAACGGTCGCAGCGCTGTGGAGCGAGGCCTGGGAGCGTGAGGGCCTTGAGGAATTCGAGGCGTACTGCGAGCAGCTGATCGCCGTGCGAGTGAGCAAGCTGCGTTCCGGTTGGAATTGCCTGAGGGCCCTGCCGACCTCTACGCCGCTGCAGGCTGTCTACAGCTGGCAGCCGTCATTTGCCGAGCGGTTGAAACAGCTGGTGGCGAGAAACGAATCGCCCCCCTTCGACGTTCTCCATATAGAACACCTGCGCGGTGCCAGCTATGGGCTCGCTCTCAAGGCCGTCCTTCAAGGAAGCCCGCGGCCAATTCCTGTTGTCTGGGACAGTGTCGACTGCATCAGCCATCTGTTCCGCCAGGCGGCGACCCGGAGCCGTCGGCCGGCCTCACGCTGGTTGACAAGGCTCGAATTGAGCCGCACGCAGAAATTTGAGGCCCAGCTGCTGAATCAGTTTGAGCGGGTGTTGGTCACATCGAGCCTCGACCGTCAGGCATTCCTTGATCTACCGCAAGCGGCCGCCAATGGGAGCGGTCCGATGGTCGTGGCCAATGGGGTCGATCTCAGCTACTTCTCGCCCGGAGACCCGTCTGAACGAAAGCCCGGAGCGATCGTGCTGAGTGGAAAAATGAGCTACCACGCCAATGTATCGATGGCGCTTCACTTCGCCAATGATATCTTCCCGGCTGTGCTGGAGGCTGAACCTGAGGCCAAGCTCTGGATCGTTGGCAAGAATCCGTCCGCTTCGGTACGGGCGCTTGGGCGCTCGCCATCGATCGTGGTCACGGGCGAGGTTGAAGACCTTCGTCCCTATCTGCGCCAGGCGAGCGTCGCCGTTGCGCCAGTGACGTATGGCGCCGGCATTCAGAACAAGGTGTTGGAAGCGATGGCCTGCGCAACCCCGGTGGTCGCCACTTCGGCTGCGGCACGGGCCCTCGAAGCCGACCCGGGACAGGAATTGATTCTTGCCGACGAGCCGCTGGCGTTTGCCGCCAACGTCGTCTCTCTACTGCGGGATCCCAAACGGCGGCGCAGCATTGGGGATGCGGGGCGGGCTTATGCAGAACGAACCCACTCTTGGGGGAAGATGACGGCGCGCTTGGAGAACATCTATGATGAACTCATCGCTAACTAAAATGGAAGCGCTGGTCGATCGGCCGCTTGGATCGCGCATGGAGATCCTGCAGAGGGGCGTCTCCAAGGCGATGCAGTGGCGGATGTTCGGCCTGTCGTTGCTCGCAAGCGACTTCGTGATGCTGCTGGCGGCGTCCCGGCTTGCCTTCTTCGTCCGCTTCGAAGCCGGTCTGCCGATCTTCCAGCTATATGTTGTCGCCAATCCCGTCTATTACTTCCGTCTGCTCCTCATCCTGGCGCCAATCTGGATGATCATCTACGCCGTGCTTGGTCTCTACAAGCGGGAGAATCTGCTGGGTGGCGTTCACGAGTACTCACTTGTCTTCCGGGGAACG
>JBFJVD010000282.1:0-3430 GCA_041624375.1 Anaerolineales bacterium
CCGGCTGATCTCACCGCGCCGGCTCTGGATACGAGGGGGTAATCCGTTCCCCTGGCCGGTCCGGCTGCGCTGGCGCGGGCTGGAGCTGCATTGGGAGGAGGACACCACACAGGTCACTTTCCCCAACGGTCGCCGGGTACGTGTCGACGCCGGCAGCCCACGCTTCATCGAATTGGAGCAGGATCCTGCGCTCGAGTCGACGTAGGACACATCGGACCACGGGAAACGCAGCAGCCGATCCAAATGCTATAATCGCTCTTCGAGGTGGGCTTAAGGCTGCCTGCTCATTTCCCTGCACAGTAGCTTGACGTAATTTGAGGAGGACGTCTTCGTGGATCTGAGGCCTCATTTGCTCGCCGCGGCGGTAGGCTCCGCCGATCTGCTCTCGCTCTTGCTTGCCTTGGCCATCCTCTTGATCGCTGCCAAGCTGTTGGGAAGCCTCTCGGTCCGTGCAGGCCAGCCTGCCGTGCTCGGCGAGCTTCTCGCAGGGCTGCTGCTAGGACCGACCTTCCTGAACGTCCTCTCACTACCGTTCTTCGCCTCGGAAACACTGGGAGATACCATTCACCAGCTCGGCCAACTGGGCGTGATCTGGCTCATGTTCGCCGCTGGATTGGAGATCGAACTTCAGGATCTGCGCCGCTCCGGCCGTCCGGCGACGCTGGCGGGCGCATTCGGCGTACTGGGTCCGTTCACGCTCGGAACGGGAGCCGCGCTGGCCTTCGGCACGCCGATGGTCGAATCGCTTTTCATCGGAATTACGCTCAGCGCCACCAGCGTGAGTATCTCGGCCCAGACACTGCTTGAGCTGGGACGCCTGCGCACTCGCGAGGGAATTGCCTTACTTGGGGCGGCGGTGATCGATGACATCCTGGTCATTGTCGGGCTGTCGGTCTTCACGGCGCTGGCCGTGAGCGGAAGCGGGCTCGGGACAGTTGCGCTTCAGCTCGGCCGGATGGCCCTCGTTCTGCTTGCCGTCCTGCTGGCCTCCCTTTACCTCTTCCCCCGCCTTGCGACCTGGAGCATGCGCCTGCGGGCGAGTGAGGGGTTGCTGGCGACGGTGCTGGCGGCCGTCTTGGTCTTGGCTTGGGTGTCGGAGGCCATCGGTGGGGTGGCGGCGATCACCGGTGCCTTTCTGGGCGGCGTCGGGCTTGCCCGCAGTCACCTTCGGGAGGAGGTGGAGCGCGGCCTGCATCCGCTGGCCTATGCGTTCTTCGTGCCTCTCTTCTTGGTGGACATCGGCCTGCAATCGAACGTGCTTGAATTGCAGGGTAGTGAATTTGCTCTTGCAGCAGTCCTGATCCTGGTTGCACTGGGATCGAAGCTTTTCGGGAGCGGGCTCGGTGCCTGGCTGGGAGGCTTCGACCTGGGCGCCTCATTTCGGATGGGGCTCGGGATGATCTCGCGCGGCGAAGTGGGTCTGATTGTGGCTGGGGTTGGCGTGACCGAAAACATCCTCCCCCGGAGTTTGTTCACGATCATTGTCCTGATGGTCATCGTCACCACGCTGGTTACGCCGCTCTTGCTCCGTTGGGCATTTGGACGGGTGGAGGTTAGCAATGGCGCAGATGGTTAACCTGGTTGTCTATGACGTCAGCAAGATGGACGCCGTGATCCATGCCTGGGTCAAGGCGGGCGTTACCGGCCTGACTCTGGTGGACAGCAGTGGTTGGGCAGCCGAATTGGAGGAGCACCATTTGCGCGATGATGTGCCGCTCTTCCCATCGGCGCGCCGTCTGCTGCAGGAGCATGAGTCCCACAGCCGGATGCTGTTCAGCATCGTTTCCGATGCGTTTGATCTCGATGGCCTGATCGCCGCCACCGAGGCCGTCCTCGGTCGGCTCGATCAGGGCAACACCGGGATCCTCTTTGTCCTGCCGGTGAGCCGGGCCGTCGGCCTGAAGCCGAATCAGGATGACCTGTCTCGCAAGGGATCCTAGGGCCTGAAGGTCGAAGCCGGACGGGAGGGCGCCGGTGAATGTCGGCGAGGTCATGAAGCGGAATGTGGTTTCCATCCGGGACACAGCAACCCTGGGAGAAGCGGTCCGGCTCCTTATCGAGCGCCGGGTCGGGCTGCTGCCGGTCGTCGACGCGCAGGGCCGCCTCGTCGGGGTCCTCCGAATGTATGATCTGTTGAAGCTGCCCCTTCCGGCATTCATCGATATGGTCGAGGACTACGATTTCGTCCACGACTTCGGTGCCCTGGAGCTCGAGAGAGCGAGCCCAGATGACGCCAGCACTCCGGTCACTGAGATTATGCGGCCCGCCTTCTCTGTAAACGAGGAGGATGGCCTGCTGCGGGTGGTGGGTTTCATGCGCCAGCATCGCATCTATGATGTCCCAGTTGAGGACAGCGATGGGCGCTTGGTCGGCCTTGCTTCCTGGGTCGATATCGGCACCGCCTTCCTGCGAGATTGGGCCTCCTAGGCCCCAGGATCCGCCTGCGTGTCTCCCGCATTCCTATCCATTGTCATCTTCAGCGTGGCTTTGCTCACCATCTTCAGTGAGCGAATCGATCGAACGATCGTGGCCATGGTCGGCGCTGCCGCTATGGTCGGCGCCGGGGAGGTGCTCGGCTTTTACCGCGAGCATGAAGCGATCGAGGCGATCGACTTCGAAACGATCGGCTTGCTGCTGGGCATGATGATCCTGGTGGCGCTGCTCCAGCCAACCGGGTTCTTCGAGTACATCGCCATCCGGGCGGCACGTATTTCGCGCGGCAATCCGTTCTCCCTGCTGATTCTGCTGGGTGCGGTCACCACCGTGCTGTCTATGATTCTGGACAACGTCACGACCGTCGTCCTGATTGCGCCGGTCACCATTCTGGTAAGCGAGATTCTCGGCGTCTCACCGATCCCGTTCTTGGTCGCCGAGGCCATCCTCTCCAATACCGGCGGGGTCGCCACGCTGATCGGCGATCCGCCCAACATTCTGATCGGTTCGGCGGCAGGCCTGACATTCAATGACTTCCTTACGCACTCCCTGCCGGTTGTGGTGGTGGCCTGGTTCGCGGCTCTCGGACTGCTTCTCCTTCTCTCCCGCCGCCGTCTCCAGCGCGAACCACAGGATCCGACGGTGCTCGAGCGGCTCGACCCGACGGAGGCGCTCCACGATCCCGCCACGGCCCGCAAGGTGGCGGTGGTACTTGCCCTGACCGTCGTGCTCTTTCTCTTTCAAGGCAGGCTCGAACTGCGCGCTTCATATCTCGCGATGAGTATGGCTGCGCTGGCGGTGCTCTGGGTGCGGCCTCCGGTTCATGAGCTGCTCGCTCGGGTGGAATGGACGGTTCTGGTCTTCTTCGGGGGACTGTTTGTCATGGTCGGCGGGCTGGAACACGCCGGGGTGCTGGAGGCCGTTGCTTCCCAGGTTGTCCGACTGAGTGTCGGCGACCCGAGGATTGTCAGCATCGGGATCATCTGGATCTCGGCCG
>JBFJVD010000283.1:0-3424 GCA_041624375.1 Anaerolineales bacterium
CGGCGAAGCGACCTCTGGCGAAGAGGTCGTCGATGGGGAATTCAAGGAGCTCTAGGAAGGCCTCAGGCGACTGAGCGGAGGCGGCCTTACCTGCCTCCGCCTTTCTTTTCGAGACGATGGTCGAGAAACGCGACTACTACGAAATCCTTGGAATCGATCGTTCCGCAACACGCGAGGACATTCGCGCCGCCTACCGGCGGTTGGCCAAGCAGTACCACCCTGATGTCAATTCGGCCGAGGACGCTGAAGATCGATTCAAGGAAATCAACGAAGCCTATGCTGTTCTCTCAGACGACGAACGGCGAGCGGCCTACGACCGCTACGGCCACGCCGGCCTCAAGGGAGTGCCGCTCGATTTCGATCTGGGCGACATCTTTGAGGAACTGTTTGGCTTTGGATCCTTTGGGCGGCGAAGCCGGAATGCCCCTCGACGCGGCGCCGATCTTCGCTATGACGTGGCCCTCTCGTTCGAGGAGATGATCACCGGCATCGACCGGGAAATTCGCTTCGAACGGCTGGAAGTATGCTCGGTGTGCGCCGGTTCCGGCGCCGAGCCGGGCACCTCGCCGGTCCGCTGTGAGACCTGCAATGGCTCCGGTGAGGTGCGCCAGGTCCGCCAGACCTTTCTCGGTTCGATGGTCAACGTCTCCACCTGCCCCAACTGCCGCGGGAGCGGCGAGATCATCTCCTCGCCGTGCCGAAACTGCCAGGGGCGCGGCCACGAGCGGCAGGAAGTGACTCGCACGATCCCGATCCCGGCGGGGGTCAACGATGGGATCCAGATCCGCATCTCCGGCGAGGGCGAGCCCGGGATCAACGGCGGCCCGCGCGGCGATCTTTACGTCAGGGTGCGCGTCCAGCCTCACCGCTACTTCCGGAGGCGGCAAGATGACATCCTGCTCGACCTGCAGATCAACATTGCGCAGGCCACGCTGGGGGCCGAAGTCTCGGTTCCCACCGTGGACGGAGACCACAAACTGACCATCCCGCCAGGCACCCAGCCCGGCAAAGTCATCAAGCTGCGCGGCCTCGGCGTCCCGCATCTGCGCCGGGACGGCCGCGGCGACCAGCTGGTGGTCGTATCGGTGGAGGTGCCTCGCTCACTCAACGAGGAGCAGCGCCAGCTCTTCCAATCCCTGGCCGAATCGCTGGGCACGGAAGTGACCATTCAGGAACGGGGCTTCCTAGACCGAGTGCGAGAACTGCTTGGAGGCCTGGCCGATTGAAATGGCTCGAGATCTCACTCCAGCTCGACTCTGAATGGGTCGAACCCGTCGCGGAACTCCTCACCCGCTTTGCGCCCCAGGGCGCGGTCATCACCCCACTAGACAGCACGTTCGACACATTCGATGTTCAGGAGCCGCTCCTGGTTCGTGCCTATCTCCCGGAGGACGAGGAGCTTGCCGAGCGGCGCAGGAAGATCGAAGAGGGGTTATGGCACCTGAGTCAGATCCAGCCGCTCCCCGCCCCTGAATTCCGGAGTCTCGAACAAGAAGATTGGAGTGAAACCTGGAAGCGGAACTACCGCCCCCTCCCCGTTGGGGATCGGCTGCTCATTCAGCCCGCCTGGCTGCCATCTTCCAGACGTGAAGGTCGGCTGACCCTGCTGATGGACCCCGGCATGGCCTTCGGCACAGGCACCCACCCAACAACCCGACTCTGCCTGCTTGCCCTCGAGGAATTGGTGTCGCCTGGACAGCTCGTGATCGACCTGGGCTGCGGTTCGGGGCTCCTGGCGATCGCCGCCGCCCGCCTGGGAGCCCAAACCGTGCTCGCCTACGACACCGACCCCCTGGCGGTGGAGATCGCCCGCCAGAATGCGATTCTCAACCAGGTCGGAGGGCAGGTACAGACCATACACGGGTCGCTTCCGGATATCCTCGCCGCCGGTTCCCCTGCGGACGTTCTGGTCGCTAATATCCTTGCGAGCGTGCTCGGGGAGATGCTGGCGGAAGGCATGGCACGGTCCGTGAAGGAGGACGGCTGGCTTATCCTCTCCGGAATCCTCGCCGAGCAGTTGGGCACTGTCCAGGAGGCGGCCGCCGCGCAGGGATTGAGTCATCACCGCACACTGCGCGAATCCGAGTGGCGCGCCCTGATACTTCAACGAAAACTGCCCTCCTGAGGAGGGCAGTTTGCTTGTTTAAGGGATGATTCCGGAGATGACCGCCGGCCGCCTCGCTAGGTGGGACGCGGGCTGCCCTTCTTGAAGCGGTAGGTGATCCGACCCCGGGTCAGATCATATGGCGAAAGCTCGACCCTGACACGGTCGCCGAGCAAGATCCGGATGTAGAACTTGCGCATCTTGCCTGAGAGGTACGCCAACACCTCATGGCCGTTGTCCAGCTCAACCCGGAACTGCGTGGCGGGGAGCGCTTCGACGACCGTGCCTTCAACTTCGATTTTCTCTTCCTGCTTTGCCATCTACACCTCCGGCCCGGGCAGATCCCGGACCTGAGCGGCAGCGCCCAGGCGCTCAGTCGCCGTAGCGCTCTTTGAGCTTCCGCTGGCGGCGCCGCAAGCGCCGAATCGCCTTCTTGCGTTGTATCCGACGCAACTCACTCTTCGAGACAAACCAGCGCTTGCGCCGAACCGTGCTCAAGATGCCGCTCTTGGCGACCTTCTTTCGAAAGCGCTTGAGCAGCTGCTCCTGGGACTCATTGGGACGCAGAGTCACCGTCGTCACTCGTAATCACCTCCTCCCTTCTCGCCGCGAGCTTGCCGCGAACTCAGGATATCGAGAGGCCGAAATAAAAAAGCGCCTGATCGTTCCAAACTCGGGTCGACCAGGTCTCCAGACACGTCACTGTCGAAATCGCCAAATCTTGCGTCCGAAAAGGCTCCTCAATTGCTCTTGGCCGAACCCTGCGTCGTTCGTGAACGCGGACTCATTATACTCATCGCCCGCGAGCGTGTCAAACTGGTGCCGGTGACCAGCTACGCGGGTTCGTCGAGCAAAACTTTGTCCGGACCGCGATCGATTTCCCAGGGATAGACGATATAGGCATCCGTGATCGCGGCGTAGTAATTTGGCTTTGCCTGCGTAAACAAGCTTCGATACGGATTGAAGTGAAGCACGCAGGTGAATGGCGTGGCGCCCATCGAAGTCAGCCGATTCTTGACCGCAGTGATGGTTCGACCGGATCCCCAGACATCGTCGACGATGAGGATGGTGCGGCCGGCAACCTGTTCCTGACCGGGGAACTGAATGAACTGCGGCCAGGCGAGCAGCTTCTCTCTGGCGCGCTCCACCTCAAAGGGGAAGTCCACCGCCGCGGTGAGAACGTCCTCGATGTTCAACGCTTCGCAGATCATGCCGCCAGGGATAATGCCGCCACGCGTGATGATCACAATAGCGTCGAATTCAGTCTCAAATTGCGGAACCAGATGGTGAATCAGGCGTTCGACCTCCGCCCAGCTGACC
>JBFJVD010000284.1:0-3420 GCA_041624375.1 Anaerolineales bacterium
CCGCATGACCCTGCCGCCAGCTCCCTCAAAAGGACTGTGGCAGAAATGGCAGCGCGGATCGGCCGGAAGCATCCTGAAGATGGCCTTGGCCTTTTCGAACTCGCTGACACCTTCAGAAAGCATCTGCTCCCAAAAGGCATCGTACTCCGACTCCTGCACGACGGACTCTCTCCCTTCCTGAGCTCCGAGCGGTCGATGCTGGGTCTCGGGGGGGGGCGGCGCGCCGCCTGGCGCTGCGCCGAGCTGCAGATCAACCGCAGGGTTGATCACGGCCGGATCGCCTATGGCGCTTCTGTCCCGCCGCTCACATGGCACCCAGCTCGGACCACCGCCTAGGACCCAGCATAACACACCGCCCAGATTGCCGAGCGGTACAGAAGCTGAGTTGCTTAAAGCCTTCCGACCTCCCCCACATTTCCCCCCAATTGGGTGGTGATTTGCTCGACCCGGCGCCTTAGAGTGAGACCAGCGTTTCACTCATCCGAACTGAGACAAGGTTTCCGGAGGTCGGCCAGATGTACCATCCGCTCCAGGATCTTGAGGCTAAACGGATCGTGAAAGAACGACGGAAGCGTGCCGACATCGCGCCCAAGATCGCGCGGCGTGGCCGCAAGAATCCGGTGCTCTTTCGGCGTCTCCTCACCGGACTGCTCACTTTGATTTTTCGTCGCTAGAGAGGCAGCACGTCTGCGATCAACTTCCCCAAACGGGGCGGAAGGGGCAGGACAAGCCGGATCATCCGGCTTCGATCCAGACCCGTTGGATCCAGGTGGCGAGATCCGGCCAGGTCTCGTCGCTTGTGCCGTCATGCGGCCGGAACACGACTTCTCCAGCCGCGTTCATGCAGTAGTGGTCGGCGTTGTCGACACAAATGGGCAGCAGATCCCTCGGCACGCCGCCGTGCTCCCACGCCGCCTGGGCGATTTCGATCAGGTCGGTGTGCCCTCCGCCGGGAGTCACCGTGCACGGTTCCAAGAAACCGTAGACCACATCGCTGGCTTCGAGCAGGTACCTGCGGAAGTCCGGATGGAAGCGGTGCTGAAGCCGGCGCTCGGCGGCCTCCACTTCCTCCAGTGTCGGCAGCCGCAGCGGCCTGGGCACCGGCTTGTTCAAGGTCCGCAGCTCGCGCAGGACATCCCCAAGATTCATCGTCGGCCCTCAAACACCGCTATCCCCGCCTGCAGCGGTGCCTGTGGCCCAACTCGCCAGGGTCTCATCCAGATGCAGGTGTGGCTGGCCTGAGCCTGAACCCACGCGGCTTCCGTCCGCAGTTGGCGGTCCGTCATAGGAATCTCGAGGTTCGATGCTTGTAGCGAAGGTACTCCTCCCCGTACTGCTCCTCAAGCCAGATCTCCTCGGCCAGCGGGGTGACAGCAAACACCAGAATCGTCAGCAGATGGGTGATCCACAGGTACAGCGAATTGGCGATGAGGCTGAGCCCAACAAACAGGAGCATATCGCCCAGGTACTGCGGATTGCGGGTGAAGGCGTAGGGCCCGGAGGAGACAAAACCGTCGCTGAGCCCCGAGGTGTTCCGCCTTCCGAGGGTTGTGATCCCCCACCCCACCAGAAGCGCACCGAGCAGGGCGACCGGGACCCCGAGCACCAAGCGCAGGTTACTCTTGAGGGCCCAGGCATTCCAATCGAGAAGGATCAGCAGTGCATTCAGGCCGAAGACAAGGTAGAAGAAGAGCCAGGTCAGCCGATGAGGCCAGGAGCCCTCCACCCGAGGCGGCCAGAGACGTCTGGATGGGACTCCCACCGACCATACCACGCCGACCAGCAGCAGCGTGAGAACCGCCACATCCAGGGCAAAGATCATTTCGACAAGGTTCGGCATCATTCACCGATCCGACCCGTGGTCATCCAGGGTCGGCCATGCGAAGCTTGTCTGGCGTTGTGCGCCTCACGGGTTCGGGAGGATGCCATCTTGATGGCCCCCTTTGCAGCAGCGCACGCTGCTCTTGCGAGGCTTGGTGTTCATTCAGTCAGGCAGGGCACTCGCCTTGCGCTGATCTCTGCAGGTAGATGACTTGAGAATGCAGTTAGGGCCGAATCCAGCGCTCGTCAGCCTTCGAAGAATTGATACGACCCGATGCTGGTCAGCGGAAGGACCTCGGGCGGCACTTCACAACGCTCGCGGATCCCTTCTTGAAATGCGGCGAACGCCGGCGATTTATCGAGGGGATTGGCGCCATCCGCCGTCTCAATGGAAGCAAAATGGATGAAGGTCACCCCGTCTTCCCCTTTGAAGGAGGCGTAGCGGAGTCCTTCCGGGGCGGACTGCGCCAGCTCCGCGAAGACCTTCTCGATCAGTTGTGCGTTCTCTTCGGCACGTTCGGGCTTCACCTTGTATCGGACAATAACTCGCCTCACCGAATCTCCTTATCTACTCGTTGTCTTGATCCTGTTTCCGGCTCGCCGCAGAACCGCTTCGGACCGCAGGCGGCTGCCGACCGGGCAGCTCGGAACGGCGGCCCTCGCGGATCAGGCCCGGGGGGACCGCTCCGGACTCAAACCGGACGGGCCTCCATCTGATCGAGTTCGCGGAGCATCCCCTGCCAGTGATCATAGTTGGCCACGATCTGGTCCACCCGGGTGCGCTCGAAGATGAAACCGTACCCGTCCAGCGTTTCGGCGTGTCGCACAATGCTGTCCGCTGAGCAATCCTCGACGATGGCCGTGAGGTAGCCACGCTGGGCTGCCGAGGCGGTCGTCAGGAAGACACAGACGGATGTGATCAGGCCGCCGAGGAACAGGAAGCGCTTGCCGCCCCGGGCCAGATGGTCCATCAGCGCGGGCACCCGGAATCCATCGTAGGCTTGCTTGTGGATCACGAGCTCACCGGGCTGCTCCTTGGCGAAGGGAAGCACCTCCACCCCCTCCGTCCCAAGGATGCAGGGGCTCCACCCCCGAAGCTTGTACAGGGGGAACCAATCCGACATGTCGGGCTGGAAGGCCGCCCGCAAGTGGATGACCTCGAGGCCTTCCGAGCGGCACATCTCGAGCAGCCGTTCGACGTTTGCCGGGAAATCCGGAAAGGCCTTGGCGGTGGCCTCTGGCCAGAAATCCTGCTGCACGTCGATGAGCACAACGGCGAATGGGGTCCAATCTCGAACGCTCGTGGCCATACCTGACTCCTTATTACTCGCTGCACCATCGCGGGCGGCACGCATGCACGGAAGGGATCTCCGCGATCGTTCGACTCTCCTGGCTCTCATGGTACACCGGAAGCCGGCGGCCTCGACGGCGAGAATGGAGCGAGACAAGGACAGCTTGGGGTCGGCGCCTATGGGAATACGCCGCGGGTCTCACCATCTTCCGGGAAGGTGAGACCCATCGACCCTCAAGCTGAGTGAGGCGCCTGGCTTTCAGCTCCCCCCTCCCCCTACCCTCTCCCCTCAAGGGGAGAGGCTTGGC
>JBFJVD010000285.1:0-3419 GCA_041624375.1 Anaerolineales bacterium
CCGCCGTCAGCGTCGTCTTCCCGTGGTCGATGTGCCCCATCGTCCCCACATTCATGTGCGGCTTCGTGCGCTCATACTTCTGCTTCGCCATGTCCCTCTCCTCGGTTCGTTTTCAGGGAACTCCCTGAACCCATCTAGAGCCCTCAACGGGGATTGAACCCGTGACCTCGTTCTTACCAAGAACGCGCTCTACCACTGAGCTATGAGGGCCTGAGCCTCGCTCGACGATCAAGCAGGTGGGCGGTGAAGGATTCGAACCTCCGTAGGCATACGCCAGCTGATTTACAGTCAGCCCCCTTTGGCCGCTTGGGTAACCGCCCTCTCCCTTATTTCCGTTTCAGACCGGCGAGCAAAGCCCGTGAGCTCTGGCCGCCGGTCCGCTACGGAAGCCGACGACGGGGGTCGAACCCGTAACCTACCGCTTACAAGGCGGTTGCTCTGCCGTTGAGCTACGTCGGCGTTAAAAACGCGCCTGACCTGCACGGCGCAATGAGATTATACCAAAGATAAGACCTGCCTCAAGGCGGCTAGAGTCTAACAGGATTCACAGGGGCCGTCAATGTGACCGGTTTGGCTCAGCGGGCTGCCGGCGGCTCGACGATTCCGGGGTATCCACGAGCGGCCCAGAAGGCGTACAGCGCGATCGAGCCGGCCACGGCGGCGTTGAGCGAGTCAATCCTGCCGCGCATCGGGAGCTGGAGCAGGAAATCGCAAGACTCCCGCACCAGGCGGCGCATGCCTTCGCCCTCGCTGCCGATCACCAACCCCGCCGCTCCCGACAGATCGGCTGCATCGATCGGCCTCGCCTCAGCAGAACGCTCGAGGCCATAGATCCAGACCTCCGCCTGCTTCAGGCGGGTGATCGCCTGGGCCAGGTTTTCGACCGCAATGAGCAAGTGCTCGCTTGCGCCCGCCGAAGCAGCCACGACGGCCGGCGTCACCCCCACACCGCGCCTCGGCGGGAGGATCACGCCATGCACACCGACCGCTTCGGCTGTGCGTAGCAGGGTCCCGAGATTCTGCGGATTCTGAATCAAGTCGAGGAGCAGAAACAGCGCAGGTTCACTTGCCTCGGCGGCCGCCTCGAGCAGATCGGCAAGCGACGCGTAGGGGAAGGGCTCCACCTGGGCGGCGATTCCCTGGTGCGTGCCGGGCATCGAATCCAGCGTGCGCCGTGGGACCTGCTCGATGGGGATTCCGGCCGCCTCGGCCAGGCTCAGCGCGGTAGCAAGCGCGCCCTGCCGCTCGACGCCGTGCGCTACCTGTAGCTGTCGCACGACGCGCCGGCCGGCGCGCAGTGTTTCGAGCACCGGGTTTCGACCATAGAGCCACTCGAGTTGTGAAGGAGCCATCAGGGGGAAGGAGGACGGCTGTGACCGGCCCAGCTCAGAGGCGCTGCCGCCAGAGCGTGCCGTCACGGGTGTCCTCGAGTTCGATTCCCAGCTCGGCGAGCTGGTCACGGATCCGATCGGCAAGCTCCCACTGCTGGATGTCTCGCAGCTGCTGGCGGGTTTCGACCAATAGATCAACAAAAGGTGCGATGTCTTGCCGGCGCAACGCCGAAGAGTCGAGCGTGAGGCCGAGCACGCTGGCCAGTTGACGCAACGTCGACTGCGCCTCTTCGAGCGGGCCGGAGCCGAGGCCAGCATCGCGCGCCTGGTTGATGGCTCGCGCCAGGTCGAACAGCTGAGCCAGGGCGGCCGGGGTATTGAAATCGTCGTCCATTGCCGCCTCGAACCCCGACTGCGCCGCCACACGCGCACGGGAGAGAGCTTCGGCTTGTTCTCCTGCCCCGTCGCCGGTAGACGACGCCGGGCGCATCGCTCCGCGCAGGCGCTCCAATGCGCTCGCCGCCTGCTGGACAACCTCATCGTTGTAGACCAGCGGCCGCCGGTAGTGTGAATTCAGCACCACCATCCGCAGGACATCACCTTCATGCTTGTTCAGGAAGGCTTCAAGGGTGACAACGTTTCCCAGGGACTTGGACATCTTCTCGCCTGTGAATTGCAGCATGCCGTTGTGCACCCAGAAGCGGGCGAAGGGCTTGTCGGTGAGACTCTCCGTCTGGGCGATCTCATTCTCGTGGTGGGGAAAGACCAGATCATTGCCGCCGCCGTGGATGTCGATTTGCTCCCCGAGGTAGTGCAGGCTCATGGCCGAGCACTCGATGTGCCATCCAGGACGCCCCTTTCCCCACGGGCTGTCCCACGAAGGCTCGCCGGCCTTGGCGGCCTTCCAGAGCGCGAAGTCGGCCGGGTCCTCCTTGCGCTCATCGACTTCGAGCCGGGCGCCGGCGCGCATGTCCTCCAGACGCCGCCTGGAGAGCCGGCCGTAATCCGCGTCGCGCGCCACCCGGAAGTAGACATCACCGTTCAAGGTGTAGGCGTAGTCGCGCGCAATCAGGCCCTCGACCATCTCGATAATCTGGTCGATCGTCTGCGAAACGCGCGGGTAGGCGCGCGCCGGCAGCACGTTCAGCTGCTCAAGGTGCTCTTCATAAGCCCGGGTGTAGCGATCTGCGAGCGTGAAGGGGTCCTCGTCCAGCTCCCTCGCCCGCACGATCACCTTGTCGTCAACGTCGGTATAGTTCATCACGTGATCGACCTGGTAGCCGCGATATTCAAGGTAGCGGCGGATCACGTCGAAGACCAGCGACGACATTCCGTGGCCGACGTGGGCGTGGTCGTACACGGTCGGTCCGCAGACGTACATGCGGACGCGTTCCGGCTCGAGCGTTTCGAACGGTTCTTTGCTGCGCGTGAGTGTGTTGTAGACCTGGAGCGTCATCAGCAGCTCAGGCGTGCCGCCGTTCGACTTCCGGGCGGGCGAAGATCATCCGCCCTGCAGCCGTCTGCAGCACTTTGGTGACCAGGACCGGAATGGTGCTGTCGATGAAGGATTTGCCCTCTTCCACAACGACCATCGTCCCATCCTCCAGATAGCCGACCCCCTGCCCAATTTCCTTGCCTTCCTGGATCACATGAACATCGAGCGTTTCACCGGGCAGGTAGACCGCTTTAATCGCGTTGGCCAGCTCATTGATGTTGAGCACGGTCACCCCTTGCAGTTCGGCAACCCGGTTCAAGTTGTAGTCGTTGGTGAGAACCGGGCAACGCAGCTGCTTCGCCAGAATCACGAGCTTGTCATCCACGCTGCGGACACCCTCGACATCCAGATCGGTGATGCGGAAGGCGATCGAGTCGTCCTTCTGCAGCCGGTTCAGGATATCCAAGCCGCGGCGGCCTCGTTGGCGCCGTAGATTGTCCGATGAGTCGGCGATGTGCTGCAATTCGTTCAACACAAAGGTGGGGACAAGCATCGTGCTACGAACAAAACCCGTTTTGCTGATGTCGGCGATGCGGCCGTCTATGATGACGCTTGTATCCAACAGCACGACATCTTCGCTGCCCTTTCGGCCA
>JBFJVD010000286.1:0-3419 GCA_041624375.1 Anaerolineales bacterium
TCAGGATGCCCCAGCGAATCAGGTTGGCGAGCAGCCGGGCCTCCTGGACCTGCGCGTTCACCAGCCCGATCAACGCGGCTTCGGCGATGAAGTTCGACAAGAGCCAGCCGGCCAGGAGGAGCAGGAGCGCGGCCAGGAGATGCGGCAGGAAGGCGATGATGCCGCTCATGAGGTTGGCGGTCGCCTGGAGATTCAGCGCATCGACCGCCATGAAGATGAACAGGAGAAAGATGATCCAAAAAGCCAGACGCCCAACCAGCGTCGAGGCCTGTGGCCTGACTCCTGAGTGGGCCAGCGCAGAGGTCAGGCCGGAGCGATCGCAGAGCGAGTCGAACCGGATCGCCTTCAAGAGGCGAAGCAAGACGGCCTTGACGATCAGCCCGACGACCAGGCCGATGACCAGGAACGTCAACGTGGGAAGGAGCTTGACCAAGAGGGCGCCCACCCGCCCCATCGTGTCCTGAAAGACTGCCAGCATGGCTTCACGCCAAGATTCACTCATGGCACCTACCTCCAACGCTCCACCAGGTACGGCTTGCGCACCTCGTACTCCCGGCAGAGTCGCTCAATGAGACGCTCCGCACCATCCGCGTCACTATCCTTCGCCTCCAGAATGAAGCTGGCGGTTTTTCCCAGGTACAAGGGCGTCAGCGCCTTCAACAGGTGCTCGCGATGGACGGCCTTGTCGTGGCAGGCCAGGGCGAAGTCGTACACGACCTGCACCCAGATGTCATCGGGAAATCGGAAGTCCTCCACGTCGAGCAGGCCGAGGGGCAGGACCTGCGGGAGCGTATCCACCGACAGGATCAGCTCCCACATCGGAAGCAGGTCGCGCAGCCCCTGACGAAACCCCTTGACCATCCGCCCCACGTTGACGGTCACGGGCTCGATCCCCACCTCCACCGGGGGTCCGAAGAGGGGCACCGCCCTCGATCCCTTGCGTCCCTCCCAGACGGACAGATAGTCCTCCATGAGCGCGAAGACCGATCCCACCGCGTGGGCGAGCATCACCGAGAGCTCCGCGCCAGAAGCCTTGGAGTCCTGCACCTTGGACCCGAGAAACGCCTGGCCGACCTCAAAGCCCTCGGCCACGGCCACGGTCGTCAGCCAGTTCTCGAGCCCCAGATGAATCAGCGCGCCGCCCCAGACGTCCTTGCGCAGATAGGTGGAGACCATTTTGCCGGAGAACCCGTGGCCCCCGCCCATCTGGTAGCGCATCCGCCTCCCATAGAGCGCGCGGCAGAGCGGGTAAACCACGCTGTTCGTGAGGCTGCCGTCATACTTGTGCCGGCGAAACAGGGGCGCCACGAAATCACAGCCCCGCTCCGTGACGGGATTGACGAGGAGGTGGATCCAATCCGGCGACACGGATTTGAGATTGCCGTCGATGACCGCACAGGCGCCGACCTGCAGCGCCTCGGCCACCTCGAAGACCGCGCGATAGGCGTTCTCGTACCCCGGAATGCCATGGTCCGGCATGAACAGGGGACGGACCGTGGGCACGGGGTGGCGAACGAGCACGCTAGGCCGGCCGGCTCCCGCCGCCCGCTCGAAGCGCTGGGGCGTATCGTCCGTGGAGCCTCCATCGCAATTCATGAGGACGGCGCGAGACTTGGGATAGGACTTTGCCAGCCCGTCCGCGATCGCGCTGATGAGAGGCTCGACAGTCGGGCTGTTGTTATGGGTCGGAACGGCGATCAGAAGGTCGGCGGTGCCGACCGTGCGGACCCGCTCCTGGACATCCTCGGGAAGGAATTCGCTTTGCATCGTCGCCTACGCAGGCAGCGCTACCTTGAAGGATCTTGAGAAGGGTTCGTGGCGTCTCGATCCGGCTACGCCGTGAAGCTTTTCAGAAGCGTGAGGTAATCGCTCAGATGTCTCGTGATCAGAAAGTTGCGCCGGACGTGCTCGCGGGCCGCGCCTCCCATGCGGCCGATCATTCCGGGGTTGTTCAGCATGGCGCGGATCCGGAATGCGGCGCCTTCGACCGAATGGACGATGTAGCCGGTGACATCGTCGACGATCTGTGCGGCGATGCCGCCGGCGATGCCGCCGATGACGGGCTTCCCCTTCCACATCGCCTCCGACGCCGCCAGCCCGAACCCTTCCTTGATCGACTTGTGGAGCACGATCGTCGCCGACCGCTGGAGCGCGTTGATCTCCAGGTCCGCCTCGGGCGGGAGCTGCAGGATGTGGATGTCCGGGTCCTTGGAGGCACGCTCGAGCACCTCGGCCAGCACGGCTTCTCCCTCGGGATCGTGCGCGACCCCGCTGCCCGCGAGGACCAGGCGGCAGGGGTGGTGCTTTCTCACGAGGCGATAGGCCATCAGCGTGCCGACAGGATCCTTGAAGCGCTCGAAGCGCGAGAGCTGCAGCAGAATGGGCTTGTCCCGCGGGATGCCCAACCGATCCATCACCCGGTTCACCTCGCTGCGAGCCAGCTCGCGATTTTTCTCGCTCAGGGGATCGATCGACGGGTGAATCACGAACTGGGGGATGGGCAATCGCTGTGCAAAGTCCGGGAGCGAGAAGACGGCGGCGTCGTACTTGACCACGAACCGGCGAAGAAAGCTCCAGATGCGGCGTTGCGGCTGGGACAAGTCCAGGTCGCAGCGCCAGATCCACTTGCCGTCTTTCTTGTAGTCCACCAGGGCCGCCGGCTGGGGATCGTGGACCATGACGAGATCAGCCTCCAGGTTCAGCGCCTGCGCGTTCCGCTCATTGACTTGGAGATAAACATTGTACATGTCATCCGTCGGCTCCTGTCCCTGGCCCTGCAAGGCGTTGTTCAAGCGCTTCGTGACATCGAAGAACTCCTGCACGCCGGCAATCACCTCCCAATTGGCATCGATGCCGAGTGATTTCATGATCGGGACGATCCTTCGCAGGACCTCCGCGCCGCCACCGCCATAGCGGACGGCGCTCACGTGGAGGAAACGACGGCCCTTCACCAGCTCGCTCAGCCGGTAGAGAAAGTCCACCGCCCCCTTCGGCGCGAACTCCCGGTATTCCTCCAGCTCAACGGGCATCGATGCTCCTATCGAGGTCTCCGAGCGACGCCATCAAAGGGCACTCCCTTCAATGCCGTAGGGACCGCTGTCCGCGTAGGCCTTCTGCAGCTTGAACCAGTAAAACCCATAGGGGCCGAGGCTCAGCACGTACGGCTGCTCCCCGATGCGAGGGAATCGTGACTCACCGAACAGCTCGATCGGGACGGCGCCACGGAACCGCCTCAGGTCCAGCTCGACCGGCTGCGCCGATCCGGCAAGGTTGTGCACCATGAGGAACGACTCCCCCTCATATTCGCGGATGTGCGCGAGCACCTTCTCGTTCGGGGCACGCAGGAACTCGATGGTGCCGCGACCGAAGACCTTGGAGCGTCGACGCAAAGAGAGCATGCGCTTCATCCACCACAGCAA
>JBFJVD010000287.1:0-3418 GCA_041624375.1 Anaerolineales bacterium
CGACGTAAGCCCGGCGACGGTACGGAACGAGATGGCGGCGCTGACGGAAGCCGGGTTCCTCCGCCAGCCGCACACGTCGGCCGGTCGGGTTCCCACCGAGGAAGGCTACCGCTATTTCGTCCGTCGGCTGATCGGCGAGACAGATTTGCCAGAAAAAGAGAAACGCACCATCAGCCATCAGTTCTACCAGGCGGGCGGTGATGTAGGGGAGTGGATGCGCCTGGCTGCTGCTGTCCTGGCGCACCAATCGAAAGTCGCCTCCTTGGTGACTGCCCCCCACCCCGAACGGGCGGTGTTCAAGCACCTCGAATTGATCTCAACACAGGACCGGCAGGTACTCCTGGTGCTTGTGCTCGAGGGCGGCGAAGTGCGCCAGCAGATGCTCACGCTCGGCGAATCGAAAACGCAGGCGGAACTCTCGGGGACGGCGGAGAAAATCAACGGCATTTGCCTTGGGTGTGACGCGCAGGGTATTCTCCGTGAGGCTGAGCTTGCCGCCGGCCTCGACAAGGACATCCTGCGCCTGGTGGCCGACACCCTGACGCGGGCCGATTCGGTCTCGGCGGGCGAAATCTACCGCGACGGCCTGACGAACGTGCTCCGACAACCGGAGTTTTCCGACTCTGAGCATGCCCGCAGCGCGCTGCGCCTGCTTGAGGAGCGAAGCTTCCTCGAAGAGGTCCTGGCGAAGGTCCTCACGCCGACAGCCACCGGGGTTCAGGTGATGATCGGCGGGGAGGGCGCCTGGGAAGAGCTCAAGGATTGCTCGATCGTCCTGTCGCGCTACGGTGTCCCCGGTTTCGCCACCGGGGCCGTCGGCGTGCTGGGGCCGACGAGGATGGCATATGGTCGGACGATCTCCAGTGTCCGCTATGTGGCCCGGCTTATGAGCGACCTGGTGTCTGAGGCGTTGGGAAGCGACCCCCCGCCCGCCCTCGAACCGAAATCTTGAGATAAGGAGGCCAATTGAGCGATCGAAAGCAGTCCTCCGACGGGACCGAAGAAAGCTCGGAGCAGATGATCGAACAGCCAGATGCCGGGCTGGAGCCGGAAGCGGCTTCGGCGCAAAGCGATGAGCAGAAGACGCCCGCTGCTGATGAGGCCAAGCCCACGGATGAGGCGCCAGCGCCCGAACCGACGATCGAGGAACTGCAGGCCACGGCGCAGGAATACCTCGAGGGTTGGCAACGCGCACGCGCAGAGTTCTCGAACTACAAGCGGCGGGTAGACCGTGAGCTGCTCGAGGCCTATCAGCGGGCGGCCGGCGATATCCTCACCCGCTATCTTGGCGTGCTGGATGACCTCGAGCGCGCCCTCAAGGACCGGCCCCAGGAAGGCGAGACCGCCGCCTGGGCTGAAGGCATTGAGATGATTTATCGCAAGATGAAATCGATTCTTGAGGCGGAGGGGGTAGAGCCCATTCAGGCCGCCGGCGAACGCTTCGACCCCAATTTCCACGAAGCGATTTCGCATGAAGACGACAATGATAGCCCCAGCGGACACGTAATCGAAGTCGTCCAGCCTGGCTATCGGCTCGGCGATCGAGTCCTGCGACCCGCGATGGTACGCGTAGCGAAGTAGATTGGACAGGTTATGAGCAAGATCATCGGGATCGACCTCGGCACCACCAATTCCGTTGTCGCCATCATGGAGGGCGGCGAGCCGACCGTGATCCCCTCCTCCGAGGGCAACCGGCTGATCCCCTCAGTGGTGGCAGTCAACCCGAAGACAAAGGAAAGGTTGGTTGGCCAGGTCGCCCGGAGACAGGCGATCGTCAACTCCGAGAATACGGTCTTTTCGATCAAACGCTTCATGGGACGAAAATTCAGCGATCCACAGGTCCAGCACAGCATCCAGCACATCCCCTACCAGGTCAGTGAGGCACCGAACGGCGACGTCACGGTGCAGATGGGTGGCAAGGAATACTCTCCGCCGGAGATCTCGGCCATGATCCTGGCCAAAATCAAAGCCGATGCCGAGGCCTACGTTGGCGAACCGATTCAGCGCGCGGTGATCACCGTCCCCGCCTACTTCAATGATTCGCAGCGCAACGCAACCAAAGACGCGGGCAAGATCGCCGGGCTCGAAGTCCTGCGAATCATCAATGAGCCGACAGCTTCGGCGCTTGCCTACGGCCTGGACAAGAAGAACGATCACACGATCGCCGTCTACGACCTGGGCGGCGGCACCTTCGATATCTCGATCCTCGATGTCGGCGAGGGGGTCTTTGAAGTGCGCGCCACCAATGGCGACACCTACCTTGGCGGCGACGATTTCGACCAGCGAATCATCGATTGGGTTGCCGAAGAATTCCAGCGCCAGGAAGGCGTCGACCTGCGGGCGGACCGCCAGGCGCTCCAGCGGCTGAAGGAGGCGGCTGAGAAGGCCAAAATTGAGCTTTCAAGCGTGCTCGAAACCGAAATCAACCTGCCCTTCATTACCGCCGACGCCGCCGGTCCGAAGCATTTGAACATCCGTCTGAGCCGCTCGAGACTCGAACAGCTTACGGATGACCTGGTCACCCGATCGATCGAACCCTGCCGGCAGGCATTAAAGGACGCCGGGCTTCAGCAGAATGAGATCCACGAAATCATCCTGGTCGGCGGCATGACGCGCATGCCGGCGGTCCAGGAGGCTGTGCGTGAGTTCTTCGGGCGCGACCCGCATAAGGGCGTCAATCCGGACGAGGTAGTGGCCGTCGGCGCGGCCATCCAGGCCGGCGTCTTGCGCGGGGATGTGAAAGATATCCTGCTGCTCGACGTGACGCCGCTGACTCTCTCGATTGAAACCCTCGGCGGGGTCGCCACCCCGCTGATCGAGCGCAACACCACCATCCCCACCCGCAAGGCGCAGGTCTTTTCGACGGCGGCGGACAACCAGACCGAAGTCGAGATCCACGTCGTCCAGGGAGAGCGCCCGATGGCGGCCGACAACAAGTCGTTGGGGAAATTCACCCTTGACGGGATCCCGCCCTCGCCGCGCGGCGTGCCGCAAATCGATGTGACCTTCGACATTGACGCTGACGGCATCTTGAATGTTGGCGCCACCGACAAGGCCACCAGCCGAAGCCAGCACATTACCATCACCGCCTCCTCCGGGCTTTCCGAAGATGAAGTCAATGAAATGCGACAACAGGCGGAGGAATACGCTGAGGAGGATGAGAAGCGGAAGCGCTCTGTCGAAGCGCGCAATGCGGCGGATCACGCGCTCTACGCAGCCGAGAAGGCCCTCCGCGACGCCGGCGACGCCGCCGATGACCAGATCAAGCTCGAGCTTGAAACCAAGCTCACCCACACTCGCACGCTCCTGGGCGATGAGGGCCAGGGCGAAAGCCAGATGGAGCGACTGCGCCAGGCCACTGACGATCTCATGGATGCCGTTCAACGCCTCCACGCAAGCCGCCATCAAGAGGGTAGCA
>JBFJVD010000288.1:0-3398 GCA_041624375.1 Anaerolineales bacterium
AGGCGTCCAGCGCCTGCTCGGCCGAGTCCAGCACCTCTTCCCCGGAAGCGCCCATTTCCAGCAGTTGACCGAGGGCCCGACGCTCACCCGCCCGGTGCTCCAGATCTGCCTCGGCGTGGACTTCAAAGTAGGCCAGCGCCTCAGGCGCCTCAACGCCGTAATAGCCGATCAAGCCGTCAGCTTTCCGCAGGGAAACCTCCGGCTGCTGGGCTTCGTAGGCATAGAGTGCGGCCAAAGCCCCCGCGGTGCTGTTCGAGGTGAGCCTGGAATACGACTCCACTGCGCCCTTGACGGCGGGGTGCGGCTCCGCTTCGACGATCTGTTGGCGTTCCAGGCCAAGCGCGGCCGCGAAGTCCAGCCAGAGCTCGCTGTGTGCCTTGGGGACATGCAGTTCGTCGTCGAGGTTGCGTTCGAGTTCTTCACGAATCGAGACATTGTCGGCGCCGGCCAACGCCTGCTCCAGATACCTCGGAAACGCAGCCACATGCGGGTAGTAGACTCGCGCATAGGTGGCAAGCTGCTCTTGTGTGAGCTCGCCCCGCTCCCAAGCGCGGTAGAAGGGGTGGTTCAGGATGCTGCGCGCTTCGATGAGTTCATCAAGCGCGCGCAGAGCGACTTCAACATGCATGGGAGATCCTCCTCCTGTGGACCATGAGTCTCGGGTGGCGCCGCAAGCCCGGATCAGTCCTGTCGAGTGCGTTGATCCATCGGCTGCAACCTGCCGCACATCATACCGCGTTGCCAGCAGCTTGCGAGGGTTATTACCCCACCAAGTCTGGATGACGCACAGTCGACAGCGTAAATCAGGATGCGTTGAAGGTCCGGGACGGACTTACCCGGCGGTGTCGGGCGTCTTCTCTGGCGGCAGGTTGGCCGGCCAGGGGATCAAGACCCACTGGGTGTAGCCGTGCTTTTCTGCGGTGTAAAGCCGCCCTCCGGAAGGCACCACGCAGCCCGGCTCGTCTCGCAAGATGATGGAGGTGCCATCGATCTGCACCGGCGTGAAGATCAGCTGGCCGTCCTGGCAGAGCCAGGCTTCGATCAGGTAGCCGCGGTAGTCGTCTTCCGTCATCCATACCGCATCCCAGACAACCCAGACTTCATCCTCGCTCATGCGAGTCGCCCGTACGTTGGTCGGTGGCAGGTATAGCTCGGAGAACGGCAGGCGGCCGTAATAAGGCGGCAAGCTGTACACATCACCTTCAACAGAGAGCAGCGAGGTCTTCACCCAGCAGCGATCGAAGTAGGTCCAGGGATCGACGTACACCCAGGTGCCCAGGTCGTTGCGGCCTATGACATCTACCCGGTCGCCCAGGTAGAGACCCCATTCGTAGAGATACGCCGCGCCGGGGCCGTAGCGGCAGTTGGCCTGCTCGAGCACTCGCGCACGCAATGGCTGGGGGGTTCCCGGGGTGCCAATGGCGAAGGAGGGGTCCGGAGTCAGGCTGGGTATGGCTGTCTGTGTGCTCGTTACGGTGCTGGTCGGCGCCGGAGTCTCACTCGGCGGCGGCGTGAACGTCGCCGTCGGCGCGGCAGTCGAGGTGCGAGTCAGCGTCGGCGGTGCAGCCTGGGGTGGCTCCGGCGTCTGGCCAAGACTGCCAGCCGACGCCAGCCCGGCGGCGAAGCCGAGGACAATCAAACCAACGCCGAGCACAACTTGGAGCAGGGGTGAGCGCAGCATGGAAGGAATCTTGCCATAGCTCGCACCTCCGGCGCAAGGCAAGGGATTGTTCGGCGGATGGAAAGGTTGAAGATTCTAGACGGGACGTTTGATGCTGATGATATGCGCGGCGAATGGAATCGCGTAGCCGTCCCCATCGGCGAACGCCTGCACGCCCTCTTCGATATCGCGCCGGATTGCCTCGAGGGCCTCGGGAGTCTGCGCGGCAAGCAGGGCGGTGGTGCGGACCCCTGCGTCGCGTTCGCTTTCGAACATGAAGGAGGCTGTCGGCACCTTCCAGCGAACCGTCGCTGTTTCAAATCCAAGTGACTCCGGATCGAATCCTTGGCTCCCAAGAATGGATTTCAGTGCCTGGGGATCGCCATAGCCGAAGTAGTCTGGCCCCTGCGGAAGCCCCACGTCCAGGTCCGCGTGCGTTTTGACGGCTTCCTCCACAATGCGGGCGCCCGGGCTATGCTCTGGGGGCGCCCAGACGGTGAAGCCATAGCGGCCACCGGGGCGCAGTACTCGCCTCGCCTCGGCAAAGGCCGCCTCCGGCTGGGCCAAGTGCAGGGCAGCGAAGTTCATCACCGCCACATCGAAGGAGTGGTCTTCAAAATCGAGCGCCTGTGCGTCGCCCTGGGTGAATTCGAGGTGCGGGTTGCGGCTGCGCGCCAGGCGAATCATCTCGGCAGAGAAATCGAGGCCCCGGGCGATGGCCCCGCGCCCGTGCGCTTCTTCGGCGACATACCCCGGCCCGCAGGCGACATCTAGCAGGCGGTCGCCGGGCCCAACAGCGACGGCGTCAAGCAGTGAGGGAATAAACGCGCGCGTCAGGCCGCTCCAGGCGGCCTCGAACTTCGGCGCAGCGCGCTCCCATCCCTCGCGCTCAAATCGGGTGAAGGGATCTTCTGATTGGCGCATGGAACTGGCACCTCAACTTCCTCTCGGATGGCTGAACTGTGGGATGAGCCCGCTTGTTCGCCTGAGGGCTCAAAAACGACAGCTGGAATCTTCCGCAGGGTACGTTGGGGGCAGACGGCGCAGCTCCCGTCTGTCGTCACCGTCAACGCATGGAAGCCGTGCTATTCCTGTTCGGCAGGGGGCTCACCCGGCTTCTTCTTCTCTACATTCGCCGCGCCCAATCCACCGCCGATGGCGGCGCCGAGCGCCACGCCGACTCCGGTCCACAAGGCCAGCTCATCGGTCAGTACGCCAATCGCCGCCCCGAGCGCGATTCCGATCGCCACGCCGAGCCCCATGATGCCGCCGACGCCCAGTCTTCCCATGCAAATCCTCCAATTGCAGACAGCGTTTGCTCCAGCGATCCCATAGACCTTTAATCCTCAAGAGCATCGAGGTTTGACTGAACGATCTGGACATCGGGATGATCTTTTGGAAGGAAATGACTAATGGTTGCCAGCGCCCGCTCATAGGCCGCCCGAGCTCCCGCATGGTCGCCGAGCTCCTGCAGCACGCGCCCCAAGTTATTTACCGCCGTCGCGACGTCCGGGTGGTCCGGGCCGTAAGCCACCTTGGAGATCATCAGCGCCCGCTCGTAGGCCGCCCGCGCCCCCGCCAGGTCCCCCAGCTTCAATAGCACGTTCCCTAGGTTGTTGACAGCCGTCGAGACGTCCGGGTGGTCCGGGCCATAGGCCTTCTCAAAGATCACCAGCGCCCGCTCATAGGCCGCCCGCGCCCCCGCCAGATCCCCCAGGTCCTCGAGCACACCCCCCAG
>JBFJVD010000289.1:0-3376 GCA_041624375.1 Anaerolineales bacterium
CGGGGGACCCACAGGATGGCCCGAGAATGCCCCTTATGCGACTCCACCTGGTGCTCAGGATCAATGCGGGATGCGTCTGTTCGAGTGGTACGCCGCGATATCAGAGCGAGTCTTGGGCACTCCGATGAGGATGTTGAGTGCTGGCGGCGGCCCGGGACCCGATGTATTTAAATCCGAGCGACTAGAAGAAGATGTGCCCACACTCCTGCGCTGGATGTCCACGTCGCCATTGCCCGACGAACTGCTGAACATCAGCTTCTCATACGCGCTGGCGGCTGAGGGAGACTCACATCAAGCCATTGCCTGGTTCGACGTTGAGGGATCAGCTCGGGATGTCGTTGAGAAGGTACGCCGGCGACGGGTCGCGGATGCAAAGCTGGCAGCGGCGAAAATGCCGGACAAGCCCATTCGCCATTACCTGTTGGTGCCGGCAGATGCTGAGTTATCGAGTCTATTCACCAATCCGGAGATCCTTGCGCTCATCGAGAGAGTTCGTCCGACGATCGGCCATTCGATCGAAGAAGCGCGACGCGCAGACGAAGTGACCCTGGTTGCCTCTCCAGAGAAGTATCCGTCCGGTTCCCTCGAAAAGATCCAGGCAGCCGGGTGCCAGGTTGCGATCCTGACGGATTCTTCAGGCCCGGATGCGCAAATGCCGACCCCGGATCTCTCCCTGGCTCATCAGGTTTCTACAGGAGTGTCCCATGGCTGAATCCCCGTTCCTGCCCGCCAACAATCAGGTATCCAACATGTCGGAGCGCCTGGGTAGGCCCGTGATCAAGGTTCTCGGCCTGGGTGGTGGCGGATCCAATGCCGTCAATCGAATGATCGAGCTGGGATTGCCTGGCGTTGAATTCATCGCCGCCAACACCGACCGGCAGGCGCTGGCCTCGAGCCTGGCGCCCCTCCAGATCCAGCTCGGTCCGCGTGTCACCCGGGGACTCGGCGCTGGCGGCAATCCGGAGATCGGAGCAACCGCGGCAATGGAAAGCGCACGAGAGCTTTCCGCCGCTCTGGAAGGCGCAGATCTGGTGTTCATCACCGCCGGGATGGGTGGCGGAACGGGGACTGGAGCCTCACCCGTTGCCGCGGAAATCGCCCGCGATATCGGCGCCGTCAGCGTTGCGGTGGTCACTCTACCATTTGGTTTCGAGATGACTCAACGCAGCCGTAACGCCGCGCTCGGCGTGAAGGGCCTGCGACGCTATACGCATACCTTGATCACCGTGCCAAATGACCGGCTGCTGCATGTCGTCCCGAAGGATTACAGCCTCGAAGTCGCCTTCCGCATTGCAGACGATGTCTTACGCCAGGGGGTTCAGGGAATCTCTGAGCTGGTCACGCGCCCGGGCCTGATCAACGTCGATTTCGCCCATGTCCGCCAGCTCATGATTCGCGGCGGCGGAGCATTTATGGCGATCGGTCTGGGTGAAGGCGCAAACAAGGCCAGTCATGCAATCGAACAGGCGATGAATCATCCGCTGCTCGAGGTTGACAGCCTGGATCAGGCAAGCGGCGTCCTTGTGCACTTCTGCGGCGGCGAAGATCTCACGCTCCACGAGGTTGGTGAGGCCGTGACCACGATGCGGCAGAGCCTTTCGCCGGATGCCGATCTGGTGCTCGGCGCGACGACTGAGCCCAACCTCGAAGGTCGGGCACAGGTTATTCTGATCGTTACGGGTATCGGCGGGCGACCGGTCGGGGGCTTGTATGAGGCCGAACCAGCTGCTCATGCCGACAGGGATGAAGCCGCCGAAACCGACAGGGTAGCGGTCGATCTCGATCTGCCCGCATTCTTACGGCGCCGCGCATCGGTCGGCTGATGGAGGCCACAGCCTTGGAGAAGAAAGCGATCGACAAGGTCGCGAAAGAGGTGTCCCGCCGGTTTCCTGAGTTGGCCGGCACGCGAGCCAGGGTGGAGCCGACGAAGGAGGACCGCAAGGGGCAAGCGAATTTCCTGCTCACCTTCCATGGCCGGGTGGAGCTCCCCGGTGGCAAGTCGATGCCGCGGGTAGTACGGGTGATCGCCGATGCCTCCGGCAAAATCCTGAAGCTCACCACATCGAAGTAACGAGAGGGGAATCAATGGAAGCCATCATCGATACGCTTCGACTGGAAATCCATCTGACCTTCTGGCGCATGGCTGCCTGGTGCACAGCGTTCGCAATGCACCATCGGCAGGCGACGCGGCTGGCCATTCGCTTCGGCCCGGTGGTCCTGTGCGGCATCTTCGCCTTCATGCTTGGCAGGCTGCTGGGGGCGGCGGTCCTCACACTGATCGGCTAGACCATCGCCTCGCCTCGTCTGACCCTTGTAGACCAGCGTTGCAGTTCCACCGCGGGCGCTGTAGAATTCGGGCGCTTCTTTGGCCTACGCTGGAGGAATCGTCTGGGTCGGATGAATCTGCGCCCATCCCCGTACCTGCTCGCGATCTCCTTCCTGACCTGCTTCATAGCCGGATTGGCCACCGTGATACTGCGAACGTCAACGGATGGCGCGGCTGAGACGACGGAGGATCCTCCACCGACAGTAGGTATACCTGCTACCGGCCTGGAAATCGATCAGCATGAAGACCAAAAATGGGTGCTCCTGCTCGGCGTCGATGACTTGCGGGTGGACGAGCCCAGGCTCCTGGCCGTCTGGTACCTGACGTATCGTTTGCCGGGAAAGGGTATCTATTTCGTTGGACTCCCGCTGGATTATGGGGCTGAGGGCTCGGAATACAACATCTCCGAGCTCTTTCAATGGAATGCGCAATCCGGGCCTGCGTCCGAATTTCTCGATGCACTGGCGGATGCTGCAACCGGGACGCCTGATGTTGTGGCAGTTCTCGATCGGAGCGCGTTCGCGGCGAGCATCGATTTTCTGGGCGGACTCCGTGTCCAGGGATCACACCTTTCCGGAGAGCAGGTGCTGGCAACGCTCAACTTGATAGAGCAACGACCTGATGCGCTATTGGGCCTGCAGGCTGAGATCGTCGAGGCGCTCGCCGAGCGCGCCGGAATCCTCGATCAGGCACCCGACATCACGGACCTGGCATATCTCGTCCCGGATCATGCTCGGCTCACGGTCAGCGTCCCGGAATTTGTATCGCTCGTCACGCCCCTATTGCCACTGGAACCGGGGTCTGTTCAAGTTCACCTTTACAAGCCCTGATCGCTGCAGACTCCGCGCCCAGTTTGAGCCGGCAGGGTTTGATTTGGGCTGTGCTACACTGTACCATTGGGAGACGAGCCAATCTATGATTGGCGATTGGCCAAGATTGAGCTTACGAAGGAGGAGAATGTCATGAAGAGGGCCATGCTTTTGGGACTACTCGGTTTACTCGCTGTAGTCCTTACCGCCTGTGCTGCCCCCGAGGCCCCCGCCGGGCCCC
>JBFJVD010000290.1:0-3349 GCA_041624375.1 Anaerolineales bacterium
CCGAGACTGAACACGGTGGGCAGCAACAGCAGCGGGAAGAGCGGCGTGCGGCGAGTCAGCCACAGCGCTGCCGCCACGAAGGCGAGCTTGGCGATGACGCTGGCGTCGAACCACACCGTCGGGAGGGCATGGTGTGGGATCCGAACATCGACGAGGATGCGGCTGGCCTCGGCCGCGATCGTGGCTCCGCTTGGACGAAACACGCTCCAGGTGTAGGTGAGGATCGGCGACGCCAGCAGCGCGCCAATGGCGCCACACCCAAGGGCCGCGCGCCAGTTGCGAGCCCGAAGCAGGACCAGGACGTAGGTTGCGCCAAGCATCGCTGCGCTGAGCAGGTAGGTTGGATGGACAGTTGCCGCGAGCACAGCCGCTGTCACCGCAAGGCAGGGACGTTTGCGCAAGAACAGCAGGATCGAGAGCGGGAGCAGAACGCCGAAGGAACTTGGCTGGAAGACGGGTCCGAGCAGCCGTTGGCCGGCGACGCCGGCTTCAAAGAGGTGTGACCAATGTTCGCCTGGGGCCCACGAGAGCCCATAACGCAGGGCTGCGGAGTGCAACAGGACAAGCAGCAGGAGCAAGCCTTTGTTCTGAGCAGGCGACTGTGGGGGTGTGAGCACGATAGCCAGCCCGCTCAGGCTGTACAGGTAGACTCCAAACAGCAGGAAGTCATAGGCATAGAACATGGCCTCAGGCAGCGCGCGATACGTCAGGGCTACCAGCGCGCTGAAGACGGGGGTCGGGTCGACGGTGTTCGCCAGCCAGTCTTCGGCGAGTGTGCCCAAACCAGCCGCAGCAGCCCCGTGCAGGAAATACTGGTTCTGATTCGAGGTGTAAAGCGGCGCCTGAGCGTAGGCCACGCCGAACAGCAGCGTCCATCCAGCCCAGGGGACGAAGCGGGCAAATTGCTGGCTGAAGTGGCGGGTGAGCGTGCGCATGGGCCTCCGAGGGCTCCAGTGTATCGCAGGCCTCCCCAGCTTGTGACCCCTAGATGAGGGGTATGCTTAGCGGAGTGGTCCGTTCGGCGTACATCGACTCATCGCAAGCAGGAGTCTCGCTATGCCCCTTCGATTCCTGGCAGCAGCCGCTGCCCTGCTCGGCGGGTTGCTCGCCGGCTGCGCGCCGGCCGCTGCGCCGGCCTCGCCGACCGTGACCCTCGAGCCGAGTCCCTCTTCGCTGCCGACGCGTACCCCGGTTCCGCTCTTTTTGGGGAACGATCCCGCGACGTGGGATGGGGAGGCCGCCGGCGTGGTGCAAGGCGGCGCGCTCATGCAGACCTTTGTCTCCGAGGCTGCGACCGTCCGCCTCATTGAGGTCGGCGTGCTGACCGTTCATTCTGGCGGCGGCGACGATGAACTCACGCTGCGGGTTCTTGACGAGTTCGGCGTCGAGTTGGCGAGGGCGAGCCTGCGGGTCGCCGAGGGTTTTGACGACTGGCTGGGGTTTGGCATGCCCGGTGGGGTGCTCGGCGTGAGCGTTGGACGGCGCATCTTGATCACGCTCGAAGGCGGGCAGCTTGACATGTTTGGCTGGAAGCATTCGGACGATTTCTACCCAAACGGCCAGGCGATACTTAACGGTCGCATCACGCCGGATCGGGATTTCCTTTTTCGAGTCTACCCGTGAAGACTATCGAGGACCTGCGCCGGGCCTGTTGTATCCTAAAGGTCATCCTGCCCTCACCTGCCACCGGCAGGGCCTCTCCGCTAAGGTACAAGGAGCTCGACCATGACGGAACTGCTTCATCAGCCGGGCTTTCTCGGGACGTCCGCCAACTTCGGCGCCGATATGACGCTTGTGCTGAGCCTGCTCGTGGCGGCGATCTTCACCACCGGTTTCATCGCCGCCCGGCGGGGGCATTACGTTACCCACGGCCGGATCCAGACGAGCGGTGCCCTTCTGAATGTGGTGCTCGTCTTGTGGCTGATGATCCTGCCCTATCGTGATTTCGTCCTGCGGGATCTTGGCGGACCGCGCGCCGCGATCTTCTACGGCGTGACCCATCTCCACGCGCTGGTCGGCTTCTTCGCCTTTACACTGGGCAATTTCGTCGTTCTGCGAGGCCACAAGCTGGTGCCGCAAGCCCTGCGTTTTAACAACTACAAACCCTTCATGCGCACCGCCTATACTCTCTACATGCTGACCACCGCGCTGGGTGTGGCAGTCTATCTTGTCTGGTTCACGGTCATCCCCAACCCCCCGTTGTTCGAGTAGACCGGGTCCGCCACATAAAGGTGGGCCCTGAGCCGAGGAGCTTCCGGGAATTCAGCAGGCAGGAGCAAGATCTTGCGCGCAATGAATGGATTGCTTCGGCTCCTCGTGGCTGGACTTGGCCTGGCGCTGGCCGCCTGCAGCGGTCTGCTTGATGTTCCGACAGAGCCGGCGCCGACGCAGCCACCCGACCCGACGCCGGAAGCCACCGTCGAACCCACACAGCGGCCGACCGCGCCTGCGCCTGAGCACCGCATCGCCATCCGGACGGTGGACGGGCGCGCTGAGTTCTATGATCGGCAGACCGGGGAGCGATTTATCCCGCGCGGCGTCAACTATCAGGTGCGGGTTTCATCTCAAGCCGGTCTCGAGGATCGGGTCTTTGCGGTTGGCGTCTTTGATCGGGCCCAACTGCAGCAGGATTTCGCGCTCCTTCGGGCGCGCGGCTTCAACACTGTGCGCATGTTCATCGACCACTGCAGCCTGGGCTCTGCATGCATCGGGCGCCAGGGCGGCTCGGGGCTGAACCCCGCCTACCTCGACAACCTCGCCGCGGCGATGGAAGTGGCCAACGAAGAAGGGCTCACACTCCTGCTCACGTCGAACGACCTGCCGGCGCAGGGTGGTTACTGGGAGATCTCCAATCGCGGCGCCGGGCCGTCCTTCGCCGGCTACCGCAACGCGCACTATCTCACCGAGCCAGGGGTTGAAGCCGCCCAGCGCTATTGGGATGATCTGCTGCGCGGCCTGCGCGAACGGCAGGCGCCGCTGGACGCCGTTTTCGCCTGGTCGCTGCTGAACGAGCAGTGGTTCTTCGCCGACCAGCCCCCACTTTCTCTCGAGTCGGGCGAAATCATCACCGCCAACGGCGTCAGCTATGACCTGGGCGATCCCGAGCAGAAGCGGCGCATGCTTGCAGACGGGGTCCGCTTCTACATCGAGCAAGTGCGCGACGTGATCATGACGCACGACCCCACCGCGCTGGTGACGATGGGGTTCTTCGCTCCCAGGATCGCCGCGCCGGGCTGGTACGTCGAAACGGCCTCCTTGCTGGCCGGCGCAGACCTGGATTTCTTCGACTTCCATGCCTACCCGGGGAACTACAGCCTGGCCGAGGCGGCCGCCGCATTTGGGATGGCGG
>JBFJVD010000291.1:0-3338 GCA_041624375.1 Anaerolineales bacterium
GATGTTTTTCGGCGGCGCTGTCCTTGGTGCGGTGACCGGGAGGCCGCTACTCACGATACCGAAACGCTCTGCGGTCTAACCACCGCGTGCAGTGGCCGGGCCTTGCTGGTTCTGAAGGAAGTCGTTGATTTGAAGAGGGTGGACTGAGAAGGCACGCCTCGGCTGGCATGGTCCACGAATTCACCGTTGAGTAGCAGTGCCTTTGAGTGACGGCATCTAACAGGCGCCTGCGGCTGGCGCGGAGCGGGGATGGAGACAACGTGGCGCGCAGCTGAGGCGCCAAAACGTTGGGCCACGCCGTTCAGGTGTCACTGAGTGCCACCTTCAGGCAAGGAGTATTCTCATGGAAGGAGACGACCGATCCCAATCGGGTGGCTCGTTGGCAAGCGCAATCGCAATAGCTCGGATCAGTCTTGGCATCGTGCTGCTGGTGGGAGGCTGGAAGCTGGCGTTTCCCGCGGACCCTCGTGGACTTGTTCAAAATTATGTGAATCCTGACGCCGGTTGGATCGCTCCTTTCTTCGTCGAGTGGATCGAAGCGTACCTTCGGCTCGATCTGCTCGGCTTTCTGCGGACCCTAGGCTGGGTCGAGATGGCCGTGGGACTCGCCCTCGTCAGCGGCTTCGCCATTCCTTGGTTCGCGGCCCTTGCGGGTCTGATGTTCCTTTCCTTTCCCATGGCCAATCCCGTTGCAGGAATGATTCGCCTGGCCCAGGACGTCTCGATGGGCGGGGTCGCCCTTGCCGTCGCCTTTACGAGTTCCGGGCGACTCAGCTTGGATCGAAAGTTGGGCTGGTCCCCGGACATCAGATCGCCTCGCGGGAATTGGTTCCTGGGCTTGATCCGGGTGGCGCTTCTATATGCGCTCGTGATGGCGCTCCTCTTTCCTCTCGGGGTTGGGATGAATCGCCTGAATCAGACCTTGCCGTGGCTTGTCGTACTGGCTCTGGCCGGCGGCCTCCTGGTTCCGAAGAGTGCGCGCTTCGCCTGCGGCGCCATCGCGCTCTGGATGGCGGTCCTGGTCATTCTGTCGGTCAGCCAAACGGTCCTGGCCGAAGGGCTTTCCGGACTGTATTGGGGCCTGGATTCAGCCAAACGGGAGTTGGGGCTGTTCGGCGCCAGCTTCGCCTACACGCTGGCGGGACCCGATGACTTCTCATTGATGCCGCCTGGGAAAAGGAAGTCGTTGATTTGAACAGGGTGGACTGAGAAGGCACGCCGCTGACTCGGAGTTCGTGAGATGAGCGCAGCAAGGAAACTCTCTCCAACCGCTTCCGAAACCGAGGAGCCACACAATGCGACGAATCCTGTGCTTCACCCTTCCAGTAGCGCTCGTCCTCGCCGCGAGCTGCACCCCCGGTGAACAGCCCGTCGACCTGGGACAAGTCAGAGCGCAGTTCGACGCCTACAACGCGGCCTTCGCCGCCAGCGATGCGGATGCGCTCGCGTCCTGGTACGCGGACGATGCGGTGCGGATTGACCCCGACGAGCCGATCGAGACCGGTGTGGCGGCTATTCAGGCTGACTTGGCCACTTTCTTTGCGGACAACGACTACGTGCTCGACGAGGTCACTACGGATGACGTTCAGGCCTCGGGGAACCTTGCCGTCATCCGCGCTACGTTTCGCGAGCACTGGACCCCGAAGGCAGGCGGCGACACGATGCAACAGACGGGTCGCTGGATCACGGTCTGGGAACGCCAGCCGGACGGGACGTGGAAGATCACAATGGACATGTGGACGCTGCAGCAACCTGAGTAGTCGGTCAGGCGCTGTCGAAGATGCGCATGGCCAAGCGCGGACGTTCTGAAGGAAGGCAGGGAAACCGATGATTCTCGACTTGAGACATGTGCTGCGAATGCTGACCGCTGCTGTTGTATCTACGGCATGTGCGGCACCCGCCGACAATGCACCAGCGAAGAACGCGAACGCCAAGGCCGCCACGCCAGTCGCTGCTGCACCAACCGCCGATGCATTGCTCGCATTGGATAGACAGGCGAACGAAGCCTACATCAACGGGGACGGCAAGTTCTTCGAGAGGCTTCTCAGCGACAAGTTCGTGATGCGTGCCGGCGGAGCGCGCCTGAGCAAGACCGACGCCGTCAAGATGATCAGCGGCGTCAGATGCGAGGTCAGAGAGGGCTGGTCGATGACCGAGCCGCAGATGTTACAGATCGACAATGACACGCATGTCCTCAGCTACAAGACAATAAGGGAAGGCAGTTGCACTGCTGACGGCAGGACCGAAGACCTGCCAAGCCCCGTCCGTGCGGCGACCGTCTGGGTCAGAAGCGGTGAAGAATGGCAGGCGGTGTTTCATGGGGAGAACCTGATCGTGGATCCTACGGCTCCGCCCGCAACCGACACGAAGGAAGTGCCGACGAAGGACGGCAAGGCCGCAGCGCATGCCTATGCGCCTGTTGCCCCGGCACCTGCCAACCCGACAGCCGACCCGAGCACCGGCGCCCTGATGGCGGCCGAGAGATCCATCTGGGAAGCATGGAGGACGCACGACGCCGGGAAGATCGACGCCCTCACGGCCGAGAATATTGCATTTGTCAACATCTTTGGTACCTCTTTCGCAGATAAGGCCGCCACAATGAAGGACTGGACGAGCGCGGCATGCGACGTCGAGAGCTTTACGCTGACGAATGGTGTCGGAATCTCCGTGTCGCCAACGGTCGGCATCCTGACATTAGAGGGCTCGGTTGACGGAGCCTGCGGCGGGCAGGACATCAGCGGACAGACGATCTATGGCACCAGCGTCTATGTGAAGGATGCCGTCGGTTGGAAGTGGGCGTTCGGCTTCAATTCGCCCTCATAAGCTGTGCTACGAATCCGCACAGTTCCTCCTGCCCATAGCCGTTTCCCGCCTTCGAGACGCGGGGGCCGAGTGACCCGGCGAAGAGTGAGGATGTTTCCCACTAGACCAGGACATGCTGAGTGAGGTCGGACACCTGGGATGACGGGGTCAGTTACGAGTCCTATGTAGGACGCTGGAGCAGGGCCGTGGCCAAGAGTTTTCTCCGCTGGCTTGCTATCCCTCGTGGCGCCGCCTGGCTCGACTTTGGGTGCGGCACCGGAGCCGTCACCCAGACCATCCTGGCCGACGCAGACCCTCGCCTGGTGATCGCCTGCGATCGCTCGCCGGGATACCTCGCGTGTGCTCGCGAACGCATGCCCGACGTACGCGCCCAGTTTATCGTCGCTCAGCTCCCGGAGCTACCCCGAATCGACGGTGGTTTCGACGTGGTAGTAGCCGGGCTGGTGCTCAATTTCCTTCCAGTTCCACTGGACGGCATGACCGCCATGATGACGCGCGTCCGCCCAGGCGGCACC
>JBFJVD010000292.1:0-3327 GCA_041624375.1 Anaerolineales bacterium
ATCCAGAAAGGCTTCATCGATCGAGAGCTGTTCCACGACTGGCGCGGCGTCGTTCAGCAGATCCATGATCTCGCGGGAGAGGCGGCCATACACCGCATGGCGCGACCGGACAACGATCAAGTCCGGACAGAGGCGCAGCGCCCGGGCGGTCGGCATGGCCGAGCGAATTCCGAATGCGCGCGCGGGGTACGAAGCTGAAGTGACCACCCCTCGGCCCTCCGGACTGCCTCCCACGACGAAAGGCTTCCCCTTTAGCTCGGGTCGCTGGAGTTCCTCGACGGAGCAGAAGAAGACATCCAGGTCGACATGCAAGATCGTTCGTGTGGTCATCCCGATTTCGTTGACAGGCTCCAACCGCCCGGTACAATTTGATGAACGAGCCGACTGGAGGACTGCGTGCGAACCTGTACCCAGTGCAAGGCATATTCGCCGGATGAAGCCACCGAATGCACCCGCTGCGGAAGAGATCTGTCAGAATACTCGGCCACAGCGATTGCCCTGGCGCGACTGCGGGCGAATCCAAGGGTGGGGACGATCCGCTTGATCCCGAACGCGGATTGCTGTCCCACGTGCCACGAAGCAGAGGGTGGCTGGCCGAAAGACAAGGTTCCCGAGCTTCCAATCCCTGGCTGTTCCCATCGCTATGGCTGTCGCTGCTTTTACGAACCGGTGCTTCTTGAGATCTACCCTTAGTGACAGGTAAATCCTGGGAAGGATCTGACGTCGAAGGGGTTCAATCCGATTCGGCGTTCGACTCCACCCAGCGCCTGGCCCGTTCGAGGGCCTGATCGCGATCCTCGACCTCACCCGCCGCAGCCGCTTCTCGCAGGTGCTCAATCAGCTTGCCGACCATCGGTCCCGGAGCCAGATCCAGGGCCAGCATGAGATCGTCGCCGGTCACAGATACTGGCGGCGCCACATGCCGCTCCGGAGTCTCAAAAAAGGCAGATAGTATTCGACGGACCTTCTCGACGGCGGAGACCCATTCGTCTTGTGGAGGCGGCGTGACGCTCTCCGCCAGGACGCCGGCCAAGGCAAGCAGCCCTCCCTCCACCCCACCCTCGCCCGCTGCACGGTAATAACGGTATAGGGCGATATCCGCCTCGTCCTGCTCAAATTCGAGTGACAGCGCCTGCCTGCTCGCGCGCGCAATTCGGGCGGCCCGAGAGCGTTCGCCGCCGCTGAGTTGGAGGCGCGCGGCCGCTTCACCCACACTGCCGGGTTCGCCCTGCGAGAGCAATGCCGTGAAGTACAAAAGGGTCCGCACGCTCCGGCCGAACCCGATCTCCGAACGCAAGTGGTCGTCCAGCATCGATCGAAAGCGCCCCAGCCTCAAGGAAACCTCCGCCAGCACCATCCCGGCACTCCCCTCCGGATCATGGACCGGACCAAGCGTGCCAAGAATGCGGCCCAGTGAGGCCACTCGATCCATCTGGGCCCCCCAGCTGCTTGAGACCTGCTGGAAGGCTCCAGACTCGATAGGGAAGAGCTTGCCCAGCAGATTGAAGTGATCCAGCAGCCGCAGTGCGGGGGCGGGCCTTGCCGTCGCCAGCATGGCAAAGAACTCATCCCGCAGGCGCTCGATGGACACAGAGCCAAGCTGCTCCGCCGCAGCCTTGATGTAGGATCTTGTGGGAGGATCGATGGTCAGGCTAAGTTCTGTCGAAAAGCGGACGGCGCGAAAGGTGCGGACCGGATCATCGAGAAGCGATTCCGAAGAACAGGCTCGCAGCCGGGAATCCTTCAGGTCCTGCAGCCCGCCAAGCGGATCCAGCAGTCGTTGGGGGGTGCGCAGGGGAATGGCCATCGCGTTGATCGTGAAATCCCGGCTCGCCAGATCGGCGGCGATATCCGCGCCGCGCAGGACGGCGAAGTCCAGCGTGCGGCGCCCGCCGGATTCCCAGGGCAGCAGGACACGGGCCGTGTCCCGCGCTTGATCGAGGACGAAGTAATCCCCGCCAAGACGATCGGCCACTTGACGCGCCAGACGACGCGCCTCATCTCTGACGGCGAAGTCAAAGTCGGCGGTTTCCTTTGCGAGAAGACGGTCCCGGACCGCGCCGCCGACAAGCCAGACATTGTCGGGAGGGTCGATCAGGTTGAGGTTCTCCCTGATAAATTCAGGGAGCAAATTGGGACGCGTCATCGAGGACCGGGATCATTCCGGCTCGCTGTATTTCTCGGGCTGGACGACCCCAATGAAGGGAAGGTTGCGGTAATACTCATCGAGATCCAGGCCATAGCCAAATACGAACTTATTGGGGATCTCGAAGCCCCGGTAGTCGATCGGCACCCTAGCCTCACGGCGTTCGACCTTGTCGAGTAGGGTACAGACCTTCAGTGAGGCCGGCCTGCGGGCATTCAAAAGATCCAACACGGAGCTGATCGTGTTGCCGCTGTCAATGATGTCCTCGACGAGCAGAACATTGCGGCCGCGGATTGAGGTGGAGAGGTCGAAGGCGATGCGCACATAGCCGCGCGATTCGCGAGCCCCGGCTCCATAGGATGAAACCGCCATGAAGTCAATCGCGTGAGGAATCGTGATCTGCCGCATGAGATCGGTCAGGAACAGCACGCCCCCACGCAGGATACAAACCAGCAGCAGATCCTCTCCGGCGTAGTCCGAGCTGATTTCTGCGCCCAGCTCCCGAATCCGATTCTGGAGAGTCGCCTCATCGATCAAGACCTCTTCGAGGAAATGAGTGTAATCCTGGATCATGCGTCCCGCCGAAGCTCATGATGCTGGCGACAGCGCGCCTCGTACAGCTCGCTCGCGCCAACCACAACGACAGGATCCGAGATGTGAGCGGGTTGGCCGTCGATCAAGCGTTGGGTGCGGGACGCCAGCTCTCCGCACACCATACAGATCGCGTGGATCTTGTCGACCCGTTCGGCCTGGGCCATCAGCGCTGGCATCGGTCCGAACGGAACCCCCCGGAAGTCGGTGTCCAGACCCGCGACGATCACCCGCAGCCCCTGACCGGCGAGCTCCTGGACAGCGGTTACGATCCCTTCGTCAAAGAACTGGGCCTCGTCGATCCCGACCACTGTCGTCTCCGGCAACAACTGCTCACGCAGCTCGGCCGCATCCGACACCGGGGTGGCCTCAAACTCACTGCCGGAGTGCGAGGTCACTTTGCCCTGGCCAAAGCGACTGTCCACCGCCGGCTTGAACACCTGAACTTCTTGCCGGGCGATGCGGGCCCGTCGCAGGCGTCGGATAAGTTCTTCCGTCTTGCCACTGAACATGGAACCGGTGACCACCTCGACGCTTCCCTGAAGATGACGCATCGTCCCTCATCACGCTGGAAAATAGAAATGGGCAGC
>JBFJVD010000293.1:0-3327 GCA_041624375.1 Anaerolineales bacterium
ATGGTCCTCAACGGCGGTCGATTAGGAACGGAGGGAGAACCGACCGCCGTTGAGGACCTTCATGATCGCGCACCAGACCGGCACCACCAACACCCCAGAGGGTGATTTGACCTCATCCCACCGGGTGATTTCGTCCTGACTCCAACTGGGTGATGCTTCGAGATCAGGTGGCGTAGCGCAGCGCCTCGCCGATGCTGGCGGCGCGCAGTCCGGGGGCTTCGATGTCCACCCGGTCGTCGGGCTCAAACCCTTGCTCAAGAAGCAGCTGCAGCGCCGGCTGCAGTGGCGCTTCTGGCTCGAATTCCAGCCGGGGATAGAAGAGGCGTTGATTGCGGAAGCGTCCCAACAGACGCTTATGGCCGGAGTGCGCCAGCATGACGTCATGCCGCACACCCGCACCCCACAGCCAGGTGCACTCGGGCACCAGGATCGCACGCACCGCGGCCAGATGGTCGAGCACCTCCGGATGATCCTCCTGGATCCGGAGATAGATCTCTTGCAGCTCGGCCTCTGTCATTCGCTGGATCTGCTCATCATACGCCAGTAGCTGGCCCGCAGCTGGAAGGCCGTCGGGAGCCGCTTCAGCGACGATCTGCTGCCAGTAGTCCGAGTCCAGGCTGCGCATCACCCGCTCACCGACCTTGTCCCGCAGTACAACCACCCCCCAGAAGCTGATCAGCAGCGATTGCACCGGATCGAAATCTCGGGCGACCAGCGCTTCTCTCGGAAACGGATTGCGCTCGGCGAGCGGCAGGAGCTTGAGCCAGGCGTTCATCGGGCTTCATTCTCGCACACTCTACCGCTGGGGCAAGCACGGCCCAGAAGAAGGTCAGCCGCTGGCGGCCGGCGCAACCACAGCTGGCCACCGGACCGCCGCCGCCTCGCTTACAATGATGGCCGATGCCCATCTCTCAGGAGAGACCCAACGTGTCCGAAGCTTACGACCAACTCAAACAGCGGCTGGAAGAATACTTCGACCTGCGCGCCGCCTACCTGCTGCTGAATTGGGATATGAACACCAAGATGCCGCCGGGCGGCGGCCCGGCTCGCGCCCGCCAGATCAGCCGCCTGCAGCGCATGGCGCATGAGCGGCTGACCGACCCCGCGCTCGGTGCGCTGCTCGATGAGCTCGAACCTTGGGCCGAGGCGCAGCCCCCAGACTCCCAGGAAGCCGGGCTGGTCCGCGCCGCCCGGCGCTCCCACGATGCGTGGGCGCCCATCCCCGCCGATCTCATGGGTGAGATCTCCCAGCACTCTGCGCAGACCTTCGAAGTCTGGCGCCAGGCAAGGCCGGCCGACGATTTCGCCATGGTGCGCCCCCATCTGGAGAAGACCGTTGCTCTCAGCCAGGAGGCGGCCTCCCACTACCCCGAGGCGGAACACCCGATCGATCCGTTCATCGCGCTGTTCGACCCGGGCATGACCGCCGCCTCGGTGAGCGCCCTGTTTGATGAACTCCGGGAGGCGCTGGTTCCGCTTGTCGAAGCCATCGCCTCGGAAGAGGCGCCGGGCACCGGGTTCATGCGCCAGCCCTACCCGGTCGATCGCCAGCTCGCCTTCGGCGAGGAGGTGATCCGCCGCTTTGGCTACGACTTCGAGCGCGGCCGACAGGATTTCGCCCCGCATCCGTTCATGACCCGATTCTCCATCGGCGATGTGCGCATCACCACCCGCGCCCAGGAAGACGACCCGACGGACGCGCTCTTCAGCACGCTCCACGAAGCCGGCCACGCCATGTACGAACAGGGCGTTGACCCGGCCTTCGAAGGCACGCTGCTCGCCCGCGGCGCCAGCGCCGGGCTGCATGAGAGCCAGTCGCGCCTCTGGGAGAACATCGTCGGGCGCAGCCGGGGCTTCTGGACTTACTTCTACCCGCGCCTCCAGGAGACCTTTCCCGAGCAGCTCAACGGCGTGCCGCTGGACGACTTCTACCGCGCCGTCAACCGCGTGGAACGCTCGTTGATCCGGACCGACGCGGATGAGGTCACCTACAACCTGCATGTGATGATGCGCTTCAGCTTTGAGATGCAGCTGCTCGAAGGCAGCCTCGAAGTGCGGCACCTCCCGGAAGCCTGGAAGGCTCGCATGGAAGCGGACCTCGGGATCGCCCCCACAGACGACAAGGACGGCGTCCTGCAGGACGTCCACTGGTTCTCCTACATCGTTGGCGGCATGTTCCAGGGCTACACCTTGGGCAACATCATGAGCGCGCAGATCTACCAGGCCGCGCTCGAGACGCATCCGGAGATCCCCGACGACATCGAACAGGGCCGCTTTGAGACGCTGCACGGCTGGCTGAAGGAGAACATCTACCGCCACGGCCGCAAATACACGCCCGATATGCTGATCGAACGGGCGACCGGCCGGCCCCTCTCGCTGGATGCCTACTTGCAGTACCTGCGCGAGAAATACGGGGGGCTCTACAACCTGTGACCATAAAGCCCGCTCACCTCAACCTCGTCGCCTCCGCCTCGCTGCTCATGCTGGCCGCAGCCTGCAGACCGGCCCCTGCGACGAGCACAGCCGTACCGACCGAGCCCTCCGGAGCGACCACGATGCCAACCGACCCCGCCTCCCCCACCCCATCCGAGGCTGCGCTCGATCTCCGGCAAGCGAATGTGGTCGGGGTGACCTTCGAGCCACTCGGTGAGAGTCGCTACCGATTCGATGTGACCCTTTACCATGACGACGACGGCGAAGCGCCGGAATACGCCGACTGGTGGCAGGTGGAAGACCTGCAGGGCAACCTGCTCGGCCGTCGTGTGCTGCTCCACAGCCACAGCACCGCCCCTTTTACGCGTTCCGAGACCATCGAGATTCCGGACGATGTTCGCGTCGTGATCGTGCGGGGCCACGACATGCGCCATGGATACGGTGGCCAGGTGATGCGTGTGAACCTCGAAACGGCAGAAGTCGTCGCGGTCCAGGAAGAATAGGCGGCGAGATGGCAGGGGCCACGATCAGATTCAGAACCCCGTCCGTTTGGCTACAATGGAGCCATGCGATCCATTGACGTCGCCATCGTCGGCGGCGGCCCTGCCGGGCTGGCCACCGCCCTCCACCTGCTCCAGCTCGACCCGAGCTGGGCAGGGCGCATGCGAGTCTTCGAGAAGGCAAGCCATCCTCGCCACAAACTCTGCGCCGGAGGGATCACGCCCTTCGGGCTGGCCGAGCTGAAGCGCCTTGGCCTGACGCTAAACATCCCCTACATTGCCGTCGACCGGGCCATCTTTGAGTACGCCGGCCGGGCAATCCCAGTCTACGGCTCGCCGGCCCTTGTGGTCACCCGCCGTCAAGAGTTCGATGCATGGCTGGCGCGCGCCGCCC
>JBFJVD010000294.1:0-3299 GCA_041624375.1 Anaerolineales bacterium
CGCTCGGTGTGGTCGTCCGACATCTCCTCGGCCGGCTGCTTGAGGATCTTCTGCGCCCGCTTAAATTCGCGCTGGCTGGCCAGAGGACGCAGGCGCTCCCCATCGATCTCGTTGACCGGCACAAAGAGCACGCTGTCGCGCGTCCGAACCCGATAATACGGCGTCTTCTCACCCCCGATTCTTCTCCTGACGACGCCGCGCACCTGCCCAACGCCGTGGTGAAGATGGACGATCCAATCGCCCTTTGAAAATTGAGGGAGCTTCTCGCCGGCTTTGGCCATTCAATACTCCTTGTCTACGTTTCCTACAAACACGCGGCCCAGGTCGACCTACAACCCCATCGATTCGCCCGCCGAATCGCGGCCTGATCGAGCAAACCCTTGGCGGAAGACTCCTGGTCGGTGCCCGTTCGTTCGCCAGACTTCCCGCTCCAGCGAATCAATGGCCGGCCTGCAATGGCTCGCAACACGAAACTCCCCCGCTGCCCATTGCAATGCGGTCGTTCAGGCCTTCAATCGACTACCGAACCAGAAACGAATGGGGGGCGAATACTCCACCCCCTTATTGTGCCAGATAATTCTTGAGATTTTCTTGCGAAATTGCCGGGTTTCTTGCAGACTTCTTTCGAGTGGTTCTCAGCGGCGGGGCTTGAAGATGTAGCCGATTCCCCAGCGGGTGACAAGCAATCGTGGGTGAGCCGGGTCCACCTCGAGCTTCTTGCGCAGCCGGCTAATATGGACAAACAGGTTGTGCCGGGATCCTTCGCCGGGCTCCCATACCTGGTCGACCAGCTGAGAATGGGTGAGGACCTGCCCGCGATGCTGGGCGAGGTAGGCGAGCAGGTCGAATTCGGTCGGTGTGAGAGCAACCGGTTGGTTGTTCCGCCAGACCTGACGCGCGTCGACATCGATCCGCAGCCCATCGATGTTCAGCATCTCATCGTCCCCATCCGATCCCGGAATTTCCCCAGGTTGGAGCAGGGCGTGAATCCGGGCCATCAGTTCGGCGTGCTGAAACGGCTTGAGGACGTAGTCGTCGGCCCCGGCGTCAACCACCGCGAGCAAGTCCTCCTGGCTGGAATGTGACACGAGCACCAGGATTGGCAGGTCTGACTGGCGGCGAAGTGCCCGGCAGAGGGCCAGCCTCTCCCGACTGCGAACACCCAGATCGATCAGCACGAGATCGGGCAGCCCGGAGCTCCCGATCTCCTGTACATCGATGTCTGCCGCGACGGCCTCTCCTTGGTAACCTGCCTCGGCGAGCAGGGTCCTGAGCTGCGCGACCAGTTCAGGATCCTCCTCGATGATCCAAACCCGCCGGCCGCCGGCTGTGGGGCGGGAGGCGCGTCGTAGGCGGCGGGAAATCGGCGTTGCGCTTTCCGGCATTCGGGGCAGTGTGAAGGCGAAACGGGCGCCGTGGTCCGACTCTGCGACGGGGCTCTCGACCCAGATCCGCCCGCCATGTGCCTCGACAACCCGGCGGCTGAGGAACAGGCTGAAACCGGGGCTTTCAAGCTCCGGATCCGACGATTGGTAGGTCTCAAAGATGTCCGCCTGCTGCTCGTCGGGGACGCCGGGTCCATCATCGGTGACCGAGAGCTCCACCATGGGTCCTCGCCCGACGGCGGCGACCTTGATCGCGCCTGCGGCCGGGCTGAAACGAGCTGCATTCTGTAGCAGGTCGAAAAGCACCGCTTCCACGCGGACCGGATCGACCCGTACCTGGGGTAGGCTGGCTGGCAGGTCGAGGATGATCTCCCGCTCACCTAACGCGCTGGCGGCCCGCTCCACCGCCTGTTGGATGAGCGCAGACGGCGAGACCGCCTCCGGCCGAAGCTGAACCCGGCCCAGCTCCAGGCGTGCCAGCTCCAGGCCGCGCTCGACCTGGTTAAGGATGACCTCCAGGCTGGGCTCTGTGGTCCGGATAAATTCGTCCGCCTGCTCCAAGCTGAGATCCTCGGCCTGCGACAGCAATTCGGAGCTCTGCTCCTTGAGCCGCAGCAGCGGAATGCGCAGATGGCGGGCAAGGATCGAGAGCATTTCCAGCTTCCAGGAGACGTCGTCCTGCCCATCGGCGACTTCCCGGAAGGCGGCTCCCCAGCCTTGCTGGCTGCCCTGCTGGTCCCACACTGAGAAGAAGTCAATTTGCAGGTAGGTCTCGCGCGCCTCGGCCAAGGCGATATCGACGGTCGGTCGCTCGCCCAGCGCGGTGATTGCCCGGTTCAGCGCCTGGCGGGTTGCCTCCGGTTCCAATGCCCGCTGCTCCAGCTGGGAAAACAGGCTGGTGTAGGAAGCGCCGAGGAGCGCGTCGCCCTCGACCTGCAGCAAATTCGACAGCCCTGGATTCAGGTAGGCCACGTTGCCCAAGCGGTCGACGAGGACAAGCCCTGCCGGCAGGTTCTCGACCAACGCCTGAAGTTGTGCCTTCTCTCGGTGGAGTGCTTGCTCACGCGCCTTTTGGGGTGAGAGATCGGTGAGGGTGAGCTCAAAGCCCGCCTGCCGGTCGAGGCGGCGCCCGGAAAGGAGCATCTCGGTCGGGGCATCTGCTGCGCCCCGAACCCGCACCTCTCGGCGGCGGACTTCTCCGCGAGCCTGAAGCTCTTCCAGCAAGGGCGCTGCGCCCCCGATCAGCTCCTGCACCCGAAGCCCGGCGCTGGATAGCTGCTCCGGCGCCAGGCCCAGTTCCTGGACCAGCGCCCGGTTCGCCCACAGAACTGTGCCATCCGGCCCGCAAATCAGGCTCGGCGTCGGCGCGTCGTCGAGCCATTCGGGGTAGACCGGCCCGTCGCCAGCCGCCATCGGATCCCTCCCGCGGGGTGAACACGGCGCCATTCTAACAAGGGATCGGTCCGTCGTCAACAATTCGAAATGATTTCGAGAGTTTTCCGCAAGAAGTTTGTCCACCTGTTTCCGCCATCCGATGAGAGGGCGCAGCCCTGAAATCTGGTATCCTCGTATAGTCCGCGATTGAGTCGGAGGGAGGGCCGTTGGAAGAAGTTGAGAAACGGGCCGGGCGGTTGGTGATCGTCTCCAACCGCCTTCCGGTGAGTGTGGAGCGGACGGAAGATGGTTTTGCCTACCATCCGAGCGTTGGTGGGCTGGCGACCAGTCTGGCCGCGCTGCGCGAGCAGCAGGAAATGCTCTGGATCGGCTGGCCCGGACTCACCACCGACGATCCCGCCGAACAGGCAGAAATCGAAGAACGGCTGCGCCAGGAATTCAACGCGCTGCCGCTCTTCCTTCCCCCCGAGACGTTTGAACTCTTCTACCTGGGCTTCAGCAACGGGACCATCTGGCCGC
>JBFJVD010000295.1:0-3297 GCA_041624375.1 Anaerolineales bacterium
CAGGCGGGACTCGAGCGCGTCCCGCTCCGGGTCCATATGGATATCGTGTTGAGTCGGCAAATGCTGCTCGATCCGGCGGAGGTCGTGATTCTGCTGCCGGCCGCCACCCGCTATGAGATCCCCGGCGGTGTGACTCAGACGAGCACCGAGCGGCGCGTGATCTTTAATCCGGAAATCGAGGGACCGAGACCGGGGGATGTGCGCTCCGAGGGTGAGGTCCTACTGGAGATCGCCCGCCGCGTGCGGCCTGAGCTCAGCCCCACGCTCAGCTTCACGGATATGGCGGCGGTGCGCCGCGAGATCGGTCAGATCATCCCCATGTATGATGGAATCCAGAACCTGACCAGCGCCGGCGATCAGTTCCAATATGGGGGGGCTCACCTTTGCTGGAACTGGAATTTCCCCACGCCGGATGGCAAAGCCCATTTTGTCCCCGTCCAGTTGCCCCTAAACGAAGTCCCCGAGGGCGCCTTTGTGGTGACCACGCGGCGCGGTAAGCAGTTCAACAGCATCGTACAGGAGCGGAAAGACGCGCTTAACGGCGCGCTGCGCGAAGCAGTCCTCATCAACCCTGTCGATGCCGAACGGCTCGGTCTGAAGAACGGAGATCGGGTTGAATTGCGCAACGGAGTCGGCGCGCTGCGTGGGCATGCCATGCTGGCTCCCATACAGCCGGGAAACCTTCAAGTTCACTGGCCGGAAGGCAATGTGCTCATCGACCGGCGCGTTCGTTCACCAGGGGTGGGAATCCCCGACTACAACGCAGTGGTCCGCCTCGAACGGGTGGCTGCGAGCAGGGAGGAGGCGTGAGATGACCATGCGCCCCGGAAGTACGGTGCCGGTCTCTGTATGGAAAGTTGATCACAGCGTTGCCCAGCGGCGGCGGGATTGGCTGGCGACGGAAGAGCCGCTGGAGATCCGCCTGCTGGCTGCCGCCGAACGTGAGTCGCTCGCGGTGACCATGCGGACGCCGGGAAACGACTTCGAGCTTGCCGCCGGTTTTCTCTTCAGTGAGGGGGTTATTGCGCATCGCCAGGACATTGAGGCGATCAGCTACTGTACCGACCCGGATGAGGACCCCGAGCAACTGTACAACATCGTCAACGTCCGGTTGCGGGCCGGGCAGCTGCCAGACCTGGCGCATCTCGACCGCCATTTCTACACCGCCAGCGCGTGTGGGATTTGCGGCAAGGCCACCCTCGATGCGCTGCGACTGCGCAGCCAACCGTCGATCGATGCAGGTCCCCAGGTGGAATCCACCATGCTCGAAGCGCTGCCCGGCAAGCTGCGGCAAGCGCAGGGGATCTTTGAGAAGACCGGCGGCCTGCACGCCGCCGCCCTGTTCACGCCCGAGGGCGCGCTGGTCGCGCACCGGGAGGACATCGGGCGGCACAACGCCCTCGACAAGCTGATCGGCTGGGCCCTGCTCGAAGCTCGCCTGCCGCTGCGCGAGGGGATCGTCCTTGTGAGCGGCCGTGCCAGCTATGAGATTCTGCAGAAATGCGCGGTCGCCGGCGTGCCGGTCGTATGCGCCATTTCAGCGCCCAGCAGCCTGGCGGTCCAAGCGGCGAGCGAATTCGGCATCACCCTGGTGGGCTTCCTGCGCGGCCGGCGCTTCAACATCTACAGCGGGAAGCAGCGGCTCAGCTTGATGGCCTCCGAAGCCGATCCTCAGACCGCCTAGCATCACTGGCTTCAACTTCGCCCCAGATTGAGGCACAGGTCAGGCTTATCCGACGCGAAACCGCCGCCGATTTCGGCGGCGGAAATGATTCGCTTACCAGTTGTTGGTGGGCAGGGATCAGTACGGCGTGGCCGGAATCTCGATCGGTGGTGCAGACAGCAATTCGACCCAGTTGCCAGAGAGCTCGAAATAGATGATGGCGGTATTGTTGGTTTCATCGCTCTCAAGCAGGAGACCCTCAGGATCCGCCGTCGAGACCAATGCGTAGATTCCGTCCTCTAGCCCGGTGATCTCGACATATTGACCGGGCAGATAGGAACGATAGACATCGACCCAGCCGGCTGAGATTCCCTGGACCTCGCCGTTGCAGGCATTGTAGGCCGGCCAGGTGCGGGCCCGACCGACGGCTTCCGCCAGCACTTCATCGTCCCGAAGACAGTAACTGATCTTTCCGCTCGTCGCCAGAATCTGGTTCAGCGAGCCGTCCTCCTGGAGGGACCACACGGTATAGCTGGCGAAGCTGCCGAAATGCCAGTGATTGTGCTCTGGGTGAAAGGCGAATTCTCCGACCATATTTCCATACTGGTTGCCAGACGTGGTTCGAACCCGCTGCAGCACGAGCGTCTTTCCGCTTACCGGGCTGCGGTAGCCCAGCAGCTCAAGGTCGCTCATGCCTGCGTTGGCGATGGCATTTGTGAACCGCAGATAGCTGCGGCCGGTGTTCCAGTCGATGACGAGGCGAACGTTCGTCGGGGGGAGCGTAAGCAAGTCCGGGAGCAATGCGGTTTCGGCCGGAGTCTGTTCTTCGATCGGTGGGGGCGGTGGCGCCGGTGGGGCTGCCGCGCCCGGCCCCGTAGCGGCCTCGGCCAACGGCGGTGGGGCCGTCAATCCCGCAGGCTCATCCTCTCCAATTGTGGGCAGCGTTGGTGTGGGTAGGGTGACGGTCATTCGTTCCGGGGTTGGCACGCCCCCCGATGCCATCGAGGAACACGCCGTGGCGAGGGTGAGCAGGAGGAGGGCGATCGCGATGAGAGCTCTTGGCATGGTGGACGCGTTCAACTAGCGATTCATCTGAAGAATCAAATCTAGGCTACCATCGGTTGACCCCTCTTGTGGATAGTATTGTGTTACCAGAGTCTCATGTCGATCGGCGGAAACGCGGATATGGATGTGGGGCGGCCGGCCGCTGTAAGGCAGCGGCGGATTACTTTCGAAGCGGTAGCGACCTTCCCCATCGGCAAATACCGTCGCCCGCTTATCGTCGCTGTATTCCCCCTGCTCGTTGACTTGCCAGAATTCGATCTGCGCGCCGGGGATCGGTGCACAATCGGGGCTTGAGCGGACGATGCCTTCGAGCACATGTCCACGGCCGACGCTGTCCCGCACCGGCGCGCCGGCCACGTAGAAGGGTCCGAGTTGATCCGGCGCTGTGGGGATACAGGCTGAGTCGTCCACCACATCGGCCGCCGGGGCGGCCTGCCCTGAACAGGCGGCGAGCACCAGCCAAAGAAGGAGAAGCGCCGCAGGGAGGGGCCGGGCGAGTCGAGGGCTCACGAGGCGCCTGCTTCGGCGGCGGCCGGCAGCCCTTCCGTGCCGCGCGCGGTGACCTGTTC
>JBFJVD010000296.1:0-3290 GCA_041624375.1 Anaerolineales bacterium
CCCAAAGAAAGACGGCGAGGAACCGCGCCAGCCCGACAGGGCGCCAGCTCCAGGCGTGCCCTGCGCGAAGCCCCCAGCTCGCCAAGGCAGAGGCGATCACGATCGGGACGCCGATCCACCAGGAAGATGGCTCACCTTCCGTGAGCACCCACCACAGCAGCGCAAAGAGAGCCGCGCGCGGTGCTGCAAAGCGGAGCAGACCTTGAGCCACCCTTCATCTCCCGTTCCGATCGGCTATTAAGATCGGGGATGCACTGGACCGTGCGACCATTCGACTTCGTTGCACGACAAAGAGTTCAGGCCGACGACGGATCTGGCTTCAACAGGAGTCGACTCCCTGTCAACATGACTAGCACGAGCCTCGCAGGTTTCGGACGTGATTGCAAGACTTGATGAGCCACCGCCAATGCGTACGAAGGCCGAATAAGACATGAACCCTATCCGTTGGGGAACACCTACTTGGCGGTGGAGGCCACGTGGGTCGCCGCGGCGCATTCACTCCGCGTGCACGGCCGCAGCCTCGCCTCACGCAGTGCATGGGCATACCACTCCAGCTCCTCGAGGAACTCCGTCGCACGCTGGTGGGAACGCTCGTCCGTCGGGATCCCGTCGTCGGTGAAGGCGTCCTGGACGCGCGGGATCGGCAGCACGGACGGAATGCTGGACGTCCCCATCTCCGCCAGCATCGACCGCAGCGCGATGGAGGCCCGGACGCCGCCGAAAGGACCGGCGGAGTAGCACACGATGCCGGAGGGTTTCCAGAAGTATTCGTCCAGGAAATGATCCATCAGGTTGGCCAGGGCGGGCGGAATCGTATGGTTGTATTCGCCGGAGACGACGAGGTAGGCATCGGCGGGGATGATCACCTTGGCCATGCGCTGGAGCACCGCCGGCGCCTTGTCGGGCTCGTATTCCTTGTACATTTTGTCCAACAGCGGCAACGGGTATTCCAACGGGTCGATCAACGTGGTCTCGTGCTTCCGTTCCTGACACTTCTTCACGATAAACCGCGCCGCTTTGATTCCTTGGCGCTCCGAACGGACCGAGCCGTAGAAGATGACGAGCTTCAGAGACATGGCTCCCTCCTCTATTGGTTGCCTTGTAGCTGCGCCATCTGATGGCGCCACTGCCGACCGCGGCAGCGTGAGACGCTGCCCTTCGACGAGCTCAGGGCCCCGAGCCCAGTCGAGGGGCAGCTACAAGAATGGGAACCTGGCGGTAGGACGTGTTGCCGCCAGGGATTTGCACAATTGCCAGACAGGTACACCCCATGTTCTGACCAGGGACTGGAAGCCCCGGTTCAGCCAGAAACTGCTTCCCTGAATATGTCAGGGTTGAGCAACCCTCGCTCGCCTGGCTGATCTTTGCGCCCCGAGTCTAGTCCACCCGCGAGGTCACAAGCAAAGCCTCGAACTCGCTCCCCCAAACCTTGGACACCCCATATGGCCATGATTCCGAGGGGATGCAGCTCCGGCGAGGACAGACGGCGGCCGCTCGAGAGGGCGGGGCGACTGTGAGGCCGGGAATGTTTTCAAGGCATTCTTGGGAGTTGCGCGGTCGAGGCGGGACGAATGACAATGTGGGTATTGCGCATCGTCGATTGAAGGAGAGGATCGTGCTGCCGAACAGCCTGCGTCACCTTGCATTCGGCCTAACCGAACGCGGCCTGGTGCCAGATCTGGTGATCCGTTCCGGCATCCGCCGCCTGGTCAGGCAACGGCTGCGCGAGATCCACGCCGGGGACGCCGCGCTCGCCCGCGGTCTCGAGGCGGATCTGATCGAGCACATGCGGAAGGCCCCGACCGCGCCCGTCCCGGAAAAGGCCAATGAGCAGCATTACGAGGTGCCGGCGGAGTTCTTCAAGGCTGTCTTGGGGCCCCATATGAAATACAGCAGCGCCTTCTGGCCTGTTGGGGGCGAGACGCTGGCCGGCGCCGAGGCGGCGGCTCTGGACGCGACCTGCCGGCACGCGCAGCTCGAAGATGGCCACGCGATTCTCGAGCTGGGCTGCGGCTGGGGCTCCCTGACGTTGTGGATGGCCGCGCAGTATCCCAAGAGCACCATTACGGCCGTGTCCAACTCGAGCTCCCAGCGCCAGCACATCATCAGCCAGGCGGCCGAGCGGGGCCTGACCAACCTCCAGGTCCTAACGCGCGATATGAATGTGTTCGAGGCGGAGCCGGGGCGATTCGATCGCGTGGTGTCGGTCGAGATGTTCGAGCACATGCGGAACTGGCCGAGTCTCTTCGAGCGTGTGCACGGCTGGCTCAAGCCGCGCGGCTTCTTCTTCATGCACATCTTCGTGCATCGGTCCGTGCCCTACCTGTTCGAGGACAGGGGGGCCAGCGACTGGATGAGCCGTCATTTCTTCACCGGGGGCATGATGCCGAGCGAAGATCTGCCCCAGGCGTTCCAGGATCACCTGAAGTTCCTGCACCGCTGGCGCTGGGACGGGATTCATTACGAGAGGACGGCGAACGCCTGGCTGGCCAACATGGACGAGAATCGCGAGGCGCTCTGGCCCCTCTTCGTGGGGACCTACGGCGAAGCCCGGGCGCAGACGTGGTGGATGCGGTGGCGCATCTTCTTCATGGCCTGCGCCGAGTTGTTCGGATACGACGAAGGCCGGCAATGGTGGGTCAGTCATTACCTGTTCGAAAAGCCGGTGACGGGCTAGCAGGGCCAGGGTGAGGGGGGTGAAAGCAGGTGGGGGACCGCGTGGCAAATCCTGCAACGCAGGTCCGACAAGTCACTGAGGCCATGGATAAACGAACGATCATGATCCTCACGAACCTGGTGCTCTTTCAGGTCGGGTGGTTTGCCTGCGTGTTGAGCGGCGCCGCGCAAAGGCCGTGGATCGGCGCGCTCATTGCGGTCTCGATCGTCGGATTTCATCTGCTCCGCGCGGACGCGCGGGAACCCGAGATCAAATTGATCCTGATCGCCGTCACGATCGGCGCCCTCTTCGACAGTTTGCTGGTGTGGCAGGAGTGGCTGCGCTATCCGTCCGGAATCCTTCTGCCGAACACGGCTCCCTATTGGATCGTGCTCATGTGGGCGCTCTTCGCAACGATCCTGAACATTTCCCTGCGCTGGCTGCGGGGACGCTGGCTGGTCGCCGCGCTCGCCGGGGCGGCGGGGGGACCGCTGGCGTATTACGGGGGCCAGCGACTGGGCGCGCTGGAATTCGGCAATGTGACCGCGGCGCTGGTGGCCCTGGGTATTGGCTGGGCGGTCTTCACGCCCGTGCTCATGGCCCTGTCAGCCCGCCTCGACGGATACGCACAGGC
>JBFJVD010000297.1:0-3276 GCA_041624375.1 Anaerolineales bacterium
CGATTCGATCGTCGGCAGCTCGGCATCCTCGCCGCTCACCACAACCCGCAGTCCGGTCCAATGATTCTTCGCCGTACTGTAGAACCGATAGTCCACCGCGAAGCGCGGTTCTTCTGGCCAGTCATCCACCGCCGTAAGGCTGGCCAGGAAATCAAAGCTCAGCTCAGGATGCTCCTTGAGCTGCCGGCAGGCGGCCACGATCCCCTCCCGGTTCACCTGGACGACTTTCTCCCCCCGGAACTCGGCCAGCGGTGAGACCTGTTCGCCGAGCTCGGCTTCAAGTATTGAGACCGCCCGGTCGGAGTAGACCGCCGTCATGCCCAGTGTCCCTTTCACGCGCGAAGTGGGCAGCGCAGGAGCGGGAAGCTCCCGACTACGCCCAATCGCGGATCGTTTCTTGCTTGACCTTCTCGTGGAGCATCAGGATGCCGTGCATGAGGGCTTCCGGCCGCGGCGGGCAGCCCGCCACATAGACGTCCACCGGAACGACCTCGTCCACCCCCTGAACGAGCGCGTAATTGTTGAACACACCGCTGCACGAGGCGCAGTCCCCCATAGAGAGGACCCATTTCGGATCCGGCATCTGATCATAGAGCCGGCGCAGAACCGGCGCCATCTTCCGGGAGACCCGCCCGGCAACGATCATCAAATCCGATTGCCGCGGACTCCCCCGCATCAGCTCCATGCCGAAGCGGCTCATATCATAGCTTGACGCCTGCGCGCTCATCATCTCGATGGCGCAGCATGCCAACCCGAACAGCATCGGCCACATGGCGCGCGTACGAGCCCAATTGACGGCTTTCTCCAGCGGCACCGTGATGACACCGAGATCACCCGTCTTCGATTCTAATCCCATGTCAGGGCACCCTTTTTCCACGCATAAATGTAGCCGACCAGCAGAATCGCCAGGAACACAAACATCTCGATGACGGCAAACATCCTCAGCTGGCGCAGAACGACCGCCCAGGGCAGCAGAAAGACGATTTCTATGTCGAACAGGATGAAGAGAACGGCGACCATGTAGAAATGCACGGGAAGACGCCGCGTGCCGGGGCCGTAGGGCCGCATGCCAGATTCGTAGGATTCGCCCTTGCGCGCCGTCGGCCGCCGGGGACCGAAAAGGTGCCCGAGGATAACCACCACAAATGCAATGGCGGTCGAAAGCGCGATTAGGATGGCGATGGGCAAGTACTCGACCGGCATGGGCACCTCAAGCGGCACAGGGGACCCGCCTGCGTGTCCCCTGGAAGTGTGTGTTCATTCTATCACAAGCCAATTGGCAACAGGCAAACAAGCTGCCTCCTCCCCACCATCCTAACCGATGGAGCATGGCGAGGAAGCGGAAGCCAGGCGGAAAAAAAAGGCCGCCAGCGGCGGCGGCAACGAGGGCTCAGGATCTCCGATCAGGAGAGATAATCTCGCAGGTGTCGGCTGCGCGTCGGGTGGCGCAGCTTGCGCAGCGCCTTCGCCTCGATCTGCCGGATGCGCTCGCGAGTGACGTTGAAGTATTTGCCAACTTCCTCGAGCGTGTAGTCTCTGCCGTCATGCAGTCCGAAACGCATCTCGAGCACCTGGCGTTCGCGCTCCGTGAGCACAGAAAGCGCGTTCTGCACCTGATCCTTCAGGAGCTCACGGGCCGCCGCGTCGACGGGCTCGGGCATGGTTTCATCTTCGATGAAATCCCCGAGCTGGCTCGATTCCTCCGAGCCCACCGGGGTTTCGAGCGATTTGGGTTCCTGCGCGATGCGGATGATCCGCCGCACCTTGGCCGCAGCCCGCTTCCACTTCCGCTCAAGGACAGGATCAATCGGCTCATCGCCGTCGAGGCTCCGCCGGATACGTGTGACCGCTTCCGGTTCAAGCAAGTCCATCTCGAGCGCCAGCTCCTCCGAGGTGGGTTCCCGGCCCAGTTCCTGGACCAGCCGGCGTTGAATGCGCATGAGCCGGTTGATCGTTTCGACCATATGGACGGGGATGCGAATGGTGCGGGCCTGATCGGCGATCGCTCGACTGATCGCCTGACGAATCCACCAGGTCGCATAGGTGCTGAACTTGTAGCCTTTGGCGGCGTCGAATTTCTCCACCGCCCGCAGCAGCCCAATGTTCCCCTCCTGGATCAAGTCGAGGAAGGCGATGCCACGCCCCATGTAGCGTTTGGTCACACTCACGACCAGACGCAGATTGGCGCGAATCAGCGCGGATTGGGCTTCGTCAGCAAGAGCTGCCAGCTGGGCAGCATCGTCGCGCAGGACAGCTTCATCCGGCAGCCAACGCTTGTAGGTTCGCTTCGTCGGAAGGCCCTGTCCGGCCGCGAAGCGTTCGGAGTGGCGCTCCTGGATTTCGGGCACGGTCAGGTAAAGGGCGATAAAGATCTCAATCGTTGCCCGGGCAACCTCTTCCCAGGCCGGATCGACGCCCCAAAGACCGTTGTCGAGCCAGGCGCGCAGATAGGAAGGCGCCTCGACCAGCCAGGAGACCCGCAGCTGGCGGGATTCCTCAAGAATGAGCCGAAGGTCGGGTTCCGGCTGGCGCATGCGTTTGGTCGCCGCCAGGACGTCCTTCCAGCCCTTGCGGACCCGGTCGAAGAGCACGAGGGCGGCGCCCTGGTAGTCCCCTTCGCTCTCGCGGAGACGAGCCAGCCGTTCCACGGCCTGCATGCGCGAGGCCAACCACAATTCCTGATCCGTCTCGAGCAGCTCGACCCGCCCGATTTCCTTCAGGTACATCCGGACCGGGTCGTCCGACAGCTCGAGCGCTACCGTGAGGCTGCGGGCGGTGGCGGCGCGATCGTCGTCGCCGTCGTCGCTGTCATCGCCCTCTTCGCCTGCGTCATCGCCATCCGAATCGCTTGCGTCGGAATCGTCACCGACCTCGAGATCTTCGAGTTCGATCGATTCGTCTTCGAGACCGTCTTCGCTCAACTCTTCGGCGCCATTGACGGCCTCGATATCCTGAGCTTCGATCTCTTCGGCGTTCTTCGGCTTACGGTTACGTTTCTTCATGACCCAACTAGTGTATCAACTCACGTCAGGCTTTCATGACTCTGACGATGGCGCTGTGCCAGCGCACGATCGACAGAACTCCAGGATTGAATCAGGTTCATAAATTGCTGCTGTAGCTGCGGCACTTGATCCTGCGCTTCCTCCTGCGCTGCCAGGAGCTGGAACTCCACATGCCGCTGGACGGCCTCGAGTGAGCGCTTCCTCAACCGCAGGAAGTCCGCCACGATTGTGTTGACGACCTTGCCACGGCCCATATCGGGCTGGCCGGCTTCCG
>JBFJVD010000298.1:0-3252 GCA_041624375.1 Anaerolineales bacterium
ACCCACATCGGTCAGATCGCATTGCTCAGGCGGCTGGCAGACGCGCCGATTCGGGGCGAGAACTACTTCAAGGCCGAGATCGAAGCGGGCCGGGTGGGCGATGACCAGGCGGCGCCGGTCAAGGAATTCGACTGATCCGATGCGCGGCCAGGCGTCAGGCTTCTCCCCGGCTAGGTCCCCGCTCTTGTGAAGCGGGCCAGTGCTCTCGCCTTTCGCCTCGAAGGTCCTTGCGAAGCGGCGGGAGAATCCTAGTCCACGGCCCGGCCCGATTTCACGCAGTCTCAGACTAGAATCGGCCCTCGTCGCCAGACCCGGGCACGCCTATGAAGTCGATGATTGAAAAGTTCCTGCGCCTCGAGGCCGCCAGCGGCCTGCTTCTGATGGCGGCCGCGGCATTGGCAATGGTGTTCGAGAACTCACCGCTGGCCTGGCTCTACGACCGGCTTCTGGAGCTGCCCATGGCGGTGCAGATCGGAGCACTCTTGATCAGCAAACCGCTGCTGCTCTGGATCAACGACGGCCTCATGGCGGTCTTCTTCCTGCTTGTCGGCCTGGAGATCAAGCGCGAAGTGTTCAAGGGCGAGCTGTCCAGCCGGTCAGGAGCGATGCTGCCGGTGCTGGCAGCGGTCGGCGGAATGGTCGCGCCCGCGCTGGTGTTCGCGTTCATCAACCAAGACGCGCCGGAGAACCTCCGCGGCTGGGCGATTCCGGCTGCAACCGACATCGCCTTTGCTCTGGGCATCTTGAAGCTCGTCGGCCCCCGCGTGCCGATCTCGGTCAAGATCTTCCTGACCGCGGTCGCAATCATCGACGACTTGGGAGCGATCGTCATCATTGCCGCCTTCTACACCAGCGAGCTTTCGCTTCTCTCCCTCGCATTCGCTGGGGTTTTCGCGATCGCCCTCTTCGTCCTCAATCGGCGTGAGGTCACGAGCTTCGCGCCCTACGTATTGCTCGGGATAGCACTGTGGGTCTGCGTGCTCAAGTCCGGGGTGCACGCTACCCTTGCCGGAGTGGTGCTCGCGTTTGCGATTCCGCTTCGCTCCGAGGACGGCGAGAGCCCCCTCGAGCGCATGGAACACGCGCTGCACGGCTGGGTCGCCTTCCTGGTGATGCCGGTGTTCGCGTTCGCCAATGCCGGTGTATCGCTGGCTGGCCTCTCCTTGCGCGACCTGCTCGAGCCGCTGCCTCTTGGCATCGCCATTGGCCTCTTGCTAGGCAAGCAAATCGGTGTGTTTCTGATGACCGCGCTCGGAATCGCAACCGGCATAGCCCAACGCCCGGCAGGGGCCTCCTGGGCACAGCTCTACGGCGCCTCGCTGCTGGCGGGCGTGGGCTTTACCATGAGCCTCTTCATCGGCACCCTCGCATTCGACGGCGTCGAGCAGGCCTCAGCAGTCCGCCTCGGGGTTCTCAGTGGCTCGCTGGTTTGCGGCCTGTTCGGTTATCTCGTCATGCGACTGGCCCCACTTGGCAAAACCGGGGCGTGAGCTCGCGCTAGCACGGGCTGAGTTCGACCCAGTTCGGACGGAAAGCCATTCCACCGTCCGCCAGGTCCACGCGAGATCCCGCGTTCGGAGGGCAGTCCACGAAGAACTTCTCGCTAACGCACCCGTTTGAGCAAGTCGAGATTCCGATCCAAAGAGTCCCAGTAAAAGGTGGTCACCGGGCACGCCCGCTCGCCCGTTCGCTCGCCGGGGTCGAAGCGACAGGCGCCGCAATAGTCGCTCATGCGATCGATGTAACGCCCTGAAGCGACATACGGCTTGCTGCCGACGACGCCGCCGTCGGCGTACATCACCATGCCCAATGTGTTCGGCAGGGTCACCCAGTCCATGGCGTCGACGTACATGCCCAGGTACCAATCACTGATCTCCCGCGGGTCGACTCCGGCGACCAACGCCAGATTGCCGGTGACCATCAAGCGCTGAATGTGATGTCCGTAGCCGTGCTCGAACACCTGATCGAGGGCTTGCTCGGCGCACTTCAACTCCGTCTCTCCAGTCCAGTAGAACTCGGGCAGCCTCCCGGTCTCTTTGAAGTGATTGCGGCCGGCGTAGGAGGGACCCTCCAGCCAGTAGACCCCACGGATGAACTCTCGCCAGCCGATGATCTGGCGGATGAAGCCCTCGACCGAGTTCAGCGAAGCTGCACCCGCTCGATAGGCCTCGAGCGCCTTCTCTACGCATTCGCGCGGATCGAGCAGTTTCAGGTTCAGCGCCGGCGAGAGCAACGAGTGAAAGAGCCAGGGCTCCCCGCTCTGCATAGCATCCTGATAGTCACCGAATGAGGCCAGGGCGTGCCGGACGAAGTGTCGGAGCGCGCTCAGGGCCTGCGACCGTGTGACCGGCCAGGCGAAACCCTCGAGCTGGCCCGGAGCCTCTCGAAAGCGGTGCTCCACGAGTTCGAGGACTTCCCGCGTCACCGCATCTGGTTTGCAGCTGAACCGAGGCGGAGCTTGGGGAGCATCCTTCCCGAGGCTCTTCCGATTGTCCGAGTCGAAGTTCCAGGCGCCGCCCTCCGGCTTCCCCTCGTCGGTCAAGAGCACTCCGAGCCGGCGTCGCATCCTGCGGTAGAAGTGGTCCATGACCAACGTCTTGCGGCCCGCCGCCCAGTCTTCGAACTCCGCCGGCTCGATCAGAAAGTGTGGGTCCTCGAGCAGCTCGAGCTCCGAACCAAGAGCGTCTGCCGTCTCCTCAACGGCCTGCAAAGTGCGGAAGTCTCCGGGCCTGAAGACCAGCAACCGGGTCGGCCGGAGCGCCTGCCAGGCGCGCCGTAGCTGAGAGCGCAGGCCGCCATCGTTGCGCCGATCCTCGAGTCGTAGATAGGCGCTGCGCCAGCCGGATCTCTCCATGTTCAGTGCGAACTGCCTCATGGCGGCCAGAAAGAGAGCCGTGCGCTGCTTGTGACTCGGAACGTGCGTGAAGTCTTCGGTGAGCTCAATCTGAAGCACGGCGTCGACGGTCCTATCCAGACCCGCCGCAGTCAAGTAGACGCTGTGAAGCTGGTCAGGAAGGAGAAGAAGGAGGCGATCGACCGTGCCGCGGATCGAGCTCAGAGGCCGAGCCTTGAAGCTCTCCGTGCGGGCTTTGCGCTTCATCGCCAGGCTGCCACTAGCAAGAAGAGAGCCAGACCACCACGTGCCGTCCACGCCGCCGTGCGCAGCCAGTTGCTTGTCACCAAGCGCCTGATCACGGCGCCGTCGCGCCCAGTGTTCAAGCGCCGGTGCAGCGGCACCTGGACGAGCGCCGT
>JBFJVD010000299.1:0-3227 GCA_041624375.1 Anaerolineales bacterium
GTGCTCGCCGACACCGCCGAAGGCTTGCTCGGGAATGAGATGATGCGTCAGGCCTACCTGGGCGCCTGACACTCGCTTCAATTTGGAGATCCGCCAGCGCCGGCCCCATAAGGAGCCGCCCCATGCCCCACCGTGAGCGCTTTCCGATCCTGGAGAATAAGTCGTACCTGAACAGCTGCTCGCAGGGTGCGCTGTCCACGGATGTCCGCAAGGCCTATGAAACCTACCTGCAGGACTGGGATGAAAAGGGCTCCCCGTGGGAGCTCTGGGTGGAGCGTATGGAGTCCGCGCGCAACGCCTTCGCAGCGCTCATCGGCGCCGAAGCCAATGAGGTGGCGGTCGTGACCTCGGTGTCGCACGCAGTGAGCGCGCTCGCCAGCGCGCTGGACTTCCGCGGCGAGCGCAACAGGATCGTCCTCTCCGATTTCGAGTTCCCGACGATCGCACAGATCTGGCATGCGCAGGAGAAGCGCGGGGCGCACATCGTACATGTCCCGGCGGCTGGCAACCGCATCCCCCTGGAGCGCTTCGAGGAGGCGATCGACGACCGGACGCTGCTCGTGTCGATCACCCACGTAGGCTTTCGCAACGGCACGCGGCTGGAGGTGCCCGAGATTGTCGAGATCGCCCACCGCAAGGGGGCGCTGGTGATGCTCGACAGCTACCAGACCCTGGGCACGATGCCCATCGACGCGAAAGCGTTGGGTGTTGATTTCCTGACGGGGGGTGTCCTGAAATACCTGATCGCCTCTGCCGGGCTCGCATACCTGTATGTCCGGCGGGAGCTGCTCGAACGACTGCATCCGACGATGGTCGGCTGGTTTGCGCAGGCCAACATCTTCGCAATGGACATCTACGCCCACCACCCGTCCCCGACCGCCCGACGCTTCGAGGCCGGCACGCCGCCCGTGCCCAATATCTATGCCGCACTCGCCGGAATGAAACTTGTGCGCAGCGTAGGCGTAGAGCGCGTCGAGGCCCACATCCGGAACCTCACCGGGGCGATCAAAGAAGGCGCCATGCGCCGTGGATTCAACCTGGTGACACCCGTCGACTCACGCCGCCACGGCGCCCTCATCACGATTCGATCGCACAAGGTGGATCTGCTGGTTCGGTTGCTCGAACAGGACGGCGTGATCACCTCTTCCCGCGACGACAACCTGCGGATTTCCCCCCACTTCTACAACGACGAGCGCGACATCGATCGGTTGATGGACTGCCTGACCAAGCACCGCGAGCTGCTGGTGTAACAGTCCTCCAGAGCAGCTCCAGCTAAGGTCGCCCACGAAGACGGAAGCCTCAGACCTGGCCCCGCGACCTATTTCCCACCCGACTGACGATTGCTTCCGTCTCGAAGACAACCGGCGACAGCGCCGCCACCTTCCTGGCCTCCGCCTCCCCAAGCTGGGCGTCCTTGAGCCCCGAACCACTCAGCAAGCAGACGACTCGTTCGCCGGGCCGGAGGGTCCCATCCTGAAGCAGCCGGGCGAGCGCGGCCACCGGCGCGGCCGACGCGGGCTCCACGAACAGCCCTTCGCGAACAGCTATCTCTCGCTGAGCCGCAAAGATTGTTTCATCCTCCACGGCGACGGCCACCCCCGACGATTCTCGCAAAGCCGCCAGCGCGTGATCGCCGGAGAAGGGGACATTGATCCCCGAGATCTTTGAGTCGGCGCGCTCGAGAACCGCAACCCGCTCCAGCTTCGCCTCGAAGGCCTGTACAAGCGGCGCGGCCGACGCAGACTGCACCCCGATCATGCGGGGCATGGCCGACGTAACTCCGGCAACCTGCAGCTCACGAAAGCCGCGCCAGACCGCTGTGAGCATGTCGCCGCCGCCGACCGGACAGACCATCACATCCGGCGGACCCGGAAGCTGGGCGCCAATCTCGTAACTCACCGTTTTGATGGCTTCAAGCAGGTAAGGGTTGACCGGAGCCCAGACGAAGGCGAGGTAGTAGGCCAAGCGAGCGGCCACCGCCAGCAGTCGTTCCGCGACCACGTCGGGGTGGGCTCGGAAGATCCCCTCAACAGGCACCACCTCTGCGCCCGCGGCCACGATTTGGCGCAGCTTGGCCGGCGGGTTTCCCGGCTCCAGCAGGATCAGGCAGGGCAGCTTGGCGGCGGCTGCGTAGGCGGCGATCGCCGAGCCAGCGTTGCCCGAGGAGGCGGTTAGGATGCCCCGCCTGCCGGACTCGCGTGCAAGCGCCGCCGCCAAGGCTCCCGGGCGGTCTTTGAAAGAACCACTGGGATTGCTGCCTTCGATCTTGAAGTAAAGGTCGATCCCGAGCTTGGGTCCGATCGCGCGGGAGGCGACCAGCGGTGTATCCCCTTCGCCGAGGTAAGGGATGGCCGACTCAGCCGGCAGCTGTGCGCGATAGCGGTCCAAACCGTGGCCCGGTCGGCTGGGAGCCCAGATCGAGCGATCCGCCGGCGCGTAGACCGGAGCAAGGATCCCGCCGCAGACCGCACACCGGCCCAGCGTTCCCCAGGACGCTCCCGCCTCACACCCGAGGCATGCAAGCCTGGGGGCCAACGACGTGTCCGCCGATGTATGCACGAATGTGGACATGACCTGGAATCACACCAACCGCTCTCCCCACGGCACGCGGAAAGCGGTTGGCGCGTTGCGAGCCGGGCATGGCGCTCAAGCTGGCGTGAGCGCCAGCACGCGCAGCGGGCTGCCTGAACCTTCGACGATCTTCAGCGGCGCAGCGACGACCACCGCGCCGGTTGGGGGCAGCTGATCCAGATTCGTCAGGCTGGCGAGGCCGAACTTCCCGGCGCCGTGCATGATGGCATGGTTGGGAAACGGAGGATCGAACGTGCCCGCCTGGCCGGCGTCGGTGCCCACCGTCTCCACGCCGACGCCAAGTACATCACGCTCCCGGGCCAGAAATTGAGAGCAATCTTTGTGGAAGCCCGGGGCGTGCGGCCCGTCTTCACGCATATTCAAGAACTCGGCCGGATCGAGCCGCTTCGACCAGTCCGTACGCATGAGCACCCAGGAGCCCGCCGCGATCTTCCCGTGTTCGCCCTCCCAGGCCTGCACATGCTCGCGTGTGAGCAGGAAATCCTCCGACTCGTCCACCTCCCGGGTGACATCGATGACACAGGCAGGGCCGACGAGTTTTGCGGCTGGAATCGTGTCCAGCGTGTTGTTCGCCAAATCCTTGCCGGTGATCCAATGAACCGGCGCGTCGAAATGCGTGCCGGTGTGCTCGCCGA
>JBFJVD010000300.1:0-3227 GCA_041624375.1 Anaerolineales bacterium
CCAGCTTCTCGAGCTAGGCTCTGTCCGAAATCGAGGCAGTAGCAAGGAAATCGCAAGCTCGTGCACTCGTGCGGGCGTGCTATAATCCACCGCTTCACGAGCCAATACTGCCGGTTTGGAAGGTGAGATGGAACTCATTCGCGAGGTCATTGACCTCTTTCTCCATATTGACGAATACCTGAACGTGATCATTCAGAACTATGGGACCTGGACCTACCTGATCCTATTCACGATCATCTTTCTTGAGACGGGTGTGGTGGTGACTCCGTTCCTTCCAGGGGATTCGCTTCTGTTTGCCGCCGGCGCATTTGCCGGCGCAGGGGCGATGGACGTATGGGTGCTCTTCATCCTCCTCTTCATCGCCGCCATCCTCGGAGATACAGTCAACTACTGGATCGGATCCCGCCTGGGCCCAAAGGTCTTCGAGCGTGACCACCGCTTCTTGAAGCGTGAGTACCTCGAGCGCACCCAGGCCTTCTATGATCGGCATGGCGGCAAGACCATCTTCCTTGCCCGCTTCCTCCCCATCATCCGCACTTTTGCGCCCTTTGTTGCCGGTGTGGGCACGATGGCCTATCCGCGCTTCCTCTTCTTCAACGTCTTTGGCGGCTTTGTCTGGACATCACTCTTCATCTTTGGGGGCTACTACTTCGGCAACCTTGAATTCGTTCGCCGGAACTTCGAGCTGGTGATCATCGCCATCATCCTCATTTCTGTGATGCCGATGGGGTATGAAATCCTTCAGCGCCGTCTTCGGCCGGAGCGCAGCACAGCCGGCTGAGCATCCAGAGAGCCGAAACCCAAAACCGCCGGGCGGATGCCCGGCGGTTTTAATTCCATGAACAAGGGACGCTGCCCCGCTAGAAGCCGAGGAAGCTGCGCAGCGGGATGGGGGTAAAGGTCAGCAAGAAGATGATCAGACCGAAAATTGCCAGCGATCGACGACGAGGGTCCAGCGGCGTGATTTCATCAAGCGGTCGGGCGTGCACACGCCCGAGGAAGAACAGCAGCGCCGCCCAGATCCACCAGCCCTGCCAAACAAGGCCAAAGGCGAGCAGGCCAACGATCAGAAACGGCCAGAGGCGGCTCGCGGCGCGGCCGAGCAGCACATACATCAGGTGGCCGCCGTCGAGCTGTCCGACCGGCATCAAGTTGAGGGCCGTCACCAGGAGACCGGCCCAGCCGGCCCAGGCGACCGGGTGTAAGAGCACATCGCGGCCGCCAAAAGGCGCCGGAAGCCCAAGGAAGAAATACTGAAGCCAGTAGAGCGACGGCGGCACGCCATTGTAGCTCGCCGGCGCCGGCAGCAGCTCGCCTTTCACCAGCCACTTCGCCGCCAGGTAGAGAATCGAATTCCCTTCCAGGGTTAGGTTCGCCGCCTGCCCTGAAGACGAAGGTAGTGTGCTAACCTCAGAAAGCGCCAGGCCAAGCAGGAGCACCGGAATAGCCACGGCCAGCCCGGCCAGCGGACCGGCGAGGCCGATGTCCAGCAGGATCCGCCGGTCACGGGGAGGCTCCTTCATACGGATAAATGCCCCAAGTGTTCCAAACAGGTTTCCGGGGAACGGCAGGAAATAGGGCAGAGTCACTGCGGTCTTGTGGTATCGTGCGGCCAGATAGTGCCCGAACTCATGCGCCAGAAGGATTGCCAACAAGCTGGCTGCAAACGGCATACCCTGTGGCAGCGCTCGAAGCAACGTCAGCAGGAGTTCGCCCTGGTCTTCAGGTACGGGGCCCTGGTAGCCGTAAAGGACCCCGGCAAAGAGAACGCTCAGCAGCGTCGCCACAAAGAGGAGGAGATTGATCCATGGATTGGACGGGCGGGTTCGAATGACCCCAGGAACGCCAAGCACGACGTGTCGAGCGCCATCCTCCCGGAAGAGGAGCGTCATGCCGGCCGCATCGAACTCGGGTTGCAGCTCCGTGTATGCCTTCCTTGAATCCCCGACAAGCCGCCCTCGGAAGCGGATGGCGAACTCCTGATCCTTGCCTCCGATGGTGACGTCCTCGATACTCATCAGCCGGGCGACAGCCGGCCGAAGCTGCGTTTCGAGCCCATCAGGCGCGGCAATGCTCTCAATTTCCATGAAGTCTCCCTGAAATGACGAGGCGGGAGTGGATGGGAGTCGAACCCACCGCGGCCCGCTGTGCGACCCGCCACCGGTTTTGAAGACCGAGGAGCCCACCGGGACTCAACCACCCCCGTCGGGGATCAAGCATACCCCAAGCACAGGGGTCTATCAAGAGAAACCCCAGCCCCGGCAGAGAATCCCAGTCTTGCTAGAATGTGACCCATGCGCCGCCGAAGCTCACCAACCAGCTACTTTCTAACGGCCAACCAAAATGGCGACCATAGGGCGAACGCTTTGGGGGCTGCTGCTTTCGCGATGCTCAGCGCATCGTTGGCGGCCTGCGGCCAGGCCACACCGACCCGTATGGATCCCGGACCGCCCAGCCCGACCTTTGCGCCGATCCGTTTGGGTCCGACCTCTACTGCGACCCTTGTACCGGCAGCGGGCTCCCGCTCCACCCCGACCGCCACGCTTGTCCCCGTACCGACGCCCTCAGAAGATGATTGGATTCGTGGGCCGGCCGACGCACCAGTCAGCCTGGTCATCTATTCCGACTTCCAGTGCCGGCCGTGCGCCGGCCTTGCCACCAACCTGGAGCAGCTGGCGGCGCGCCATCCCGGAGACGTACAGATCGTCTTCCGTCACTACCCGCTGCTGGAAGTCCATGAGAATGCAGTGCAGGCGGCGGTCGCCGCCGAAGCGGCCGGCCGGCAGGGTGAATTCTGGGCGATGCATGATGTGCTATTTGGCCGCATTGACGAGTGGATCGACCTGCCTGCCGCCGAGTTCAGGGACTGGTTGATCGAGTTGGCGGAAGAGCTGGGGCTGGAGAGGGGGGCGTTCGAAGCCGGACTCGGCGATGCGTCGCTGGTTGAGGCGATGGAGCGATCCTATGCTCAAGCGCTGGCCGCCGGTATCCCGGGCGCGCCTTTCATCTTCTTGAACGGCCGCCCATACCAGCTCTCTCCGGATCTGCTAACGCTGGAAGCCTCTGTGCGGCTGGCGCTGCTTGAGCGCCGGCGCTTCACCGAGCCGCCGCCCTTCGAACTCGATTTCGAGCGTGATTTGGAGGCGGTGCTGGAACTGGACATCGGGGAGATCCGCCTCCAGCTCTTCCCATTGTCCGCTCCGCTGGCGGTGAACAGCTTCGTGTTC
>JBFJVD010000301.1:0-3225 GCA_041624375.1 Anaerolineales bacterium
CGGGTCGCGCTGGATGAGGTCGTCCAGATGATGTCCGGCCTGGCCTATATGACCGGTCCGCCTGGCCAACCGCTGCGCGCCGGGACGTCGATTGTCGACATCATGGGGGGTACGTTTGGCGCCCTGGCGGTGCTCGTGGCCCTGAAGCAAAGAGAGGAAACGGGGCGGGGATCTCATGTGCTCAACGGTTTGTTCGAAACAGCCGCGTTCGTGATGGGCCAGCACATGAGCTACGCCGCGATGACGCAGGCGCCTGTGCCGCCGATGCCGGCCCGGGTCAGCGCATGGTCGATCTATCAGCTGTTCAGGACGAAGGACGATCAGCAGGTGTTCATCGGCGTCACGAGCGACAGACACTGGGAACGGTTCTGCGCCATCTTTGATCGAGCCGATCTGTTTGCCGATGAATCCCTGGCCACAAACAACGGCCGCATCGCAGCCCGTGAGCGGCTGCTTCCCGACCTGGAAGCGATGTTCGCCCGGATGACCTTTGATGAGATCGCGCGTCGCTGCGAACAGGCTGAACTCCCTTTTTCGCATGTTGCCAGGCCGGAGGATCTGTTCTCCGATCCACAGCTGGTGGAGGGGGACAGTCTGGTTGCAGCCAGGCTGGCCAATGGGCGCACGGCCATGCTCCCTCGGGTTCCGCTCTCGCTCGACGGAGAACGTTTCGACCTGCGGTCTGAAGCTCCCGGGCTCGGAGAGCACACCCTGCCTCTGCTGAGCGATCTCGGCTATTCGCGCGAGCGCATCCGATCGCTGCATGACGCGGAGGTCGTTGTCGCCGTATTCGACGGCGAAGATTGAGCAAGCCCACTGCCGGCAGCCTTGAAAGGAGCCGCTGACGTGACGGACGGCCCATCCCTCGATTTGCTGGTCAAGAACGTTGAAGTGGTTCGGCCCCATAAGAAGGGCACTGAGCGGCTCGATTTGGGGATCAGAGCGGGCAAATTCGCGCAGATCGCGCCGGAGATCCCTGCGGAGACCGCGGGGGAAGTCTTCGACGCCGGAAATCTGCTGGGCTTCCCGGGTCTGGTCGACGCGCACATGCACGTGGGGATCTACTCGCCGCTGGAAGAAGATGCCGTCACGGAGAGCAAGGCGGCGGCGATGGGCGGCGTCACCAGCGCCCTGACCTACTTCCGAACCGGACAGTACTACCTCAACAAAGGCGGTTCATACGCTGAGTTTTTCCCGGAGGTTCTGCGCATCTCGGAGGGCCGCTACTGGACGGACTACGGCTACCACCTGGCGCCCATCGCCGGCTCTCACATCGACGAAATGGAATCCCTGGCCACAGAAGCCGGCGTGCCCTCCTTCAAGATCTTCATGTTCTATGGGGGCTACGGACTACATGGCGCCGCCGGGCATGATGTGCAGCGACAATTCCTGATGATCGGTGAGGAGGAGAGCTACGATTTCGCCCATTTTGAGTTCATCATGCGCTCCGCTTCCCGCCTGATGAAGAAGCATCCGGACCTTGCGGATTACATCAGTGTGAGCCTGCACTGTGAAGTCGCCGACATCCTCAATGCCTACACCAAGATCGTGCAGAAGGACGCTTCACTGGACGGCCTGCGAGCGTACAGTGCGGCGAGGCCACCGCACGCTGAAGGGCTGGCGATCTGGATTGCGGCGTATCTGGCGAACGAGACGGATTGCCTGAACGTGAACCTTCTTCATTTGAGCTCACGGAAAGCTGTGGAAGCTGCCATGACGATGCAGGATGTCTTCCCGCACATCGACTTCCGCCGTGAGGTCACGGTTGGCCATCTTCTCCTCGACTACGACGCACCGACCGGCGCATACGCGAAAGTCAACCCTCCGATCCGCTCGCGCGAGGATGTGGAGTTCCTTTGGGAAGCCGTGCTCAGTGGCAAGGTGCACTGGATCGTCAGCGATCACGCCTGCTGCTCGGCTGAATTGAAGGTTTCCCCGGAGAAGCCCGATGACATCTGGTTGGCGAAAGCCGGCTTCGGCGGAACGGAATACTTGCTTTCGGGGGTCTTCCATGAAGGGACCAGGCGCGGGCTGAGCACCAACCAGATGGCCGAGCTGGTCTGCTGGAATCCCGCGCAGCGCTTCGGCCTGCGCCACAAGGGCGACATCGACATCGGCTACGATGCAGACCTGGTCCTGTTCGATCCCAACGAACGGTTCACGGTGCAGGCGGAAACCTCCGAGTCGGGACAGGGCTATACGCCCTTTGAAGGGCTGGAACTCACCGGGCGGGTGAAGACGACCTTCTTGCGCGGCAGTGTGATCTACGACAAGGGCGAAGTTCAGGGGCCGCCAACCGGGAAATTCCTGCGCCGGCCCACACCGCTTTCGGCGCCAGAACGGGAAGCCAGTGCTCCCTGAGGGGCTTTGGCTGGGGGCGACTTGTCGGTTGAGAAGGAAGGCGATGTGCAGTTTCGAGTAAAGATCATCTCACCGCTGAAAGCCGCAGAAGAAGATCTCGCACGCAGACAGCGCCGCTATGCGGAGCATGCTCGGGAGGAAACCACGGTCCGCGTGATCAACCTGGACGAGGGGCCGCCTGCGTTGAATTCCTCCGGTGACATCCTGGAGAGCGCAAATGCGATCTTCCGGCAGGGGGCAGGTACAACAGCCGAAGCATACGATGCGATCCTCATCGACTGCGTCTTCGACCCGGCGGTGAAGGAGCTGCAAGAACAGACCGGCCTGCCAACATTCGGGCCGACGAGAACAACGCTGCCGCTGATCCCCATGGTGGCTGAGACGTTCTCCATCGTCGCCAGGACGGAACGCCAGTGTGAACTGCTGGCCGAAACGGTGGAGGGCTACGGATACGGTGGAATGATCCGGTCACTCAGAGCGCTGGGGATCACGTACGAGGAGGCCAAAAAGGCCGACGTATTCAAAGCCGTGATGGCCGAGCGTCTTAACCAGGTCGTTCGAGAAGACGGCGCCGGCTCGGTGATGTTCGGCTCAACGACCATGTCGCTGGATCAAGACCTGGTCGAGGCCGCAGGCGGCCGTCCTCTGTTCATGCCGGGGATGGTCGCCCTGCGCGTGATGGAACAGCTCTGGCATGACGGCTTATGGCCTGCCCAATCCCTGCTGTAGATGAGTCCTGGGATCCTGCATGGATCGGCTGTTGAGCGAAAAGCGTAGCGATGAATATCGATCGCAACTCTCCCGTCCCGCTCTATCACCAGCTCAGAGAACTGCTGGCTGACAGGCTGGCCGGTGGCGAGTGGC
>JBFJVD010000302.1:0-3178 GCA_041624375.1 Anaerolineales bacterium
CCTGAACGGGATAAGCGCGCCCATCATCTGCTTCTCCTGGCCGAAAACGACACCGGCTATAAGAATCTGCTCCAGATTGCATCTGCGGCGCAGCTGAAAGGGTTTTACTACCGCCCAAGGATCGATCGCGACTTCCTGGCGGCGCACAGCGAGGGGTTGATCTGCACCACCGGCTGCCTTTCGGCCGAAGTCCCTCGCGCCTTACTGCACGGCAAAGCGGAGCGGGCTCGCGAGCGCCTCGACTGGTACTACGAGGTCTTCGGCCCCGATCGCTTCTTCTTCGAGCTTCAGCAGCACGAGATCCCTGAACTGGAAGGCGTCAACCGAGCCCTTGTCGATCTGGCGCCTCGCTACCAGGCGAAGTTTGTCGCCACCAACGATGTCCATTATGTGCGCCCGGAAGATCATGAACTCCAGGATATCTTGCTCTGCATTCAGACCGGGTCGGTGCGCGCCGATCCGGATCGGATGCGGATGACCGACAACTCCTACTACCTGCGCCCGCCGGAAGAGATGATCGAGCTCTTCGGCGAGATCCCGGGTGCGATCGAGAATACCCTGTGGATCGCCGAGCGCTGCCAGGTGGACCTTGAGTTTAAAGGTTACCGCCTCCCCAATTTCGAAGTCCCGGAAGGGGAAACTGCGGCCAGCTTCCTCCGCAGCCGCTGCATGGAGGGCCTCCGCAGGCGCTACGGCGAGCGTGCCGAGGATGCGGAGATCCGGGCGCGGTTGGACTACGAGCTGGATGTCATCCACCAGATGGGGTTCGACACCTACTTCCTGATCGTCTGGGATTTGTGCCGCTACGCGGGCGAGATGGGCATCTGGTACAACGCGCGCGGCTCGGCGGCCGGATCGATCGTCGCCTACTGTCTGGGGATCACGCTGGTCGACCCCATCGCGCATGGGCTGATCTTCGAGCGATTCCTGAATCCAAGCCGTATCTCCATGCCCGACATTGACCTGGACTTCCAGGACGACAAGCGCCACCTGATGCTCGAGTACACCGCCCGGAAGTATGGCCACGACCGTGTGGCGCAGATTATCACGTTTGGCACTCTCGGCGCACGCGCCGCCATCCGCGACGTCGGACGGGTGATGGACATCCCGCTTCCGGAGGTGGACCGGGTGGCGAAGCTGGTCCCCAACATTCCGGGCAAGCCGATCCACATCCCGGAAGCGCTGGATAAGGTCACTCCGCTTAAAGAGGTATATGAGTCAGTCCCCTACATGCGCGAGTTGATCGATACGGCGGCCAAGCTGGAGGGGGTGGTCCGCAACGCCGGAACGCACGCCGCCGGAGTCATCATCACCGACCGGCCCATTACGGAATATGTTCCGCTCCATCGGCCGACGAAGTCGAACGGTGAGGAAAATGATGGCTCGATCAGCGCAGTGACCCAGTTCGAGATGCAGGTGCTCGATTCATTGGGCCTGCTCAAGGTGGATTTCCTCGGCCTGTCGACGCTCACGGTGATGGCCCGCGCCTGCGAGCTCATTCGCGAGCGGCATGGGGTCGAACTCGACATCTACTCGATCCCGATTGACGATCCTGAGACCTTTGAGCTGCTTGGCCGGGGTGATGTGCTCGGCGTGTTCCAGGTTGAAGGCGCCGGGATGCGCCGCTATCTGATGGAGATGAAACCCCGGGAGCTGGACAACGTCATCGCCATGGTGGCGCTCTACCGGCCGGGGCCGCTCGAATTCATCCCGACCTATATCCGCCGCATGCATGGGGAAGAACAGGTCTCCTACCAGCACGCAGAGCTCGAACCCATCTTCGAAGACACCTACGGCATCCCCGTCTACCAAGAGCAGATCATGTTCGCGGCCATGAATCTCGCCGGCTACAAGGCCTCAGAAGCTGATGAACTGCGGAAGGCGATCTCGAAGAAGAAGGCGAGCGTGCTCCGGAAGCACCGGGCGAAATTTGTGCGGGGAGCGACGGAGCGCGGCATCGACAAGGAAGTGGCCACCAGCATCTTTGATGACTGGCAGAATTTCGCCCGCTACGGCTTCAACAAGGCGCATGCAGCTGACTACGGCGTGATCGCCGTGCAGACCGCCTATCTGAAAGCCCACTACCCGATTGAATACATGACTGCGCTGCTCTCCGTCTTCAAGCATGTCACTGAGCGGGTCGCGCTCTACATCGCTGACTGCCGGCGCATGGGCTTCGATGTGCTGCCGCCGGACGCCAACACGAGCGGGATCGACTTCGCCATCGAAGAGTCCGCCAGCGGCGAATCGGCGATTCGCTATGGTCTGGCGGCGGTGAAGAACGTGGGGGTCGGCGCGGTCGAGGAGATCCTGGCGGCGCGGCAGAAGGCGGGTCCGTTTAAGACGCTGCACGACTTTGCCCGCCGCATTGACCTGCGGGTGGTTGGCAAGCGGGCGCTGGAGTGCCTGGTCAAAGTAGGGGCGCTCGACAATTTCGGTCCGCGGGCGGCGCTGCTCGAATCGCTGGATCGCATTCTGAGCGTCTCCGCCTCGCATTTTCGAGCCCGTGAGGTGGGTCAGCTCACCCTGTTTGGCGCCGCCACCGGCGTCGAAGAACGGCTTGAGCTGGCCGAGGCGACCACCGAGATCCCGCGCCGCCAGCTGCTGGGCTGGGAGAAGGAACTGCTCGGGGTTTATGTTTCGGACCATCCGCTCACACCCTACATGGACGATCTGACGAACATTGTGAGCCACTTCAGCGGGGAACTCGAAGCGGTTCCGCACCAACAACCCGTCTGCGTTGCCGGAATGGTAAGTCACATCCGGCCGTATCAGACCCGCAGCGGCAAAGCAATGGGGTTTGTGACCCTGGAAGACCTACAGGGCACCGTCGAGCTGGTTCTCTTCCCAAGGGCCTGGGATGAAGCCGCCTTGTGGCTTGAGGAGTCGCTCGTTGTGCTGGTCCGGGGCAAAGTGGACAGTGAACGCGGCCAGCCCAAAGTTCTCGTCGATGAAATAAGCACACAGTTCGATGTCACCACTGCGGCTGATTCCCCCAACGGGGAGACTTTATCACACCCCAATGGTCCTTCCGATCCGAAAGCGCGGGTCGCCGCCACGCCGGCCACGCGACGTGAGCAGCGTCCGCCGCTCCCGAGTGAGTTCGATTCTCTGCCCGGCGTCTCCCCAGAACCCATTCCGGTGACTGGCTAGGAGTTGGCCGAACCGGTTCACTCCC
>JBFJVD010000303.1:0-3137 GCA_041624375.1 Anaerolineales bacterium
ATCAGGTCGGCCAACTGGACCCAACCGAACAGCAGGACCTCAGAGATCCCGGTTTCTTCCGCAATTACGCTTCGGTCACGGCGGTCTTGGGCCACCTGCAGCAATCGCTCGATGCTGCGGATCCCGAGGCTTTCCAGGCGCGCTGCGTGAGAGTGTGATACCGAGCGCAGCTCGGTCAGGGGCGTCAACTTGGGGTCTCCTCCTCGAGCCTGTGAGAAGCGAGGTGGCCGCGAACCTGCCGGAGCTGTCGGCGGCGGGGAAGTTTGCCCTCACTCCAAAGCCCCATTATACTTGCCCGCGCTCAGATCGTTGGAGCCTCGTCACCGCAGCTGACATGCTGGCTTAGGCAGTGGGAAGTGAGTGGCAGTGATCGGTCTTGGTCTGCGTCAGGTTCAAGATGCCCTTGATCGCAAGGCGGATGAGCTTCAGCGTGAGTTCGTTCGACTGAGTGATGAGATCGCGGAGGCCGGCCGGAAGCTTCTGGAGGCGGAACTCGAGGAACGGCAGCAGTTCAGCGATCGACGCGAGAAACTCAAAGCCCGCCAGCAGGTGCTTGCGGACGAAATCAACCTGTGGCGCGAACGGGCGCGGGCCGTCACCCAACAGCGGGGACCGGGCTCACTGCGTACGTACCTCACCGAATTGAAGCAGCTTGAGGAGCCATTGATCGTGACCTCGGTCGATCATGCGCTCTATTTGATGGATGCCCCGCCGGAAGAAATCGAGCGACTCCTGGAACAGCCGGCGGAAGCGACGGAGCAAACACCTGCCGGCCGTCTGCTTAGGCGGGCCCGCACCGAATACGACCTGCGTGGAACCGATCCCGCCCCGCGCCAGCGGGCGGCGGTGGAATTCGCCAATCGGCCGGGCCTGTCTCAGGACGATGACGCGCTGGCCAAGCTCGAGGCCGCCCTGGAAGAGCAAGACCCGATCGTCCGAGAGGTCGCGGTTTTCACGCTCATCCAGATGCACCGCTTCAGGGCGATGCGCATGGCCGATCTCGATCAGGCACACCGCTCGGTCCAGCGACTGGCGCAGCTTAATCACCCTGCGGTTATCCCGGTGCTTGTCGAAATCGCCAACACCCGTCGCTCGGGGTTTTCCGCCGAGGCCGTTGAGGGAGACGAAGCCTTCAATGACGCATCACGCCTGATGGCGCTGCTTCGATTGGTGGAATGGCATACGCCGGAAGCGCAGCAAGCGGTCTTGAGCCGCCGCCATGACCGCAACGAAAATATCGCCAAGGCGGCAGCGCGGGCGCTTGAGCTGTTTCCCGGCGAATGGACCGGCCCGATGAAGAAGACAGGTCGCCTAGATTGACGCAGGGCGGCAACCCGTGCTATCATCCCGTCAACTGAATACGGATCACCGGGAGGAGTAGGCGGCTCTACGCTGGCAGAGAAGGAGCGGCCATCGGCTGTAAGCCCCCTCAGCGGCCGCCGCCGAACGTCGCCCGGTTGGAACGCCGCAGAAACCTCGCCTGCCTGGCGGGAGAGTAGATCGGCGCGGGTGAGCCCGTTATCGCGAAGCCCTGATGTTGGTCGGGGTGTTGAGCGCGCAGCGGCGGAAACGCACTGCGAAGCGAGGTGGTACCGCGGAGGTTCGCTCCTTCGTCCTCGAGACGAAGGAGTTTTGTATTTCGAGCACCTGATGATTGCGGACCGATGGGAGAGAGGAGCAGCGGATGGCGACGCTAGACTTGCCGACAACCTATGCATTTAAAGAGGTGGAAGATCGGCTGTATGCATGGTGGGAAGCCAGTGGAGCTTTCAAGCCGGCGGTTGATCCGGAACGGCGGCCCTTCGTCATTTCCATGCCGCCGCCAAACGTCACCGGCGAGCTTCACCTGGGGCATGCTATGTTCGTCGCCATGGAGGATCTCCTGATCCGCTATCGGCGCATGACGGGGGTGCCCACGCTGTGGGTGCCCGGCTCGGACCATGCGGGGATCGCCACGCAGCTACAGGTGGAGAAGGACCTCGAGCGCCAGGGTCTGCGGCGCGAAGATCTCGGTCGAGAGGCTTTCGTGGCGCGTGTATGGGAATGGAAAGAGCGTTACGGCGGGATCATCACCAATCAGCTGCGGCGTCTAGGTGCCTCCTGCGATTGGGAACGGGAACGATTCACGCTTGACGAGGGCCTGTCGGCTGCCGTGCGCGAAGCTTTCATTCGCCTCTATGAAAAGGGTCTGATCTACCGGGGAACCTACATGATCAACTGGTCTCCCGGCCTGCAGACGGCGGTCAGCGATCTCGAGGTGGAGTATGCCGAGGAGCAAGCGACCCTCTACTACTTCAAGTACCGGATCGCTGATTCGGATGACTTCATCCCGGTGGCCACAACTCGACCTGAGACGATCCTCGGAGACACGGCGGTGGCAATCCACCCGGAGGATGAGCGCTATCAAGTCTTCCTCGGCGGCACCTGCCTGGTTCCCATCCTCGATCGACCGATCCCGATCATCGCCGACGAATTCGTCGAACGAGAGTTTGGGACGGGCGCCCTCAAGGTGACACCGGGTCATGACCCCGATGACTACCAGATCGGCCTGCGCCATGAACTGGATGTGGTCAACATCCTGAACACCGACGCGACCATGAACGAGAACGCCGGCCCGTATGCCGGGCTCGACCGTTATGAATGCCGGGATCGACTCTGGGCAGACATGGAGACAGCTGGCCTGACGCTCAAGACCGAGCCCTACACGATGCAGGTGCCACGCACCCAGCGGGGAGGCGAGGTCGTCGAACCGATGGTCTCCACCCAATGGTTCGTGCGAATGGAGCCGTTGGCTGCGCCGGCCCTGGAGGCCGTGCGCGATGGGCGGATCAAGATCGTGCCCAACCGCTTTACCAAGGTCTACTACAATTGGCTGGAGAACATCCGCGATTGGTGCGTCTCTCGTCAGTTGTGGTGGGGACACCGCATCCCGGCCTGGCACTGCGCGGACTGCGAGCATATCACCGTGGCCCGGGAAGACCCCGAACGCTGTGAGGCCTGTGGTTCCAGCAGTATCCATCAAGATCCGGACGTGCTCGACACCTGGTTCTCGTCTGGGCTCTGGCCATTCTCCACGCTTGGCTGGCCAGAAGAGACGCCGGATCTTGACTACTTCTACCCGACCTCCCTCATGGAGA
>JBFJVD010000304.1:0-3132 GCA_041624375.1 Anaerolineales bacterium
CTGACCCTGCGGCCGGTCCGTGAATCCGACAGCGAGGATGTGTATGCCATTTACTCGGACGTGATCGCGCTGAAGTACTTCGCCAGGGAGCCTCTCGAGAACATGGACGAAGCGCGCCAGATGATGGCCGAGAACCTGGCCTTCGGCGAGGACCCCGGAGCCCAGTTCTGGGCCATCTGCCTGCGCGAGAACGACCGGATGATCGGCACGTTCACACTGTTTCACATCAGCGAGAAAAACCGCAGAGCCGAGGTCGGATACATTCTCAACAGGGAGTTCTGGGGAAAGGGTTTGGGTTCTGAGGCGCTGAAAAGAATCATCGACCACTGTTTCACCGACCTCGACATGGTCAGGCTGGAAGCCGACGTCGACCCACAAAACGAGCCCAGCCTGAAGATGCTCGAACGGCACGGCTTCGAACGCGAGGGTTACTTCAGGAAACGGTGGTTCATGCGCGGCGAGTGGTTCGATTCCGTCATGTTTGGCTTACTGCGCCCTGCAACAGCGGGACGGCACGCAAGCTCTCAGAAGGGAACGTAGCCAAGGCGCCAGGCCAGGAGGGCAAGCGCGGATACTGCGCCCGCAAGCAACCATGGCCACAGCGGGCGCCGGCGGCGCACCGCCGATTCGGTCAACACTTTTTCAGGTCTCAGGCCGGGCGCCTGCAGCATCCAGCGGCATTTTCCAATGCGGATCTCGTCGCCGCTTGCAAGCCGGATGTCCACCACGTCCTCGCCATTGACGACCAGCTCGGCGCCGTCCGCCAGCAAGCGCAGCCTGAGTTCAGTTTCACCGGGCTCCAAAGCAGCGTGGCGCGGGGCGACAGCCTCGCTGTCAACCTGGACTTCACAGGCGGAATCGCTGCCGATAACCGAGACGCCAACGAGGCCCCACGCCTTGTTGATCACCTGGCCGGATGTGCCCTTCAGCCGGTAGACGCTCATGGAATCTCGCCAATCTGGGCCACGGCCAGCGCGGCAATTCCCTCTTTCCGCCCGCACAAGCCCAATCCGTCCGTGGAGGTCGCCTTTACCGACACGGACTCAGGTTTTGTTCCCAGAGTGCCGGCGATGGCCTGCCTCATTGAATGCACAAAGGGAGCGATTTTGGGCGCCTCGCAGACAATCGTGATGTCGCAGTTGCTGACCTGCCAACCATGGCTCGCCAGCAACTCGCTGACGACGGCAAGGAGGGAGAGGCTGTTTGCATCCTCCCAGCGCTGATCGCCGGGGGGGAAGTGCCTGCCCAGGTCTCCCAGGGCTGCAGCGCCCAGCAACGCATCACACAGCGCGTGAATCGCAACATCGCCGTCCGAGTGAGCGGCGAGTCCGTGCTCGAACGGAATTCGCACGCCACCCAGCACCACATGATCGCCAGCTTCGAAGGCGTGCACGTCAAATCCCTGTCCAACCCGGGTTCTCATGGGGGTTAAGTTTGCTCCCCGCCGCTGGAAAGCAAGGCCGCGATCAAGCCATCGGCCAGCACCAGGTCGTCGGGCCGGGTGATCTTGATGTTGAGTTCCGAGCCCGTCACCAGTAAAGGCCGCAGGCCCAGGCGTTCCATCGCGGCGGATTCGTCGGTGGGTTCGATGCCGGCGTCCAGGGACTCGGCGATCGCTGTCGCCAATCGCACGGCAGGAAACATCTGCGGCGTCTGCGCACGCCACAATCCCTCACGATCGACGGTTTCCTCGACCCGCGGAACCCGCCCGGAGCGCTTGATCGTGTCGCTCAAAGGGACAGCCAGGATGGCCCCGTCCGGGCTGGACAGGCCGGCGGAAATCAGGTCGTCGAGGGATGTTCGGGGCAGACAAGGGCGCGCCGCGTCGTGCACCAGCACCCACGGTGGGGGTTCCGGCAAGGCGAGGATGTAACGAAGCGCGTTGAGGACGGACCGCGCACGGGTCGCTCCGCCCGCAACGGTCATGACGTCGGGAAATTCCGCGCGCAGCATGCTCTCGTAATAGCGGTCATCGGGTGAAAGCGCCACCGTGATGCCGGCAACCGCGGGATGACGCTGGACAGCGGCTATGGCGTGGGCCAACAGCGGGCGGCCGCGCAGGCGCGCGTACTGCTTTGGCACATCCGCACCGAATCGCTGGCTGAGACCTGCTGCGGGGATCAGGGCGTAAATCCGAGAGTCAGTCATGGCGGTTTGGGGAACAGCGAGCGACGTCAGGGCTGACGTTCATCCGCTGAGGTCTGTGCCGGGTCCTCTCCCGGGGGCGACGGCACCACCAGGTAGAACTCCTCGCCTTCGCGGATCATGCCCAGTTCACTACGGGCACGCTCCTCGACCGCGCCTAAACCCTCCCTCAGGTCCTCCACTTCGGCGCGCAATTGTTCATTACGCTCACGCAAGGCGGCATTCTCCCGCTCCTGTTCGGCGACCCGCTCGCGCAGCCGCTGAACATCACGATATCCACCCTCCCCTAGCCAGAGCTTGGCCTGCAGGGCCACCAGGAGCACGATCAGGATGGTCAGCAGGACGCGCATGGCTGTCTCAGGGTCGCCAGTTCCTGACGTGGGCGAGGGCCTCTCTTCCGGCATAGGCACCCCTCGAACCCAGCGCTTCCTCGATGCGCAGGAGCTGGTTGTACTTGGCCACCCGATCGGAGCGGCACAATGAACCCGTCTTGATCTGCGTCGCGGTGGTGGCGACGGCGAGGTCGGCGATGGTCGTATCTTCGGTTTCACCGGAACGGTGCGATATCACCGAACCGTAGCCGGCATCAGCCGCGAGGCTGATGGCATCCAGGGTCTCACTCAGGGTGCCGATCTGATTGAGCTTGATGAGAATGGCATTCGCGACCCCTTCGTCGATGCCGCGCCGCAAGATGGACGTATTGGTGACGAACAGGTCGTCACCGACGAGCTGGCAGTCCTCGCCCACCAGCTTTGTGAGCACCGACCAGCCGGCCCAGTCGTCCTCGGACATGCCGTCCTCGATGGTCACAATGGGATACTGCCGGACCCAGCCAGCCAGGTACTCGGCGAATTCCTCCGAGCCAAACGAGCGGCCCTCGGATTCGAGATGATAGGCGCCGTCACGGTGAAACTCGGATGCGGCGAGGTCGAGCCCCAGGTAGACGTCCTGCCCCGCACGATAGCCCGCCTTTTCCACGGCCTCCAG
>JBFJVD010000305.1:0-3115 GCA_041624375.1 Anaerolineales bacterium
CAGCACCAGGTCGCCACCGATGGGGGTGGGCGTTACCTGCACCTCGACTTGACGCTCAACCTCCTGGGTGACGACCACCTGCCGCTCGACTTCCACCGTCTGGACGATGGGGGTCGGGGTCGCGCAGGCGGCCAGGATCAGTCCCCCAAGGATGAAAAGAGCCGGGAGCATCCTCACGAATCTCATGGTTGTGTCTCCTCCTCGAAGGTAGTTTCTCGAAACACAGAATCGGTGGATTCGCTGTCGGTGATCACCTCCTTTACCGCGCGGCGCGCAGTAGTCCGGTGCGTGGATTTCTAGGGTGCCTCGGCCTGCGCCTCCCCCGTCGTCTGGAGAAGGAGCGGCCGCAAGAACGCAACGCTCTTCCGGATGCCTTCTTCGGCGCTCATCATCGGGTCTTCATGTTCGATGCTGAGGACGCCGTCGTAGCCGATCATGCGCAAGCCGGCCAGAAACTGGCGCCAGAAGAGGGCGCCGTGACCGTACCCGAGCGTGACGTATTCCCAGGCGCGCTCGCCGGGGGTTCCCATCGGCCGCGTATCGAGTGAGCCATTCCGGGCCATTTCGAGCGTGTTGATGCGGGTGTCCTTGGCGTGTACATGGAAGACGGCGCCGGGACCCAGGCTTTCGAGCACGATCAACGGGTCCATGTTCTGGAAGAACAGGTGGCTTGGGTCGAGGTTGGCGCCCAGCGTCTCAGGTCCGGCGATTTCGCGCAGCCGCTGTAGCGTGCGCGTGTTGTAGACCGCCTGGCCGGGGTGCATCTCGATGGCGATGCGCACGCCGTTGGCTGCGGCCAGCGCGCCGGCCTCTTGCCAGAAGGGCTCGATCTCTTCCTTCCACTGTCGTTCGAGCAGCTGTACGTACTCGCGCTGCCAGGTGCAGGTGACCCAGTTGGGGTAGGCGCCGCCGCCCAGATCGCCCGGGCAGCCGCTCATCGTGATCACGGTGCCGACGCCGAGTTCGCGGGCGGCGGCAATCGTGTTGCGGAAGATCGCTTGCGTAGCTTCTCGACGGGCCTTGTCTGGATCGAGCAGGTTGCCGCTGCAGTTCAGGGCGCTCAGCTGCAGGCCGCGCTGTGCGAGGGAGCCCAGCAATGCCTGCCGGGAGTCCGGCCGCTCAAGCAACGCCTGAAGATCGCTGTGGGGTGCGGGAGAGAAATTGCCGGTTCCGATCTCGACCGCCTCGATGCCTTCAGCGGCGATCCACTCGAGGGCGGTCTCGAAGGGAAGGTGACCCAGGGAGTCGGTAAACAGACCAATCTTCATGGATGGCTCGGCTCAACGCGCATCGGAGAGCATGGCTCCTGCCGCTGGTGGCGCTTCCAGCCAAGCGAAAGCGCCAGAAATTGATGCGAGTACCGATTCAATCAGCGCATGTATGGTGGGACACCCATTCGAAGGGAACGACAGGCTGAAACTGCGGCGCTGGGGCGAGTCGTCCCCTGCATGTGTTTCATTATACATAGGCCCGAACAGTCCTCTCCGGCGTTGTGGTGCGTGATCGCATCAGCCGCATTGCCAGGCAGTAGGCCCTCATGATCCTGAGGCCATCTCGCTGAGCCTCACCGGCCTTCCTTCCTTCAGCGAGCGCTGCGCCGCAAGCCCGATGACCACCGGCATCCTGCCGTCAAGACCGGTCACCGGAGGGGGCGCCTCCTCCTGGATGCAGGTCGCGAAGGCCTTCAGCTCCTGCACATAGGACTCCGTGTAGCGTTCCAGGAAGAAGTAAAGGGGGAGGGCGCTGTGGATCCCTTTCGCATCGCTCAGCACATGCTGGTCTGGCGTCTCGTTACCGGTGGCGATCATCCCCTTCGAGCCGAACACTTCGACCCGCTGGTCGTAGCCGTAGACCGCCTGGCGGCTGTTGTCGATGGCGCCGATGACGCCGTTCTCGAAGCGCAGCATCACGATGGCGGTGTCGATGTCGCCGGCCGCACCGATCTGTGGATCGACGAGGACCCCGCCGGCGGCGTAGACCTCGCGCACCTCACTCCCAATCAGGTAGCGGGCCATGTCGAAGTCGTGGATCGTCATGTCCAGGAACATCCCGCCGGAGACCTTGATGTAGTCGAGCGGCGGCGGCGCCGGGTCGCGGCTGGTGATGCGCAGCAGGTGCGGTTCGCCGATTTCGCCGTCTGCAACGAGGTCCCGTACCTTCTTGAAATTGGGATCGAAGCGCCGGTTGAAGCCGACCTGGAATTTGACGCCGGCCGCCTCGACCGCCGCCAGCGTCTGGTCGATGCGGGCCAGGTCGAAGTCGATCGGCTTTTCGCAGAAGATGTGCTTGCCGGCCTGCGCGGCGTCCTGGCTGATGGCGGCGTGGGTGTCGGTGGCCGAGCAGATCAGGACGGCGTCCACGTCGGGGAGATCCAGGACGTGGCGGTAGTCGGTGGCGACGGTCGTCAAGCCGTGCTTGGCGGCCACTGCCTCCGCGGCCGATCGCTGGACATCTGCGACGGCGGCCAGCTTGAATTCCGGGAGACGGGCGGCGACGTTGTCGGCGTGCAGCTGGCCGATCCGGCCGGCGCCGATCAGCCCCACTCGGATCACGTCCTTGGCGTGCATGGGCGTCTGTAGCCTCCTGTTTCCGACCTTTTCAGAGCTGGGAGCCAGGCTCAGAGCCCCAGCTGGTCGAGGTAAGCCCGGTTGCGCTGGGCGCTCTCCTTTGGCGTGCCCATGCCCGGCAGGATGTCCTGCTCCACCACCGCCCAGCCGTCGTAGTCGTGTTCCTGAAGCCCCGACACCACAGCCGGAAGATCGACATCGCCCTGACCGAGCTCACAGAACAGGCCGTGTTCGACGGCGGTGAAGTAATCCCAACCTTCGGTTCGTGAGCGAGCGGCAATGGCAGGGTCACAGTCCTTGAGGTGAACGTGCCAGATTCGATCGGAGAACGATTCGATGGCAGTCACCGGATCGCCGCCGCCGAAGCGGTAGTGCCCGGTGTCGAGGCACAGCCCGATGGCATCGGGCGGGGTCAGGCCAAGGAAGGTCTCGACTTCCCAAGGGGTCTCGATGAAGCCGGCCGAATGGTGGTGCAGCGCGGTGCGCAGGCCGGTCTCTTCACGCACCCGGCGCGCGATGCGCTCGGCGGTCTCGACGACCTGCGTCCA
>JBFJVD010000306.1:0-3095 GCA_041624375.1 Anaerolineales bacterium
CGCCGCCACGGGTGAGGTCCTGCAGCCGCTCGAGGACGGCTCACTGGACCGCCTCGTCGCGGAGTTGCTCGCGGCCTCTCCGGAGTCGGTCTCCGTCTGTTTGCTGTTCTCCTTTCTGAAGCCAGAGCATGAGCGGTGGATCGGGGACCGCCTGCGGGCGCACGGCCTTCCGGTTTCGCTCTCGACCGAGGTCCTGCCGGAATTCAGGGAGTTCGAGCGCGCCAGCACGACCACGCTCAACGCCTACGTTCTGCCCCTGATGGAGCGCTATCTTTCCCAGCTGGCGGAGTCCGCGCCTGGGGCAGCCTGGCGCGTGATGCAGTCGAACGGCGGCAGCCTGGAGCTTGAGGAGGCACACGCGATCCCGGCGCGCACGATCCTGTCCGGACCGGCGGCCGGCGTCGTCGGGGCGCGACGGATCGCCCAAGAGGCTGGCTTTGAGCGCATTCTGACGTTTGACATGGGCGGGACCTCGACCGATGTCTCGCTGAGCGATGGCTCACTCCGCCTGACGCGTGAGGCGTCGATTGGGGGTCTCCCCATCTCCCTGCCCATGGTGGACCTTCACACGGTTGGTGCGGGCGGCGGATCCATCGCCACCATGGATTCGGGTGGGGCCCTGCGTGTGGGCCCTCGCAGCGCCGGCGCCGAGCCAGGCCCCATCTGCTACGGGCGCGGCGGCAAAGAACCGACCGTTACCGATGCCAATCTGGTCCTCGGCCGTCTCATTCCAGCGGCGTTCGACGCGGGGGATCTCCGCCTGGATACGGCTGCGGCCGAAGCGGGAATGCAGCAGCTGGCCGCCGAAGCAGGGATTCGCGGTACGGATGGTTTGCGTCCGGCTGTGCGCGCCGCGCTCGGCGTCATCGATGTCGTCAATGTGCAGATGGCGCGTGCGCTGCGGGTGGTCTCCGTGGACCGGGGTTACCTCCCCGAGGATTTCACGCTCGTTTGTTTCGGCGGCGCAGGCGGTCTCCACGCGAGTGCACTTGCCAGGTCCCTTGGCGTCCCTCGAGTCCTGGTCCCTTATGGAGCTTCCACGCTGTCCGCCTATGGATTGCTGGTGGCGGAGGTCGTCCGTGACTGGGTCCAGACTGCGATGCTTCCTGGAGACTCTGAAACGGAGGCGCTCTCGTCTCGCTTCGCGGACATGAAGGAGCAGGCGCGCCGGGATATGGCCCGGCAGGGGTTCACCCCCGAGTCACTACTGCTCAGGGAGAGCCTCGATATCCGCTACCAGGGCCAATCGTACGAGCTCCCGGTTCCATTCTCAAGCGAGTACGTCGCCCAATTTCACGAAAGCCACGAACAGGCCTATGGCTACAAGCTGGAGGACCGGCCGATCGAAATTGTCAACCTCCGTTTGCGCGCGGAGGCCGAGCCGCCGGCGCTCAACTTGTCTGGGCCGGAGGCCGGCCGTCGCGGATCCAATGACCTTTCTTCGTCCACACGACGCGTGGTCTTCTCGACTGGGCTGCAGGACGCTCCGCTCCATACTGAGCGTGAACTCATCCCCGGCGCCATGTTCTCGGGTCCGGCCCTCGTCCTCTTGCCCGACACGCTGGCCTTACTGGAGCCGGGAGATGAGTGTCGGGTGGACTCGAACGGCAATCTCTTGATCGAGGTCGCAGGATGATATCGACCGCCGCCGCGCCCGACCCCATCCGGCTGGAGATCTTCAAGCATCTCTTCGCTTCGATCCCGGACGAGATGGGCGCCATCCTGCGCCGATCCTCGTACTCACCGAACATCAAGGAGCGGCGCGATTTCTCCTGCGCATTGTTCGATGCGGCGGGTGAAATGGTCGCCCAGGCCGCGCACATCCCCGTTCACCTCGGCGCGATGCCGCTCTCGGTGCGGGCTTGCATCGAGACGCACAACTTCGCGCCGGGAGATGCGGTTCTCCTGAACGATCCCTACCGGGGCGGCACCCATCTGCCCGATATGACGATTGTCAGTCCGGTCTTTATCCCGGAGGGTGATACGTTGCTGGGTTTTGTCGCCAGCCGGGCACACCATGCGGATGTCGGCGGACAGGCGCCGGGGTCCATGTCCCTGGCGACTGAAATTTACCAGGAAGGGCTCATCGTGCCGCCCGTTAAGCTCCTCGAGGCGGGCAAGATGAACGTAGATTTGCTCCGCTTGATCCTGGCCAACGTTCGCACGCCCGCCGAGCGCGAGGGCGACCTGCGCGCCCAGCTGGCAGCCAACCATCGGGGGGTTCAGCGCCTGCAGGCGCTTGTGGATCCTGTGGGGCGGGCCCCACTCTTCACTTGGATGGCGGAGCTGATCGGATACGCGGAACGAGCGACTCGCACACAGATCGCCAATCTGCCGGAAGGACGGTACGCGGCTGAGGATGTGCTGGATGACGACGGCGTTGATCCCTCGCCCGTTCTGCTTCAGGTGGCGGTTGAGATCCAGGGAGACCACGCGGTGGTTGACTTCGCTGGCAGCTCAGCGCAGCGTCGGGGCGGGGTGAACGCAGTCTATGCCATTACGGTCTCGGCGGTGATGTACGTCTTTCGGTCGCTCATCGGGGCGGAGGTGCCCTTTAATAGCGGCTGCCTCAGGCCGATCACGATCCATGCGCCGGCCGGCAGCGTCCTGAATGCGGAGCCGCCGGCGGCGGTTGCCGCCGGCAATGTCGAAACCTCTCAGCGGATCGTGGATGTGCTTCTGCGAGCGCTCAGCTCGGCGGCGCCCGGGAGGATCCCGGCTGCAAGCCAGGGCACCATGAACAACGTCACCATCGGTGGCTATCACCCCGAGACTGGCGAGCCATACACCTATTACGAAACGATCGCCGGCGGCGCCGGCGGTCATCCCCGCCGCGCGGGCGCCAGCGCGATCCACACCCACATGACCAACACGCTCAACACGCCGGTCGAGGCGCTCGAGTTCACCTACCCGCTGCGCGTTCAGCGCTACGCGATCCGGCGGGGGTCCGGCGGGGCAGGCCGGCAGCCGGGCGGCGATGGTGTGATCCGTGAGATCGAGCTGCTTGCGCCGGCCACAGTCAGCTTGCTCACTGACCGGCGGCGCAGCGCGCCCTATGGCTTGGATGGCGGCGAATCCGGTAGCCCCGGTCGAAA
>JBFJVD010000307.1:0-3073 GCA_041624375.1 Anaerolineales bacterium
GTCAACATGGTGTTGCTGGACGATAATGCCATCGATATGGCGGATCCGGGACGCCCTGCAGATCTCGATCCCAGAGGAGGAGGGACCCGAAGTCCTGGAGTCGCTCCTGCAAACGATCGAGGACCAATCCGACTTCTTTCGGGGTGCGCGCCTGGTGCTCGAGATCGGCGGCCGGCCGCTGCGCCCGGTCGAGCTGGGCCGGCTGCGCGAGGACCTGGCCGAGCGAGAGGTCACGCTGTGGGCTGTACTCACCGCCTCGGAAGAGACCCGGTCGGCGGCGGCCGATCTGGGCTTGGCGCTCGAGATCCCAAAGCCGGTCCGGGCGGCCGAAGACGACGACGTCCCTTTTGATACCGAAGTCACCGGGGATGATGCCATCCTCGTACAGCGGACACTTCGATCGGGAAACTCGGTACGCCATCCCGGACATGTTGTGGTGCTTGGCGATGTCAACCCTGGAGCTGAGATCATCGCGGGAGGGCACATTATTGTTTGGGGCCGGCTGCGCGGGGTGGTCCACGCGGGCGCAACCGGCGACGAAGGCGCGTTCGTCTGCGCGCTTCACCTTGTGCCCACTCAGCTACGAATCGCCAGCCATATCGCCACGTCGCCGGAAAGCGGCGACTCACCCCAGCCAGAGGTGGCCTTGATCCGCAATGGGCAGTTGATCGCAGAAGGGTGGAACATCAACGCGCGCCGCTAGCTCGGCCGCGGGAGGCTTGAATGAGCGCCAAGATCGTGACCATCACCTCCGGCAAGGGGGGCGTCGGCAAGACGACCGCAACGGCGAACATCGGAGTGGCGCTCGCCGAGCCCGGTCTGCGAGTCGTCTGCATTGACGCCGACATCGGACTCCGAAATCTTGACGTCATCATGGGGCTCGAAAACCGGATCGTGTACGACCTGGTGGATGTTGTCGAAGGTCGCTGCCGGTTACGCCAGGCCATGATCCGCGACAAGCGCCTCTCCAACCTCTTCCTGCTCCCGGCTGCCCAGACCCGCGACAAGACCGCAGTCTCCCCGCAGGATATGGTTCGACTTGGAGATGAGCTACGGGGAGAGTTCGACTGGGTGCTGATCGACTCGCCGGCGGGGATCGAACGAGGGTTTCGCAACGCCATCGCGCCAGCGGACCATGTCTTGATTGTGACCAACCCCGAGGTCTCTTCCGTGCGCGATGCCGACCGGATTATCGGCCTGATCGAAGCCGAAGAAAAGGGTCCCGGTCGGCTCATCGTCAACCGTGTCAAGCCGGAAATGGTGCGGCGCGGGGAGATGCTGGCCACCGAAGATATCCTCGATATCCTGGCGATCGAACTGATCGGCATCGTCCCTGAAGATGAGTCGGTGATCACGGCATCCAACCAGGGTTCGCCGGCGGCCCTGGACCAACGCAGCCGGGCCGGCCGGGCGTTTCGGGATATCGCCCGCCGGCTGAATGGAGAAGAAGTGCCCTTCGAACCGCTTGAGCAGCGGGATGGGTTTTTCGGACGGATCTCCCGCCTGGTTGGAGGCCAAGAATGAGCTTCCTGAGCAACCTGTTTCGCGGCGAGCGGAAGAGCGCTACGACGGCCAAAGAGCGCCTCCAGCTGGTACTGATCCACGATCGAGCCGATCTTTCCCCCGGCCGGCTGGAAGAACTCAAAGACGAGATGATCGAGCTGCTCTCGCGGTATGTTGAGATCGATCGACGGGCGGTTGAAATCTCCCTGACCAGCGACCGCAATCAGCAGCGCCTGGTCGCCGACATCCCGCTCGCCTCCGAACGGGCCCGACGGCGCAGGTAGCCTCCCACCATGGTCACGCAGCAGACGCGCATCTGGCGTCATTTCGACGTCTGGCTCCTGGCGGCGGTCAGTGTTCTGACGATCGCCGGCGTCGCCATGATTCGCTCCGCGATCGGCGGCAATGAAAACCTGTTCGAGCTGGTGCCACGACAGGCAATCTACGCTTTGCTCGGATTCGTGGTTCTGCTGCTGACGGCGGCCATCGACTACCGGATCTGGGCCGCGCTCGCCAGGCCGATCTACCTCATCGTCATTGCTGCGCTCGGGCTGATCAGCCTCGCCGGTGTGGCCGGCTTCGGCTCGGCACGCTGGTTCAATGTCGGCATCGTCTTGATCCAGCCTTCCGAACTCGCCAAGATCTTGATGATCCTGGTACTTGCCGATTACATGGCCCGCCATCAAGACGACATGCACCGCGCCGGGATCTTGCTCCGCAGTCTCCTGATTGTTGGTGTACCCATCTACCTTGTGTTCACCCAACCAGACCTGAGCACGTCCATTGTGTTCGCCGTCATTTGGGCGGCGCTGGTGTGGGCTTCGGGCGCTCAGCTGAAACACCTGGCGGCCCTGGCGGGCTCGGCCATCGTGATGCCGCTCGTGGCCTGGCCGCTACTGGCCGACTATCAGAAGGCGCGCGTGATCACTTTCCTCTTCCCCGACCCAGATGCGAGCTTCGGCGCCACCTACAACGTGAACCAGGCATTGATCTCGATCGGTTCCGGTGGCTGGGTTGGCAAAGGCTATGGGTATGGCACGCAGGTGCAGTTGCGCTTCCTCAAAGTGCGCCACACCGACTTCATCTTCTCCTCGCTTGCCGAGGAATTTGGCTTCATCGGCGCGCTCCTGCTGATCGTCCTGCTGTTGTTTGTTATCTACCGATGTCTGCGCGCCGCCCGCATCGCGCGCGATCGGTTCGGCGCCCTCATTTGTTATGGCGTCGCCCTGCTCCTCCTGTTCCAGGGCGCGTTCAACATCGGCATGAATATGAACTTGCTGCCGGTCTCCGGACTTCCACTCCCGTTCTTCAGCTACGGCGGCTCCTCCCTGCTCTCGAGCCTGCTTGGAATCGGTCTGGTGGAGAGCGTGATTCTTCGTCACAAGCGCATCGAACTCTAGCAAGGGGCTCGCCCCACCTAAGGAGCACGAATGACTCAACCGTCCCCGGTCCGCGTGCGCTTCGCCCCCTCCCCGACCGGTCGGTTTCACATCGGCGGCGCCCGCACGGCGCTGTACGACTACCTGATCGCCCGCCAGACCGGCGGCCAGTTCATCCTGCGGATCGAAGA
>JBFJVD010000308.1:0-3030 GCA_041624375.1 Anaerolineales bacterium
CAGATCCGTATCTTAGAGTCACTAAACAGGCGCTGAGGCGCACGGAGAAGGTGAGGCGAGAGATGGACCAACGGCCATCGATGAAAAGGAATCGCATGACGCTGCTCGGGGCGATCATCTTCCTGTTTGAAATGCCGGTCTTGATAGCCTTCTATCGGGAAGCTCCGCTTCCAGGAAGCACGCTCGCGGAACTGGCGGAATACTACGCTGCGCACGAGGCAGCCCTGGGAGCAGGAATCACTATTCTTCTCCTGACCATCTTCGGACGGCTGGTCCACGGGGCGGGATTGAAGAGCGCCTTGAGAAACATTGGAGAAGATCATGGATTGCTCGACCTGGCGTTCGGCTCCCTTATCGGCGCCGTCACACTCGAGACGATGGCCTCCAGTTTCGGGCGCGCTGCCTTGCAGATGACCACCTATGAGCCCGAATCACCGCTCGCCACTGCAGCCGCACTTCAGGCAAGTGCAAGCGCCTTCATGGGTGGGGTCGTGATCCTTAATAGCCTGTGGGTTGCACTGGCCTCATGGGCGGTCTTGCGCTCGGGGGTCTTTCCGAAATGGATGGGACGCGTTGGTCTCGTCGCCGGCATCCTCTATCTCCTCACCGTATATCCACCAGCGTTCGGATTCTACGAGCCGATAAGGTTGGCGGTTGATATCGTTCAGGTTGGCAGCTGGCTTGGGATGGTTGTCTGGATGGTCGCCACAGGGATCTTCCTCTTCCGACGGGAGCCGAAACCACAGCCTACACTTGAGATTGCGGAGGCGGCGGCGTTCGGAGGGTAGCTCCCGGCCAGCGAATCCTGGAGGCTGCTTTTTGGGTCCAGGCTGTGACGCGGCTGGCCTTATGGGTCTCACGCCTTCTGGACGGCTGCTCGTTGTGTTAGCGACGACCATTGCTGGCCTGTCGGCAGTTCTGCGCGAAAATGGCTCAAGCGGCCATCTCATGAGCCAGATCTCATCGGATGCCGTGAAGTCAAAGGACGTTGGCCAGAAAGATCGAGTCGCCTTTCGCCAACAAGGTCGGCGATAGGAAGGCGATCAACGTGCACATCCCACTTCGCGACGGAAAGGTGCCCGATGACGACTGAGGAGGCCAAAGAGCCGATCCGCCTCCTGTTGGTCGATGATCACACCCTGTTCCGTGAGGGAATCGCCAGCCTGATCGAGAAGGCGGAAGATATCGAACTGGTGGGGGAAGCGGACGAAGCCCCCGAAGCGATTCGTCTGGCGGGCGAGCTACTTCCGGACGTTGTCCTGATGGACATCCAGATGTCGGGACAGAGCGGGATTGAGGCGACCCGGGCAATTGTCGAACAGAGCCCGCATATTGGCATCGTGATGTTGACGATGTTCGAGGATGATGAGTCGGTGTTCGCGGCGCTGCAGGCGGGCGCACGCGGCTATGTCCTGAAGTCCGCCGATCGCGCCTCGCTCCTGCGCACCATTCGCGCCGTCGCGCGCGGCGATGTGCTGCTCGGACCTTCGGTTGCCCGCCGTGTCATTCAGAGCTTCACACCTCGGTCAGCCGAGAGCGCAGCTGCGGCCCAGAAGCCTTCCGACCTGCCGCCCATCTTTGCTCGCCTGACCCCACGCGAACTGGAGGTGCTGCGATTAATCGCGCAGGGGCTGCGCAATCGGGAGATCGCCGAACACCTTGTGATCAGTGAGAAGACGGTCGGCAACCATATCTCCAACATCTTCTCCAAACTCCAGGTCAATTACCGCAGCCAGGCCATTCTGCAGGCCTACCAGCAGGGACTGGTAAAGCCGGATTCCTAGTCTTGCGGCTCAGCCGTCGCTTCATGACCGCTTTTGAGGTCCCGTCGGCGGATTCGCTGCTGGGTGAATTCGATGTGCGGGCCAGGCGCCGAAAGGTGAATGGATACCGTAAAGGAGATCGCTCGGATGAAGAGGGGCTTCCTGCTTTGGGCTGCGGTTGGGATAGGAGTGGTGAATACCATGGCTGGACTGGGCGCCGTGGTGTTGGGAGGTCTGAGCGGGGAAACCCCGCCAATGATCCTGTCCGATTCGGGCTGGGTTTTTGCCCTCTCACTGACCTCCGTTGGGGTCCTGATCGCAGTCTGGCGACCCAGAAACCCGTTGGGCTGGATCTTCTGCGCGATTGGATTTTCTCAGGGCATCACAAGCTTTGCGGGTCAATACGCAGTGTACGCCCTGCGGACCTCGCCCGGTGCACTGCCGCTGGGTGCGTTCATGTCCTGGGTGGGCGCCGTCGGATGGTTCCCCGGCGCCAATCTACTCCTGACCTACGCCCTTCTCCTCTACCCGACGGGACGCCTGCCGTCTCGCCGCTGGCGGCTTCTCGGGTGGGCCTGCGCGCTGCCGATGATCCTGTTCATTCCGCAATCGCTTCACCTTTGGCCGTACCGTGGCGCGCCCCTAATTGAACGGCCCATCCAGATCCCACCGAGCGAGGGCCTAACGCAGCTCATGGCCCCGTTTGTCTTCCCGCTGCTGATGGCTTGCGGCCTGGCCTCCGTCATTTCGCTCTTCGTCCGCTATCGTCAGGCCGGTCCCATTGAAAGCAAGCAAATCAAATGGGTCGCGTTCGCAGCAGGCATCATCATTTTCGGTCTCCTGATCATGGAGTTCACCGCATTCGGCGGGAGTCTCGGGAACCAGGGCCTCACTTTCCTGATCGGAATCCCGCTCTCGATTGCTTTGCCTGCAGCCGTCGGGGTCGCCATCCTGCGCTACCGCTTGTGGGAAATCGACCTGCTCATCAACCGCACGCTCGTCTACGTGCCGCTCACCGGGGTCTTGGCCGGCCTGTACTCCGCCTCCATCAGTGTCCTCCAGCGCGCCTTTGTTGCGCTGACGGGAACTCCCTCCGACGGCGCCGTCGTTCTGACGACACTGCTTCTTGTCTCGACGTTTACCCCGCTCAAGAATGTGCTGCAAGGGATTGTCGATCGACGCTTCAAAGACCCGCGTGAGCCCCTGGCGCCGCTGCAGGCCTTTTCCAATCAGGTCAAGGCCGTTGAAGAGGTGATCGACCGAAAGC
>JBFJVD010000309.1:0-3009 GCA_041624375.1 Anaerolineales bacterium
ACCTTTGTCACGAAGCTCGGCCGGCGCAGGCTGTAGACCCAGCTCGTTCGCAGGATCAACGCACGCCCGCCTGCTGCGGTGACGTTCTGTTCCCCTTCCAGTTTGGTGCGCCCATAGGCATTGAGCGGATTCGGGGCGTCGGATTCCATGTACGGCGCGCCTTTTTCGCCGTCAAAGACGAAATCCGTTGAATAGTGAACGAAGAGGGCACCCAGCGCCCGACAGGCGTCGGCCATGATTCCCGGCGCGACCGCGTTCACCAGCTCTGCGGTCTCCATATCCGATTCGGCGTTGTCGACCGCCGTATAGGCAGCCGCGTTGACGAGGATGTCGGGCTGCTCCTCTCGCACCAGTGCGTTGAGCGAGGCGCCATCCGTGAGCTCGATCTCCGGCTGGTCGAACGCCCGCACATCTCCCAGCGGCGCGAGCGCCCGCTCAAGCTCCCATCCGAGTTGTCCTTTGTTGCCGATCAGAAGGAAGCGCATCAAGGCCGGCGAAAGGTCGGGAAGGGATCTTCTTGGAGCAGGCGGAGCAAGTAGGCGCGGTAGCGGTTGTCCCCCATCGTCTCGGCCTGTGCCTGGAGTTGGGCGGCGTCGATGTAGCCCATCCGATAGGCGATTTCTTCGGGGCACGAGATCATTAATCCCTGGCGCTCCTGCACGGCCTGGACAAAGCTGGCCGCCTGCATCAGCGACTCATGGGTGCCGGCATCGAGCCAGGCGTAGCCGCGCCCCAGGACCTGCACCCGCAGCTGCTCGCGCTGGAGGTAGGCGAGGTGGACGTCCGTGATTTCAAGCTCGCCACGCGCGGAAGGGGCCAGGCCCTCGGCGATGGAAACCACCTGGCGGTCAAAGAAGTACATCCCGGGAATGGCGAAGTGGGAGCGGGGCCGGATCGGCTTCTCCTCGATGCTCAAGACGTTGCCATGGGCATCGAACTCAACCACGCCGTAGCGTTCAGGGTCGCGGACGGGGTAGGCGAAGATCAGCGCTCCTTCCGTCAGGCTCGAGGCTTGCCGCAATTCGTCGGGCAGGCCGTGCCCATAGAAGATGTTGTCGCCCAGGATGAGGCATACCGAGTCCTCCTGGATGAACTCGCGGCCCACCAGAAATGCGTCCGCCAACCCGCGCGGTTCAGGCTGCGGGGCGTAGCTGAATTTCAATCCCCACTGCGAGCCGTCCGCCAGCATGGCCCGAAAGATGGGCAGGTGGGCTGGTGTGCTGATGACCAGGATCTCACGAATGCCGGCCAGCATGAGCATCGAAAGGGGGTAGTAGAGCATCGGCTTGTCATAAAGCGGCAGCAGCTGCTTGCTGAGACCTAGCGTCAGCGGGTGGAGCCGAGTGCCGTGTCCGCCGGCGAGAATGATCCCTTTCATGAACGACCGCCTTCCCGAGCGGCGTAGTTCGCCTCGAGCCACTCTTGATAGGACGGACGTTGCCGAACGGCCTCGACCCAATCCGGATTCGCTAGGTACCATTCGACTGTGGATCGCAGGCCTTGCTCCAGATTCCACTGCGGGGACCACCCAAGCGCCCGCTTGATCTTGCTTGTATCCATTGCATAGCGGCGGTCGTGCCCCGGCCGGTCGGTGACCATAGTAATCAAGGCGGTGTGAGGCCGGAAGGCAGAGTCGGGAACCAGCTGATCCAGGATTTCGCAGAGCAGCTGGACCACCTCCAGATTGGTCGGCTGGTTATCGCCGCCGATGTTGTAGGTTTCGCCCGGATCGCCCCGCCGAAGGATCTCCAGGATTGCAGCACAGTGATCCTCGACGTGAAGCCAATCGCGCACTTGCCGGCCGTCGCCATAGATCGGCAGCGGTTTGCCCTGGAGTGCATTGAGGATGATCAAAGGGATCAGTTTCTCAGGAAATTGGTACGGTCCGTAATTGTTTGAGCAGTTGCTGATCGTAACCGGCAGCCCGTAAGTGTGCGCATAGGCCCGCACCAGGTGATCGCTGGAGGCCTTTGAAGCGGCGTAGGGTGAGTTGGGCGCATACGCCGTGGTCTCCGAAAAGGCGGGGTCTTCGGGTCCCAGCGAGCCGTAGACCTCATCGGTCGAGATGTGGTGAAAACGCACCGGCCCTTCAGCTGCGAGGCCGTTGCCCAGCCAGAATTGCCGGGCAGCTTCCAGCAGGGTGAAGGTGCCGAAGATGTTGGTTTGCATGAACGCAGACGGGCCGAGAATCGATCGGTCGACATGCGACTCGGCCGCGAAGTGCGCGATGGTATCGATCTGCTCCTCCCGAAGGATGCGGTCAACCAGTGCCCGGTCGCCGATATCGCCCTGCACAAGGGTGTGACGCTCTGCATGGGGGAGCGCGCGCAGGTTTTCGAGGCTGCCGGCGTAGGTCAGCAAGTCCAGGTTGACCACCCGCAGCTCGTCAGTCTCCCGAAGCAGGTGGCGCACAAAATTCGAGCCGATAAATCCGGCTCCACCGGTTACCAGTACGTTGTTCATCGACCTCCAGTGTCCATTAATCGTCGTAGGTTTCGGCTTGATCGAGCGGTGTACCGCTGCGGTCCTTTTCAGAGAGGATCGGTTTGACGCCTTCCGGGATCGGCCATTCGATCCCAACCGTCGTGTCAGACCAGAGCAGCGTCCGGTCCCACTGCGGGGCGTAAGGCTGGGTGGTTAGATAGGTGATCTCGGCCCAGTCGCTCAGCATGTAGTAGCCGTGGGCGAATCCTGGCGGGATCCAGAGCAGCTGACGCCTGTCGGCGCTAAGGCGCTCGCCCACCCAGTCGCCAAAGGTCGGGGAATTCCGGCGCAAGTCGACTGCGACGTCGAAGACCTCGCCGGCCACAACCTGGATCAGTTTCCCCTGTGCTTGCTGGATTTGATAGTGCATGCCGCGCAACACATTCCCTTTCGAGCCGGCATGATTGGCCTGTACGAAGCGTTCGGGCAGGCCGTGCTCGGCGAAGCGCCAGGCTTGAAAGGTCTCCATAAAGAAGCCGCGCGCATCTTTGTGAATGCGGGGCTCGATGAGAACAACGGCGGGGA
>JBFJVD010000310.1:0-3006 GCA_041624375.1 Anaerolineales bacterium
AGGACGACAACCAGCGCGCGACGCTGGCCTCCCACATCGTGAACAACCTGGGCAGCCCAGATGTGATCGCCCTGCAGGAGATCCAGGACAACAACGGCACGACCGACGACGGCACGACCGACGCCAGCCAGACACTGCAGGCACTGGTGGACGCCATCGTCGCTGCCGGTGGTCCGACGTATGCCTTCTTTGACGTGGCGCCGCCAGATGGCACCTCCGGCGGCGTTCCGGGCGGCAACATCCGCAACGCCTTCCTGTACAACCCGGACCGGGTTAAGCTGGTCGAATTTGTCTCGTTGACTCCGGCTGTGCTGGCGGATATGGGTGTCAGCAACCCGAATGCATTCGACGGCACGCGTGATCCTCTGATGGCCACCTTCAAGTTCCGTGGCAAAGAGTTCACGGTCATCAACAATCACCTGACCTCTCGCTTTGGCTCGACGCCGGTCTTCGGCGGTCCTCAGCCGTTCGTGCAGGCGGGCGAAGCTGAGCGCGAGGCCCAGATGACCGCCCTCAATGAAGTGGTGGACATGTTGATCGCCGCCGGACGCGGCAATGATACGCATGCCAGCAAAGCCGGGCGGGTGATCGTTCTGGGCGACCTCAACACGATGGAGTTCACGAACGATCTGACGGATATCCTGCCTGGAGCGGATGGGGTGCTCAACAACCTGATTGACACTCTCACCGATGACAACGTGTACACCTTCAACTTCGAAGGCAACTCGCAGGTGCTGGATCACCTGCTCATCAGCGACAATTTGGTTCCTGGGGCCTCGTTTGACATCGTCCATGTCAACGTGGACTTCCCCCGGGTAGATGACACCGTCGGGAGCGATCACGAGCCGCTTCTTGTGCTGCTCGATCTCGACGCAGATTAAAGCGAGTTGCAGGTGAAGCTGAACCCTGGTCGCTGCCTCGGCTGAGTGTCAACGACCGGCCTGGGCCCTGGCAGTGGGTCGATAGGGGCAGAATCAGCTTCTAAGAGACAAACGACCCTCTTGCTATGAGCCATGAGGAGGCGCCGGAGAGCGCAAGCTGGCTCTCCGGCGCCCTCAGGGCACCTGCAATCCGAGTTCGAAACGATGTGGAGAGACTTGAAAGGAGGGCCCCATCGGGCTGAGATCAACCGCATGTCCTGCCGCGCGTAGATGGCGGTGGACGGAATCCAATGAAACCAAACACAACCCACCGGAGGAATAGAATGCGTAAGAGATTATTTGCGGGGCTGATCATCCTATCGCTGATGTTCGGCGGCTACTTGCCGGCGACAGCGCAGCAGGATGGCGCCTCGATGATTGGCGTGATCGTCCACACCGCTAAGCCATACGCTGGCGTGATCGCCGGCATCGAGGCACTCGGCGGTGAGGTGACGATCCAGTACGCCAATGCGGACGCCGTCGCCGCCAGCGTCCCGGCCGATCGATTCGCCGATCTGCTGGCGCTGAAGGGGGTCGACCAGGTGGAGAAGGACCTAATCGTCCAGCTCCCCCCGACGCCCGAAGGCGGGCTGGCACCTACAGTCTTCGACCCGGCTGGCAATGGGATGGAGCTCCTAGATGCGGCCGGCGTGGCCGAGCGCTTCGGGGATCTGCCGGAGAACTACTTCAGCTACCTGAGCGATGTGACCGGCGCGCAGGACACATGGGCTGAGACCGGCTTTGGCGCAGACAGCATCATCGCCGTGATCGACACCGGTACCGACGCCAGCCATGTCTGTTTGTCTGGGCGGGTGATCGCTGGCCCAGACTTCTCGCCGGATGTTGGCACGCCGTTTGAAGGATCGACTCTCGTCACGAATCACTATCACGGCACATTCGTTGGTGGCGTCGCAGCCACAGGCAATGGATGTGCTCTGGTCGATGTGCTGGGAGGTCTCTTCGAGACCCACCTTCCGCCCGAGGCGAAGATCGATCTCGGTGGTGGATTCTTCTTGATCCCGCTGCTCGGCATCGCGCCCGAGGCACAGATCTACGCGGTGAAGACCTTCCCGCACACCGGCGCGGGAGTTCCCACCTCGATCATCAATCAGGCGCTTGACCATGTGATCAGCGAGAAGCTAGACGGGTTCGACATCGATGTGGTCAACATGAGCCTGGGCGGCGCCTCGCTCTACGACGGGCACACACTCAACGAGATGCTTGTCGACGCGGCGACGGACGCCGGCATGGTTGTGGTTGCGGCCGCAGGAAATGAAGGCCCTGCGCCGGGTTCTGTCGCCAGGCCCGGTACAGCCTTCAGTGCGCTGACAGCCGGCGCTGTGGCCGATCCGGTCCACTCCCGGATCTTCTGGGACGCTGTCTTTGGCCCTGGACAGGGCCTGGCGATGTACCCGACCGATGAGTTCCGCGTGGCGGACTTCAGTTCACGCGGTCCGCTCGGCGATGGCCGGGCCGGTCCGGACCTCAGTGCCGCGGGCGTGGCGAACTTCTCACTCTTCCCCGGCCAAGGGCTTGGATGGGCGTCTGGCACGTCCTTTGCCACCCCCACGATAGCCGGCGGAGCCGCGCTGCTCAACGCCTGGGCAGAGAACAACGATCCTTCGATCGGCCCGCGCGCTTTGCGTAACGCCCTCATGGACGGCGCCGTGCCCTTCGGCGACTGGAGCCCACTGGCTCAGGGCCACGGCTACCTGAACGTGGCCAACTCGCTGGCGCTGGTGATGAGCGGCAAGGTGAACAACGGGCTCCGCCACGATTCGGTGGGGCAGCTCAAGCCGACCGTCTTGCGCGGCAATCAGTCAACGGTAAGCCAGACGGTGACGCTCGCCCCGGGCGAGACCTACGACTGGGTCTTTGAGATCAGTGAGAACACTGAGAGCGTCGTGATCGACATCGATGTCGACGGTGGCCCGATCCCGCCTGGACCGGGCGCGCTGGCGAATTCCTTCGAGTTCTATGTGAAGAGCGCAAAGGGCGGCGGCCAGGACTATATCATCGACACACTGAATGTGTTCGATGACGCCACGGCTACGATCGGCGATGGTTTCACGACACTCGCGGGTGG
>JBFJVD010000311.1:0-2978 GCA_041624375.1 Anaerolineales bacterium
CACTTGATCCGCTCATAGATCTCTTTGGATTCGGGAGATCGATAGTCTCGAACGAGGGAAAGGCCGGCGGTCGTGCCGAAGAAGCTCCACATCTTCACCATCGCCTCGTTGGTGAGAGTCGTGCTGCAGCCGAACACCACGTGGGCTACATCATGGCACCGGAAGAACTTCCGAGCCGGATCCGAGGTGCCACGACCGGTTACGAGATCATCACGGCTGCCGTAGAGCTCGCCCAGGCCCTCTCCAAGGGTCATTTCGCAATCGGGAGACTGAAAACGCAACATGACCCCCCCCCAACGCCTTAACAATAGCAATAAGACTCGCACTTAGAATCACTCCAAGCCACGAGTGGGGAAGCCGTTTTCGAAAATATCCTGCCAACATCTTCAAGCCCCCGTGCACCTAACGACTCGCTATTCTGCTGCGCCGCCAGCCCGCACACAAGCGCGAAGTGCTGACCTACCTCTCCTTCGGCGTCAGCAGCAAGCGCTTGTTAGACGGACCAGCGCCATCTCGCTGCACAGGTGGTGCTGCAAGGACGTCTAGTTGATCCGACTCCCAACTGGAGCTTGGTCTCCGGCTCCCCAGATGAGGCGGCCCGCCCTACCAGAGCTGGCCACCTCGAAGCGGACCGTCGTATACAGCATGCGTGAGAACCAGTCGCCGCCCTCGAGGGGCACCAACTCTGAAGCGCCGCCCTGATTGGCTCGCGCCATGAGGCGCCCGTCCGCTTCGAAGATGGCTACCTGAAAGCCCGGTCCGAACGAATACGTGCCGGTCAGCTCCTGCAGCGCCGGGGACGAGGGTGCAAGCGCGCGCCCAGCCACTTCGGGCACAACCTCATCGAGGACCGCGGCGCCCACGGCCCGGCGGACCTCGTCCCTGGCCACCGACTGCACGTTGCTGAGAATCACGACCGAGAGGCTGTCCTGCACGTAGAACGCAAGGTCACTAGAGAATCCAGCCACGCGGCCGTCGTGACCGAAGACGTCGCGGCCGAACCGCTGAAAAACGCTGAGGCCAAGTCCGTAGCCGTAGCCGTAGTCTCGGGTCAACTTCGAATACGAGGCTGTGGCGAGGACTCGACCCTGGTGTAAGGCGGACGACCAGCTTAACAGGTCGCGGGCCGATGACCACAGGGAGCCGGACCCGGTCGTGAATGCCTCTGACCAACGAGGAGCTGGCGCAAGTGATTCTGGCCCCCAGGGGTCGTAGCCGGACACACGGTAGCGGATCGCTTCCCGTGGTGAGTCATGGCCCGTGTCATCCATCCCGAGCGGTTCGAAGAGGCGTTCCTCGAGGAACTCTCCGTATGACCGCCCAGACACCGTCTCAATGATCGCGGCCAGGAGAGCGTAACCGCCGTTGGTGTAGAGGAATGTGGCGCCCGGATCATGATTCAGTTCCGCCTCACCAAGGGCCGCGACGACGTCCCAGAACTGGCCGGCTAGGCCCTCGGTGTTTCCGAACAGCTCCAGGGAAAAGATGTCTGCCACCCCCGCCGTGTGGGTCAGCAGCTGTTCCAGGGTGATGCGCCGACCATGGGGGAAGTCCGGTAGGTGTCGAGCCACCGGGTCAGCTGTGGACAGTAGCCCGTCTTCCTCAAGCAACAGAACGGCAGCCGCGGTGAACTGCTTGGACAATGAGCCGATGAGGAAGATGCTCTCAGACGTGTGCGGCACACGGAGCTCGACATTGGCCATGCCGTACGGGAGGACCGTCGCATCGGTCCCGGCGCGCTGGAATCCAACTACTCCCATGAAGTCCAGCCGTGCCACGTACGGCGCCACCAGGCGGTCGATCTCTGCAGCCAGCGTACCTGGGACCGACGGGGATTGGGCCTGCAGGCCAGCCGCCGACCAGCCCAATGCTAGGGTGACCCCCACGTGCCAGCGGGCTTGGATTCGTAACCAGGTCTTCATAGCCTTTTCCTCAGCTCAGATGCCCCTGCGATCTAACGCGTGTTAGGCGGCCCCGCACCGGAGGCGAATCTTCCCGGCACGATTCCACATGCGGACGATCAGCGCATGGCTGGGGCTAGATTGCTGTTCCAGGTGTTCTCGATAACCTTCCATACACCGTCTCGCTTCTCCCACACGGCCACGAACTTGGCGGTGTCAACGACCATCCTACCTGGTCCCACGAGCTCGAGTTCGTAGGTCAAGTCTGCCCAGACTGCCGCGAGATCACCGCTCGACGCGACTCGGACTGTGAGCGGCCCAACAATGTCCAATGAGACAAACCGCACGGACTCATAGAGCTCTCGGGCGGCTTCATGGCCCTGGACCTGCGGCACATTGGGCGGCTGCATAACCACGTCTTCCCACATGTAGCTCAGCGTCGAGTCCACATTGTTGGTCGCCTCCGCCGCAGCCCACGCGAGGGTGCGCTGTCGCACGATGGCTTCCTCGGCTGCGATGTCCACCAGTGGCGGGCTCGGCGCGCATGCAGCAGGGACCAGGGCTAGTGCAAGAGTAACAAAGCCGGAGCGGATCCAGTGACTTGCACTGGGAGCTGAGAGGCTACCGCGCATCATGGGTCTCCTTGGGTGAGAGAGCGCGCTGATAAGAGGCACGGCGCGGGAGTTGTCCAGCGGCAGGCTAGGAACGCAGGGATTCATGAACGATCACGGCTGGGATGGTACACAGGCGTGCGATACACATCGTTGCTCGGGATCCGCCTAACGTCCCTGCGTTTGAGCTGCGGGCGACTACCCGGCCAGGCGCGCCCCCTCCGCTGGATCTACTCGTATCTATCAGGGCGCTCGTATCAACGCCACCCGCCGCGCCCGGCAGCTCCTAACGCCTGTTAGACCGCGCAGCGGCGCACCATGGCACAGCCTACATGGCTGTGTCGAACTCATCTCGATATCGCGCTATGCCGCCAGCCTCAGGCAACACTGCGTCATCGAACACAACAACCATGAACGCCTCATCGGGAATGCCGTCCCATTGGCTGCGGAGACGGTATCCCGATGC
>JBFJVD010000312.1:0-2947 GCA_041624375.1 Anaerolineales bacterium
AGGGGAACACGATCAGCGCGTACGAAGGATATTTCACGCTCCGTATTGTATCGCCTGAGACCGAAGAAGACATCCTGGTGAATCCCTTCGGCATCTACGTTGCCGACTACACTTGGTCGCGTCTCAACAACGTACCTGTACCAGAAGAGTAGCGCCTACTTGCATATTCCGGTCGTAATCGGCCACTCATTCCGTTCCAAGCCGGCCCCCCGTTCCGTTCCAAGTCGGCCACCCATTCCGGTGCAAAACGGCCACCCTTTTCGAGCCGCACCGCAAGAGCCGGCCGCCTCCTACCGCAAGGGGGCTGAGACCTCGTAGCCGACTTCCCCAACAGCGACGCTGGATATCCCAAGACTTTCTGCCGGCACCGGCCTACTCTGTGCCTTCCTACTCAACAAAGGGAGGTCCAGATGGCTGCTCAACGGATATCCATGCGCAAGATCAAAGACATACTCCGCCTCTTTCACCAGGCCCGGATGAGCCGGCGGCGTATCGCTGCCTGTCTCTCGCTCAGCCGAGACACCGTCTCGAAGACGCTCATCCGCGCCGAAGCTGCCGGTCTTTCCTGGCCGCTGCCCGACGGGCTCGACGAGGATGCCCTGGAGCGGCTGCTCTACCCGCCGGCGCAGATACAGCCCGGCGGTATGCGCCCCGTGCCGGACTGGGCTGAGGTCCATCGCGAACTCAAGCGCAAGAGCGTAACGCTGATGCTCTTGTGGCAAGAGTACAAGGCCCTTCACCCCGATGGCTATCAATACAGTTGGTTCTGTGAACTCTACCGCACCTGGCGTAAGAAGATTGATCTGGTCATGCGCCAGGAACACCGCGCCGGCGAGAAGCTCTTCGTCGACTACGCCGGAGAGACCGCCGAGGTCATCGACCCGGAGACGGGCGAGGTCAGAGAAGCACAGATCTTCGTGGCTGTGCTCGGTGCCTCGAACTACACCTACGCTGAGGCCACCTGGACGCAACAGCTAGAAGACTGGATCGGCGCCCATGAGCGGGCCTTCCACTTCTTCGGCGGCACTCCCGAGATCGTCGTGCCGGATAACCTCAAGACCGGCGTCGTGAAGGCGCATCGCTATGAACCCGATCTCAACGCCACCTACCAGGATCTGGCCACGCACTACGCCGTGGCGATCATCCCGGCACGGGTCAGGCGTCCACGTGACAAAGCCAAGGTCGAGAACGGCGTGCTGCTGGTCGAACGCTGGATTCTGGCGGCCCTGCGCCATCGCCGCTTCTTCTCGCTTGACGAACTCAACGAGGCCATCGGCGCGCTTTTGGAGCGTCTCAACGAGCGTCCCTTCCGCAAGCTCGATGGCTCCCGCCGGTCCCTGTTTGAACTACTCGAACGACCGGTGCTCAGACCGCTGCCTCCGACACCCTACGTCTATGCCGAGTGGAAGAAGGCCCGCGTGGGCATCGATTACCACGTCGAGGTCGAGGGCCATTATTACAGCGTGCCCCACCGGTACGTCCGCGAACAAGTCGACGTGCGCCGTACGGAGACGACCGTTGAGTGCTTCTTTAAGGGGAAGCGTATCGCCTCGCATGCCCGGAGCCTGCGCAAGGGTGGTCACACGACCGTCAAGGCGCATATGCCCCCGTCGCATCGCCACTATGCCGACTGGACCCCGGAGCGCCTGACGGGCTGGGCGGCCAAGACCGGGCCGGCCACAGCCGAACTCGTCGAGGAGATCATCGCCTCCAGGGCGCATCCCCAGCAGGGCTACCGGGCCTGTCTGGGCATCTTGCGTCTGGGCGAAGCCCACGGCGCCGAACGTCTCGAAGCCGCTGCCCGGCGGGCGCTGGCCATCGGGGCGCGGAGCTACCGCAGCGTCGCCTCGATCCTCAAGCACGGCCTCGACCGCCGGCCCTTGCCTGAGCCCGAAGCGGCTGAGGCTCCCATCGAACACGACAACATCCGAGGTGCCGGCTACTACGGCGAAGACAGCCTCGGCACCCACCACGTTCTCCACCAAAACCAGAGGTACGAATGCTAACCCATCCTACGTTGGACCAACTCGAGCGGCTCCGCTTCACGGGCATGACGAAGGCTCTACGCGAGCAGATGCAGAACCCGGACGTCGAACGGCTGAGCTTCTTGGAGAGGCTGGGCCTGTTGGTCGACCGCGAAGTGACCGACCGTGAAGACCGTCGCCTCAAGAGCCGGCTCCGACGCGCCGGGCTGCGGCAACAGGCCTGTCTCGAAGACATTGATTACCGCACCGGGCGCGGACTGGACAAACCACTCATGCGACACCTGGCCGCGTGCGACTGGGTGCGCCGGCACCACAACGTGGTCATCACCGGTCCGACGGGCGTCGGCAAGAGCTTCATCGCCTGCGCGTTGGCTCACAAAGCGTGTTTGGAAGGCTTCGGGGCGCTCTACCGCCGCCTGTCGCGGCTGCTGGAAGATCTGGAGGTGGCGCGCGGCGACGGGCGCTACCTCAAGCTGTTGAAGCAGCTCTCGAAGGTCGATGTGTTGGTGCTCGATGATTGGGGCCTGGCGCGGCTGACAGCCTTACAGCAGCGCGACGTGCTCGAATTGCTTGAAGACCGGCACCAGCGTCGCTCGACGATTGCCACGAGCCAGTTGCCGCTCTCATCCTGGCATGAAGCGATGGCTGATCCGACGTTGGCCGACGCCATTCTCGACCGTCTCATACACAACGCGCACCGTATAGAACTCAAAGGAGAATCGATGCGCAAGCAGTTGTCGGACTTGCATCAGAGGACAGATTCTCGTAAGTAGAACAGCCTGCTTGTTCCCTGACAGGATCCAGCGTCGCTGCGCTCCGATCAGGTGGCCGCTTTGCACTGGACTGGATGGCCGAGATCACTGGAATACGCAATTACTCTTTTGATGTATGAACCGAGCCGCATTCTAGCCCTTTCTCGATTAGCTGTATGCCACAACAAAGGCACTGCGGCGAAAATCAGC
>JBFJVD010000313.1:0-2939 GCA_041624375.1 Anaerolineales bacterium
CCCCGAAGAAGTTCCAGCGGCTGCCGGTCTCCACATCCTGATAGAGCCCGTCGCCGAGCGCCTCGAAGGTGAGCAGCTGTCCATTCACTTCGCGCACGTAGACCGCTGTCGAACCCACATCACGAGAACTTGAGAAGTCTGCGGCGTCGAGGGCCGAGGTAGTTCCGCCCTTCCAGAAGACGACAACGGGCGTGCCGGCGATGTCGTGGTTGGCGACCAGCACTTCGCTCAGGCGGCTGAAGGGGTAGGCGACGTCGGATCCATCGAGGTTAATCGCGACCACCCGTTCCATGGCGCGGAGTCGATCGTCGGTCGGTCCTGAGAACAGGAAGGGGCTGTTGTCGATGCTGTCGTACCCCCGGTATGGATTCTGGCCGTAGCTCCGCCGGAAGCCGGTTTCGCGTGAAAGGACCTGGCCGTCCGGGAATTGTGTCTTGAAGTCGTCCCATGCGATGATCTGCGAGGGCAGGAATGCAAGTTGGGTTCCCGTGTAGCTACCCACGATGGCTTCACCGGTCAGCTGCTGCCACCAGGACTCCGTCAGACGGTCGTACATCACCAGGTCGGAATTGCGCAAATTGCCGGAGGTACCGAAGTCAAGCACGGTCCCATCGGCAAGTTCGCGATCAAAAACGATGGTCGCATTGCAGAGTGGGCAGAAGGTGACTGTCACCGGCTTGCCGCCGACCACATCGTTGACGATCTCATGCCACATCAGGATCGCGAGCGGGTAGGCCCGGGCATCGCCGTTCCATTCGAAGAGCATCACCGGCCACGATTCGCCGAGCCAATCGTCGGCGGCCGCGACGTTCTCAAACTGGGGGTCGTCAATCGCCGGGATGCCGTCCGGCGGCGGACCACCCGGCCTGATCTCGCTGAAGGGCACGCTGTGCAAGCAGAAGTTGGTTTTTTCCCAATAGGATGCGAGGAAGGGCACGCTTTCGCCTTCGAAGGGGTCGCCGCAGTCTGGATTGTCCACGTTGATCCCTCTCGCTTCTGCAGCCGTCGCTTCGGGCGGCGCGGTGTGCGTCGGTTCGGAAGCTGGATCGGTTGGCGCCGGCGCCGATGTCGGGGTGCTTGCCGGAGACACGGCTGGAGCACAGGCTGCGAGCACCAAACCCAGCCCCAGGGCTAACGCGATCCAATGGAACGTTGTTGTCAAACCGGTCATAAAGTCAAACCTGCCTTGATGGTTCGTGGCCTGGGAGAAGCATATGTGCTGGCCACGGTTCCCTCCGTAGCTGCCACTACACTACCGAACAACTGGGGGAAGGGCGCTTGACGCCCGCTTGCCGGATGTGCTAAGATGGGACTACCTACCGACCGGTCGGTAGGTAGAAGGGCTGCCGCGTCCTTTGCGACGAGCGGACATCATCCAGGCGGCGGCGCAGATCTTCAGCCGCAAGGGCTTCCATGCGGCGTCCATGCAAGACATCGCCGACGCAGTCGATCTGCAAAAAGCCTCGCTCTACCACCATGTGGATGGCAAACAGGACATCCTGTTGTCCATCCTTGACCAGGCGCTCGACATCCTGATCCAGGACGTCGAGGCGGTCATCGCCTCCAATGGTTCTGCGGCCGATAAACTTCAGCGGGCGATGCGCGTCTACCTCGAGCGCCTCACTTCCGAAGCCGATCTGGCCGCCGTGCTCCTGCTCGAGCATCGAAGCCTCGAGCCGGACCTGCGGGCCGCTCATATTGTTCGTCGGGATCGCTTCGAAGCCCTGTGGCGATCGATGATCCAACAGGGAGTGAACGAGGGGATCTTTCGGCCGGTGGACGTGTCGCTTGCCAGCTTCGCGCTGCTGGGGGTCCAGAATTGGGTGATCACCTGGTATCGCGAGGGCGGTCGCCAATCGGCGGCGGACCTGGCGGATCATTTCTCCCGACTGTTCCTAGAAGGATTGCTGCAGGAGCCAGAAAGCGAATGAGCACTCCCGGGATGCTTGCGCGCTACGAATCAAGCGGCGGCGCCCGCATCTATCGGCTCCCGCTCGAAGTCTTCCCCGACTTTCACGCCTTTGCCCACTTGGTCTGCCAGGATGGGATCGTCGGATTGATAGATGTGGGCTCGGGCTTCGGCCGCTCGGATGATGACCTGGAAGCCGGCATCGCGGCTGTGAAAGAGGAATTCGGCGAACCCGTTGGGTGGGACGAACTTACGCACATCCTGATCTCCCACGGCCACATCGACCACTTCGGGGGGTTGCCTGCGGTGAGGAAGCGCACAACAGCGCAGGTCGGCATTCACGAGCTCGACCGCAGGGTGCTGACCAATTTCGAGGAGCGTCTTGCTGTCGTGGCCCGGCGTCTTCGCAGCTACCTGGTCGAAGCAGGGGTCGAGGGGGAGCGCCGCGAAGCCATCATGGCGCTCTACCTGCTAAACAAACACCTCTTCACTTCGGTGCAGGTGGATTTCACGTTCGCACCCCGGCTGGATCGCATTGGGCCAATCGAGATCCTTCACACGCCCGGGCACTGCCCGGGGCAGGTGGTTATGCGGGTGGACGACATTCTGCTCTCAAGCGACCATGTTTTGCAGGGCACCAGCCCGCACCAGGCGCCGGAGCATTTAAGCCTCAACACGGGGCTAGGCCATTACCTCGAGTCTCTTGATCGCCTGCGCCCCTGGGCGAATGAGATCCGATTGACTCTCGGTGGGCACGAGGGTCCGATCGAAGACTTGAATGGGCGGCTGGACGAGCTTGACGCCCTGCATGGCGCGCGGCTGCAGAAGGTGCTTGAGCTGCTCGCTAGCCCGAAAACTGTTGTGGAAGTCGCGGATGTTCTCTTTCCCAACGCTGAAGGTTACCATGCCCTGCTGGCCATCGAAGAGGCAGGGGCACATGTTGAATACCTGTCGCAACGTGGCTACCTGGCGATCGAGAACCTCCATGATCTGGATGGAAGCGACCCCACGCCGATCCGCTACAGGAGCC
>JBFJVD010000314.1:0-2936 GCA_041624375.1 Anaerolineales bacterium
AAGAGCTGGGGGAGCTGGCAGCGGCCGGTTCTCTTGATATCCTGGCGCATCTGGACATCGTCAAGCGATACGGGGTCGAGTATGCCGGCCCATTTGAACTGGAGCGCCACGAGACAGTCGTGCGCGAAGTCCTGCGCACCTGCGCGCAGCGCGGGATCGCCCTGGAGGTGAACACGAGTACCCTGCGCCGGGGGATGGACAACCCGTCTCCACAGCAAATCGTGTTCGAGTGGTTCGCCGAGGAAGGGGGCGAGTGGGTGACCCTGGGCTCCGATGCACACCGCCCGGAGCATATCGGCGCGGGACTCGAGCAGGCCGCCGCCATGCTGCGTTCGGCCGGTTTCGAGCAGGTCGCACGCTTTGAGCGTCGTCAGCCCAGGCCTGCCAGCCTTCCGGTAAGATAGGTTCAGCATGGAAGCTGTTAAGCATCTCGTCTGCCAGGTCTATTCGTTAGGTCGGGTCCCGTACGGTGAGGCACGGGAGCTTCAGCAGCGCTTTGCGGACGAGATCGCTACCGGCACGCGCCCTCCATCGCTGCTGTTACTTGAGCATCCCCACACCTACACCTTCGGGCGCAGCGGCGACGCGGCGAACCTTCTCTGGGATCAGGCGGGGCTGGCCGACCGGGGCGTGGAAGTCCATTGGGCTGATCGCGGCGGCGATGTCACCTACCACGGCCCGGGCCAACTGGTCGGCTATCCGCTGATTCCGTTGGGGAGGGTGGACAAATCGCAGCGGCTGCCGCAGGCGGATTATGTCGGCTATGTTCGCAAGCTCGAGGAGGTGCTGATCCTCGCGCTGGCCGACCTTGGACTGGTGACCGGCCAGTTGAGAGGCCTGACCGGAGTATGGGTTCAGCCGGACGTGGCCTCGCGCTGTCCACGCTGCCCGCCCGCGGCGCGCAAATCACCGGCAAAGATCGCCGCCATCGGTGTAAAGGTCGACGCCCGCGGCATCAGCCAGCATGGGTTCGCACTCAATGTGAACCCCGACATGAGCTTCTGGGAAGGGATCATCCCCTGCGGGATCGACGACCACCCCATGATCTCCCTGGCCGACCTGCTCGAGCCGCCACCCGCTATGGATCAGGTGATCGGCCGGGTTGCGCACTCCTTTGCCCGGCGCTTCGGCTACCAGCTCGAATTCCATCAAACCTGATCATCGCCTATTGATGCGCGGGCTGCACGCGCGGCGAGCCCCGGCACGCATCCTGCAACTGGGTGGGCTGCAATCCCAGCCAGGAGCTAGCAGCCGTGGAGCGGACCATTCTTTCCATCGATGGCGGGGGCGTGCGAGGGGTGATCCCTCTCGCCTGCCTGGTAAAACTCGAACAGGAAACCGGCCGTCCCTGTCGCGAGCAATTCGCTATGATCGCGGGGACCTCAACTGGAGCGGTCATTGCCGCCGGTCTTGCCCTCGGGATCAGCGCCCGCGGTCTGCTCGCCTTCTACCGCAACCTCGCCAGGCTCGCCTTTGATCGGCTGTCCTGGTGGCAAGTGCTGCTGAACCTTGGCAATCACCGCTACCGGAGCGAATTCCTGGCGGCCACACTCGATGAACTCGGCGCCCGGCGCAGCCTGAACAGTCTGCCCCTCGACATCTTGATCACGGCCACGAACACCGAGAGCGGGGGCACGGATTTCTTCGTGCGCGATGGCCCCGGCAATGCCTCAAAATGGGGAACGATGATGCTGCGGGATGCGGTGCTTGCCAGCATTGCCGCACCCACCTACTTCCCGGCGCACACGGCCACCGTGCAAGGACAGACCTACACATGGACCGATGGCGGAGTCGGCGTGCATGGCAATCCTTGCTACGTCGCCGCGCTCGAAGCCTTGTCCTATTCCGCGGATAAGTACCCGAGGGGGGAAACCCGCCTGCTCGCCTTCGGAACCGGGCGCACCCCCAACCGGATCGATGCGCCGCAAGCACACCTGCTCGAGTGGGTGCAGTGGAGTCTGACCGAAGTCCTCCAAGACAGCGCGGAGTGGCAATCGTATGTCACCCACGAGCGGTTTGGCCGCAGCGGCGAACTTGACTTCCGCCGCTACCAGCTCGAGATGTCGAATGATGTCATGGACCAGCTTGGCGTTGAAGTGCCATCGGGCGTCGACGTCGCCCAGATCCATCTCGACGATGTCTGGGCTATGGAACTGCTCGAGCGCATTGGTCGAGCGTTCGCCGAGCGAATCGATTTCAATGACCCGGACGGTCTGGTATTGGCCTCACGACCCGAGGGCGATGCGCGGGCGGGGGAAGCGCCACCCCCCGGCTCATACCCCAGCCAAATCAGGCTTCGGCTCCCGGTTGATTCCCCAGGATCGCCTCAATTTGAGCGAGCACCTCATCATTAAGTCTCTCGGGAATCTCGATCGCTGCCAGGTTGTCCTGGAGATGTTCGAGTTTGGCGGCGCCGGTGATCACACTTGTAACTTGCGGCAGGCGCAGCAGCCAGCCGATCGCCAGCTGCGCCAGCGAAACCTCCAGCGTGTTGGCCACCGCTTCCAACCTACGAACCCGCTCAAGGTTCTCTTCGGTCAGGATCTTATGGAGCCAGTCGTTCTCATCGAGGCGCGTCCCTTTCGGAATCCCATCAGCGTACTTGCCGGATAGCAGACCGGAGCGCAACGGGCTCCAGGTGACCATGCCGAAGCCAAGGTCATCGGCGGCCGGCGCCAGCTCATCTTCTACGACGCGGCGCACAAGCATGTTGTAGTGCGGCTGTTCGACGCTGGGCGCGTAGAGCCCTCGCTGGTCGGCGATCCGGTACGCGTTCGCGATCTGGCTCGCTCGCCACTCGGAGGTTCCCCAGTAGAGGATCTTGCCCTGATGAACCAGGTCATCCATCGCCCGGACGACTTCTTCAAGCGGGGTCTCGTCGTCATAGCGGTGGCAGAAATACAGGTCCAGGTATTCCAACCCGAGACGCTTCAGCG
>JBFJVD010000315.1:0-2829 GCA_041624375.1 Anaerolineales bacterium
ACCGGCTACGGTCTTGTTCGGACACGCTCAACTCCTGGGTGACTGGAATGTCGTAGTATCCTGGCAGGTGGAAGCGTACCATATCCAAGCCCACACGATGCCGGAACCAAGGAACGAGAAGCCGGGCCTCAACCGCGCACACCGGAGAACCTGGAGTCTTAACGTTGCTCAGCCACCTGGTGGTCGCCGGCGTGATCCGGCGGGAACAGCGGATCCTGTCGGTGCGCCAGCAAGGCCCAGACGACCTTGAGCCCGGCTGGATCATCCCCGGTGGGGTGGTCAAGCCCGGCGAGCTCGTCGATCAAGCGCTGGAGCGCGAGGTCCTTGAAGAAACCGGGGTCAGAATCACCGATCCTGGCCCCCTACTGTATGCACTGCACCAGGACGATCAGGCCGAAGGCGTGCAGGTCGTGACGTTCGTGTTTGAGGGCCGCAGCTGGTCGGGTGAGCTCCGGGTGAGGGACCCCGACAGCCTGATCCTGGAAGCAGCGTTTCTGCATGTCGACGAATTGGCGGCGCGGATGGCCAGGACGACCTCACCAGGTATGCACGAGCCCCTGATCGCGCATCTCAGGCAGCAGGCGGAACCGGGCGCGGTCTGGCTCTACCGGCGGTCGGAGGCGGGGGTTGAGTCGCTGGTCCGCCGGCTCCCATAAGTCCGGCAAGCCCCGGCATTTGAGGCTATTGGGCAGACCCTGATGACTCTGTTGCTCCTCATCCTGATCGTAATCAGCGCCGTTCTCCACGTGCGGGCGGAGTACCGGGCCCTCCGAAGCCAGGTCTACCTATTCAAGCCATTGACGACAACGCTGATCCTGCTGCTGGCACTGAGCGGCGACGGCGGCGATTCGCGCTACCGGCTGCTGATCGGACTTGGCTTGCTGTTTTCACTCGCCGGCGACATCTTCCTGATGCTGCCGGAAGACCGCTTCCTGCAGGGCCTTGTCAGCTTCTTGATCACCCACCTCGTCTACCTCACAGCGTTCGCCATGCGGGCTGCGCCCCCTGATCCGGCGCAAGCGGCGCTGATCGGCCTGCCGTTTTTTCTTTATGGCAGTGGGCTGCTCGCCTTACTCTGGCGACATCTTGGTAGGATGAAGCTGCCGGTGGCCGCCTATGCGCTCATCATCTCGGCGATGGCATGGCAGGCTTCGGTGTGGGCGGCAACCGGCGGCGGAGGGCCCGCTCGCTACGCCGTCATCGGCTCGGTGTTGTTCGTCCTCTCAGACAGCATCCTTGCCATCCGGCGCTTTCGCCGGCCCTTCCACCTGGCGCAGGCCCTGATTTTGAGCACCTACTTCGCCGGCCAGACCTGGATCGCTTTGTCGACCTGATCCACTGAGCATGAAGGAGGAGAACCGTGCGTGCCTACCTGGTCCAGCATGCGTCCGCCAAGAGTGAGCAGGAAGACCCGGAGCGTCCCATTACCGATGCTGGCGCAGACACCGTGCGGAGAGTCGCGCATTACGCGCTCAACACCAAGCGAATCGAAGTTGCCCGCATCTGGCACAGCGGGAAGACCCGCGCAGCGCAGACCGCAGAACTGCTGGCCGAATACCTGGCGCCGTCGCTAGGGGTGCGCGAGGCGGAAGGGCTCAATCCCGACGAGGATCCTGCGATCTGGGCTGAGCGCCTGAACGGCATGGAACAGGATGGGGTTATTGTCGGCCACCTGCCGCACCTGAGCCGTCTGGCAAGTCTGTTACTCTGTGGGGACCCCGAGCTGGGGATCATCGATTTCCAGAATGCGGGCGTCGTCTGTCTGGCACGGCGGGACAAGCTGTGGTCGATCCGTTGGGTGCTCACACCGGACCTGATCCGCGCCTGACAGCGAGACGATCCAGGCGAAGGCGACGGGCAAGCCGGCCTTCAAAAGCGCTTATTGATTGGCCAGCCGGACGACGGTAACTCCCTGACCGCCTTCGGAGGCCGCTCCGGCCTCGAATGAAGCCACATAAGCGTTATCCTGCAACGCGGCCCGAACGGCGTCCCGGAGGCGACCGGTCCCTTTCCCGTGAATAATGCGCAGGTAGGGGAGTGAAGCCAGGTAGGCAGCATCAAGCCGTCGTTCGAGGTCGAGCAGCGCCTCTTCGATCGTTCGGCCGCGCAGATCCAATTCCACCGCCACCGATTCGGCAGCCGGAGGCCGGGCTTCGCTCCTGGCTTGAGCACGGCGCGGGCCGTGGGTCTCACCCCCGCCGGAGCTTCCCACACGCGCCAGTTCCTCCAGGCGGGCCCGAATGCGAAGCCGCCCAATCTGCACTTCGGCCTCTTCCGTGCCCAGTTCGGTGATGACGCCCTCAGACCCGATCCGAACGACCCGAACTCGGTCGCCCAGGTGGAAGGAAAGCTCCTCTGAATCGATGTCGGGCGCGGCGCGGGCAACCGGCTCGGCGACCGCGTCCTCAACGGTCTCCAGTTCTTCTGCGAGCGTATCGGCCACGTCCAGAGACTGGCCGGCAGCTGCCAGCCGCCGGCGAAGCTGCGCCAGCTGGCGCCGGACCTCCTCCGCTTCTTCTGCTGCCGTCTCCCGGGCGCGCTCCAGAACATCGCGGCGTTCGGACTCGATCGCCTCAAGCCGCTCTGCCAGCTCGGCGTGCAGCGCCTGCGCCTCATCGCGTGCCTGCTCCGCCTCCGCCCTTGCTTCACGCGCCGCATCACGCTGCCGGTGGATCTCGTCCAGCAAGTCCTCTGCGCGCAGATCCTCTGGCGCCAGCGTGACGCGAGCGCGCTCGATGATCTCCGGGTCCAGCCCCAGGCGTTCGGCGATCGCCAGCGCGTTCGAACGGCCCGGCAGGCCGATCGTCAGATGGTAGGTGGGCCGGAGGC
>JBFJVD010000316.1:0-2820 GCA_041624375.1 Anaerolineales bacterium
CATCGAGCAGCTCGAAGAACGTTGGGTCGCCCACGTGACCGATCTCCCCGGCTGTTTTGTGACCCGCGAAACGTGGGACGAGGCTTTGATCGCCACCCCGCAAGCCGTGGCCAACTACGCGGCGTGGTGCGCTGCGCATGCGATCGAGGTCGCTGTCCCGTCCGGGAAACCCGTGCTCGTGGAACTTGTGCGCGCATGGCCCTCCGGGCCCCGCTACGAGGTCAACGCCTTCTTCGCCGCCGACCGCCCGCCGCTGCAATCGGAAGAGCTGCCGCAATTCAACCGCCTGCTGGCGGCCGCTCGCCGCGACCTGTGGGCTTCGCTGGAGGATCTGTCGGACGACGACCTGGCGCGCGAATTGCCCGGAGAGCGCTGGCCGATCGCCGGCGTTCTCAAACACCTCGCCATCGCTGAGTGGTGGTACCTGGACCGGCTGGACCTGGCCTTTCCGCGCGCAACGCTACCCTCGCTGCCTCAGGATCGTTTGGCCGAGGTCCGTTCTCATTTCGAGGCCGCGCTGCCGGCGCTGCAGGCCTTCGATGGTATGGTAAACGCTTCAGGCGAAACCTGGTCGGCGCGCAAGGTCTTGCGACGCGCGCTGTGGCACGAACGTGATCACACCGAACACATTGGAAAGATGAAGCTGCAGCTCGCCGCAGAGGCGGGGAGCGCCTGAGGACGCGGCGAGCAGGGGCTGCATGGAGAAGGCTGAGATGCACGCGAATCGTGACCGGCTCCTCGAATACCGTGAGCGCCTTCTGAAGCGCTACAGCTCGCAAGCGGCAGAGCTTCGTGAGGTCATGGCTGGCTTTGCAGGCCGCATGCTGGGTGAGCCCCTGAAGCCGGGCGAATGGACCCCGCATCAAGTGCTTGCCCACGTCTGGTCGGCAGAGGAATTTGCACTGGCGCCGCGCGTGTTGCGAATCCTCTCGGAAGACTCCCCCTATCTTGAGAATTGGGATGAGGTCGCCTGGATGGCCGACCAATATGATCCCGAGACGCCGGTCGAGAGCCTGCTGGAGGGATTTGAAGCTCATCGAATCGAGAGTGGATCGCACCTGGCGGCCGCCAGCCCAGACGCTTGGTCCCGCACAGGGCGCCATCCCCTGCGGGGCGTACGGACGTTGCAGTGGTGGGTCGAATACGCGATCGATCATACGGAAGACCACCTGGGGCAGCTGCGCGGGCACTGAAGCCTCGTGCATCCGGCTCAGTCCCAGATCGAGTGGCGGAGGGCAGCATGGCGTATGAAATCATCCAAGTCGAAGTGCGGGATCGCGCCGGCCTGGTGAGGCTGAACCGACCCGAAGCGCTGAACGCGCTTAATAGCACCGTGATGTCCGAGCTCGTGGATGCGCTTGAGGCCTTCGATGCAGATCCTGAGGTCGGCGCAGCGGTGATCACCGGGGATGCGCGCGCCTTTGCCGCCGGCGCCGACATCAAGGAAATGGCGGACGCCTCGGCCGTGGATATGCTCCGCAGCGACCGGATCGGCTACTGGGACCGGCTGCGCCGGGTGAAAATTCCGGTGATCGCGGCTGTGTCTGGCTGGTGCCTTGGAGGCGGCAATGAGCTGGCAATGGCCTGCGATATGATCGTCGCCTCAGAAACGGCACGCTTCGGCCAACCGGAGATCAACCTGGGTGTGATCCCCGGCGCCGGTGGTACGCAGCGGCTGACGCGCGCGGTGGGCAAATCATTGGCAATGGAGATGGTGCTCAACAATCGCCACCTCTCGGCGGCCGAGGCGCAGCAGTACGGCCTGGTGAACCGGGTGGTTCCGGTCGAGGTCTACCTGGACCAGGCGCTGGAGCTGGCGAACGAAATCGCCGCTCGCGCCCCGATTGCCGTCCGGTTGGGGAAAGAGATGGTCAACCAGGCCTTCGAGAGCCACCTTGCCGACGGGATCGCCGATGAGCGTCGGGCCTTCTACTTCCTCTTCAGCACCGAGGATCAGAAAGAGGGCATGCAGGCCTTTATCGAGAAGCGCACGCCTGGATGGAAGGGGAAATAGGCTCGGAGACCAATATGCCATGGTGACCTATCGGGATCTTGTCATCGGCTTGCGCGAGCTGGATTTGGGTTCGGAGAGCCGGGTGATCGCCCACGCTTCGCTCTCGGCCTTTGGCGAAGTCGCCGGCGGCGCAGCGACTGTCGTCGGCGCGCTGGCGACCAGCTTCGAACGCGTGATCATGCCCACATTCACCTACCGGACGATGATCATTCCGGAGGTCGGTCCGCCGGACAACGCAATCGACTACAGCAAGGGCGAAGCCCTCAATCGCAAAGCGGAGTTCTGGCGGCCGGATTTTCCAGCGGATCGCCTGATGGGTGCGGTCGCGGAGGGCCTGCGGCGGCACCCGCAGGCCAGCCGCTCAACCCATCCGATTCTCTCCTTCGCCGGCATCCACGCCGAGGAGGCGCTCGAGATCCAATCGCTCGAATCACCGCTGGCGCCGATCGGAGCGATGGCAGATCTCGACGCCGATGTGCTGCTGCTCGGCGTCGACCATACCAAGAACACCAGCCTGCACTATGCAGAGAAGCTCGCCGGCCGCAAGCAGTTCGTGCGCTGGGCGCTCACGCCCGAGGGCGTCGTCACTTGCCCGGGCTGGCCGGGCTGTTCGGACGGCTTTCAAGCGATCACCGCACGGCTCAGCGGCGTTGCGCGGCGAGCGAGAATCGGCAGCGCGCGCGTCGAAACGGTCCCGCTCAGGGATCTGATTCACACTGCGGTCGGCTGGATTCGGGAAGACCCGAGGGCGCTGCTTTGTGACCGGATCGGCTGCGAGCGCTGCCGCGAGGTGCGGGCCTCGGTAC
>JBFJVD010000317.1:0-2815 GCA_041624375.1 Anaerolineales bacterium
CCAGGCGCTCGTATTCGTTCCCTCCATGTCCGCTCTGGCAGCTGAGCAGGCTCTGGTACCAGCGGCTGCTTGCTTCCACGTCGTGCACTGCGATGAGAGGCTGGGGACGCATGCACGGCACCTCGCGTTGCCGTCTAACGGACCGGGCGCTCAGCTGCGCCGCGGGCGCTGACCGCCAGCGCCTACGCCGCCCAAGCCCCGACGCCAGAAGGCTACCAAACCCGATTGAGGCGCAGCCCGCGGCGCCAGCTGCAGCGCTTTGTTAGACGGCGTACATGTCACCCAAAATCATGCGCGACGGAAAAGCCCCCACACGAGCAGGCACGATCCGACGACCATGGCCACCGAGAGGGTCACGAGCCCAGAAGCAACGAGGATCTCTTGCCACGGCTCAGCAGTCATGCCCCCTCCTGCGATGGGCGTCATGCGGCCAGCCCCGAAGACCGCAGCGAGGAGCGTGGTGAACCAGTTCGCGAAGGCTCCGTAGACGAGAAGCCCGAAGCAGAGCGCGGCAGGCAGGCGGGATAGGCGGACGCGATGCCACACGGCGCCGAGCACCATAAGGAACGTGCCGTTCATCACGCCTTCGAGATGGGATGAGAGACCAAGGCGAGGGTTGCGAAAGGCCGGCACAAGTACTCCGGTGAGAAGGCCGAGCAGAAAGAGCAGCGCGCCCAAGCCGATGAGAACGCGAGTCCGAGCATCGTCTGTCATGATGTCTCCGACTGCGCCGCCCAACGGATCAGGCGCTCAGCTTCGGCCATCGGCCCCGGGGCCCGCTGCAGCGCCGATGTACTACCCCAGGCTACTACGCCTCGTAGCGGCTCACTGGTGGCCGTCAGCTGCAGCGCCTTGTTGGGCGGCGCGCCTCGGGCGCTCAGCTGCGCGGTGCGAGCTCGTAGAGCCAGAGGTAGCCGGATGTCACCGCCTCCATTGGGATCTCCCTCCCGCCAGCGTACTTGCGGCTCAGCTCCGCGAGGAGTGGTGCCACGACCGGGCCCTCTTGGATGCGCACGAGCTGGCGCTCGTAGAGCGCGTCGCCGATGCGGAGGAGGATGCGCGGGTCTTTCTCGGCCTCGAGCGGCCACTGCTTCCAAATCTTGCCCCACCAGGTCGTCATGTAGCCGCAGGGAATGTACGCCTTACCGTCGTGATAGAGGATCCATGTCGTCCGCGAGCGAGCAGGAGTGAGAAGCTGGAACTCGACCTCCCGCACACCGGCGACGAAGGCCCAGTCGGGCTCGGGGCCGCTGACCAACTCGCCGCTCGTGAAGGGGCCACCGGCGATGATGGCGATGGGCCCGTCGGCAAATCGGGCTCCAACGAGCAGACCGCCAATGACGACGAGCAGCAAGGCGAGCAGGCCGCCAACAACGCGCAAAACCAACCTCATGAGAGTCCCCCGGGACCCGGCCGTCGCTCTACTCCATTGGACGATTCTTCCATCCAAAGAAACTCGCGGCCGCGGTTCGTCGCGCCGCCTAACGGATCGGGCGCTCATCTGCGTGGCACAGGCCGCCGACGGTCGCTGACGCACCCAAGGTTGATGCCAGAATGCTACCAGACCGCGATTGGAACGCGCTGTGCCACGTCAGCTGCAGCGCCTGTTAGGCGGCGAGAACACAGGCTACAGAATGGCTCAGCGCAACGCTCCGAGTTCGCGACGCAGGACACTATGACGGTGCCGAAACAGCCAGGAGATGAGCCGCTTGACGAGCGGCCCGCCAAGGTAGGGTTCGAAAGTAAGGTGGTCCGTGATCTTGGAACCGCCCGGAACGGCCTCGATGGACCGCTCGTGCCGCCAAAGGCGCAGGCTGAGCGTCGGCGATTGCTCGACGAAGCCGCGACCTTCTTGAAGGTCGATCAGGGTCGAATCGATTCGATCAATGGGAAGGAAGCCGAACAAGAGGAGCCACGTCCGGAGCATCGGCTTCCCGAACTCAATATCGAGGTCGAGCACGCTGGTGAGGCCACGAGGCACCGTCATTCGAGCAATCGGGTGCAGCTCGGTGAGGATACCTGTTACGGAGGTCGCCCAGCTCCACGCCTGCTCTGGCGAAGCCTTCACTTCTGACTGGAAGTTGAGTGTATATTGCGCCAAGGAAGACTCACAGGCTCGCCGCCTAACGGACCGGGCGCTCAGCTGCGTGGCACAGGCCGCCGACGGTCGCTGAGGCACTCATGATGGTTGCCAGAAGGCTACCAGACTTCGATTGGAACGCGCTGTGCCACGTCAGCCGCAGCGCCTTGTTAGGCAGCCGGCCCCAAGGCCCGCGACTTTGTGTCCGCAGTCGGTTCAGAGACCAAGCTTCCGCACCGCCCGCAGTGCCAACAGCTGAGGGCGACTCACCGCGGCTTTGCCGTCCATCGCGGTGATCTTCGTGGGCGTGACCTCGATGATGACGTGCTGGCCTGCATAGTCAGCCAGTGATCGGCGGAGGTAGACCCCGGCCGCAAGCCTGCCGAAGTAGGCTTGTGCCTGTTCTTTGTACAACCGAAGCGCTTCTTCTGGCTCTAGGTGAAGGCGCGCCTCACCACGCACGCTCACATAGCGATACGGCGGCGTTTCGTCCTGAACTACGAGGGCGACCTGGGAATTCTTGAGGATAGCCCGCGTCTTTGGCGATGGATGGTTGGTGTGCAAGAGAAACGTGCCGTCCCGATAGGTAAACCAGATGGGCGTGGCCACGACCTCGCCCGATGGCGTCGCCCAGCTCAACACGGCGACTCGGCGTTGAGCAAGAAAGTGCTCAAGGTCGGAGCGCTTCATACCCGGTGCTTGGGGAGACCCAGGTGTAGACTGGGTGACAGCTTC
>JBFJVD010000318.1:0-2806 GCA_041624375.1 Anaerolineales bacterium
GACCAGCGACAACGCGGCGGCACCGCTGCGATCCACCAACGATTGGTACTGGATGTAGATCACCCGGGTGAATGTGTTGTAGCGCATGATCGAAACTGCGCCGAAATCGCGCAGGGTGTAGAGGGCAACAAGCAGCCCCCCGGCGACGATCGCCGGACGGAGCTGCGGCAGCGTCACCCGCCAGAACGTGCCCCACTTGGACTCGCCAAGGCTCCGAGCCGACTCCTCGAACGCTGGATCCATGCGGAGCAAGGCAGCGCGCACTGGGAGAAGGACATAGGGATAGCTGAGGAGCGTCAGGGTCAGGAAGGCTCCCGGAAAGCCGTAGATCTCCGGGAGACGCTCCAGCCCGACCAGCAGCTCAAGCCATTGCTGCAGCATGCCCCGCGGCCCGAGTGCAGACACGAGCAAGTAGGCGCCCACGTAGCTTGGGATCACAAGTGGCAGGGCGCTGAACACGGCCAGCACATTCCGGTACGGAAGATCGGAGCGGACCGTCAGCCATCCCAGCACGACCGCAAGTGCACAGGCCGCTGCGGTCACCGAAAAGGCCAGAGCGGCTGTCCGCCAGAGGGTCGCGGCGGTCTGCGGGCGGAGGAGCGCCTCCAGCGCCGTGCTCTGTCCGTCGATGGCGCGGATCGCCAGATAGATGAGCGGCAGCGTGACGGCCAGTGTGACCAGCAGGGAGGGGAGGCGGAGCAGCAAGACCCGGCGCCAGCTCAGCGGCTGAGATGGCCTGAAGCGATCGAAAGGTCGGCGAAGCGGGGCTGGCGGCGCGATGCGGATCATCGGAGCTACGGGAGCACACCCGTCACTTGAAGAAGCCGAATGGTCCCCTCCAGATCCGCCAGATCGGCCAGGCCAATTTCGGCAGCCTGAAGCTCAGAGAGCGGCACGAGTCCAGGGCTCGCTTCAACACTGCGGAGGAGCGGATACTCAAAGGTCTCGCTTGAGAAAAAGCGCTGCGACTCCTCCGACAGCAGGAAGCGGATGAAGCGGAACGCATTCTCAGAATGCGGTGCGGTCGCCAGCACGCCGGCCCCTGAGACCATCACAAGCGAGCCTGGGCCCCCACTGGGAAGGAAGAAGTTTCGAGCCGGAAAAGACTCGCCCTCCTCCTCCAGGAAGCGGTAAAGGTAGTAGTGGTTGACGAAGCCGACATCCACCTCGCCGGCGGCAACTGCCGCCACGGTTGGCGTATTCTTTTCGTAGACTCGTGGTTCGTTTGCCTGGATGCCTTCAAGCCACGCGCGAGTCCTGTCCTCACCCCACATGACACGCATCGCGGTAACCATCGTCTGGAAGGAGGCATTGGTCGGCGGCCAGCCGATCCTCCCGCGCCAGGCCGGATCGGTGAACCCCCAAATGTCCTCCGGCAGATCCTCCGGGGTCAGGCGGTCCGTATTGTAGACGACAACCCGGGCGCGACCCGAGATTCCCACCCACGTACCGTCCGGGGAACGAAACCCGGGATCCACCAGCTCGAGGATGTCCGAAGGCAACGGCGCCAGCAACGTGATGACGGCCCCCAATCCGCCCGGATCCTGCGCGTAGTAAAGGTCGGCCGGGCTGTTGCCGCCCTCCTCGAGCAGCGTCGCGGCCAGTTCGCTGGTTGAGCCCCAGCGAACGGAAACATCGATGCCCGTCTCGGCTTCAAATCGCTCTACGAGAGGCCCGACGAGGCTCTCGCTTCGCCCAGAGTAGATAATCAGCTCGCCTCCACCAGTGGGGCCCTCCTGGGCACCCTGGCGGCCGGCGCAGGCTGAAATTATGGTTGAGGACGCTGCGAGAAGGAGCAGGAGCGAACGCAGTGATGATGTCATCTTTCTGTGTTCCACGACCTCCAGGTCGAATGGTGATTTGTTGATCGTGAGGTTCAGAGCGATAAGTCTCAACATTTTTTGAGATATTTCGGGTCATTGTAATCGCTCGCACAAACTTCCTACAAGGATTTCCATTGGAGCCTGTCTGTGAGCAGAGCCTCAGCGCTATTCTGCAAGGTCTCAAGTCTCTCTTCTTGACCCGCCAGAGGCCATCTGCTACAATCAGCCCAACTTGCCGGAACGCACAGGACGATTAACAACTGAATAGGGGAGAACAGCGTATGGGTCTCGGCCACCTGGTCGAGACTACGAGGTGGAGGTTCCTCACGCACGCGTGAGGCCAACCCGGGTAACCGGGGAAAATCGATCCATCAGCGGATGCCTCCGAAGCCGGCCACAGGCTTCCCTCTCCCTTCCGGGTAAGCGTCGGTCCAAAGCCAGGCGGTGACGTCTGGGACAAAGCCGTCGCGGTGGCCAGGTCGAAACCAGCTGGTTTTGCCTGTTCCTGCAGGAAGGTGTGCTCTGATGGCCTCATGTTTGCAGCACGCCGGGCGTGCTTTTTTCGTTAAGCCGGTCGCCGCCCGGAGAGTCCCCCGATGAAGTACAAACGGTACGAGATTCACACGCAACCCGCGCCGAATCGCGCCCCGCACCCCAGTCGCTTCAAGGTTCATGTCGATCGGGTGAGCCTGACGAGACTCCTGCTCAAGGAGCTCATTGAATACCGCGGCAATCTCGATGTGGTGCTCAGTCGCCCCTGTGTATACGGGGTGTTCTCCGGCCCCATCGGTGGGTTCATCCCAAGGGAGCGGAAGTGCGTCGGCTGTCTGCGCTGCACCGTGCAGTACCCCGATATGGTCGAGGTGCATCCGAACCCCGAGCGGCTAGAGTTGGGCGATTCATTCTTTCATCCAGACCTCGTGGACACCGTGCTTTATGAGGCGGCCACCGGTCGGGTGCCGGTGCGCGGCGCCGGCTACCGC
>JBFJVD010000319.1:0-2743 GCA_041624375.1 Anaerolineales bacterium
GCCTCCTCCAGCGCCGGGTCGATCTGCCGCTGGGCGGCCACGCCGGTGCGCAGCCCAACCGGGAGGCGGCGGAAGGCGTAGGCCACGATGATGATCGAGAAAGTGCCGGTCCAGAAATAGGGGGCAGCGTTGAAAGCCAGGATGTAGGCGATGCCGATCACCGTTCCTGGAATGGCGTACATCAGTGTGGCGCTGAAATCGAGCGCACCGCGGCCGGGGAAATCCTGGCGGGTCACCAGCCAGGCGAGAGCGATGGCCAGCCCGCCGCCCAGAACGCCAGAGCCGATAGAAACAATGATGGAATTCTGGAGCTGGGGGATCGCGCTCAGGAGTCCGAAGGCGTTACGAAGCGTCGGCGTCCAGTCGAAGCCCCACTGGTTGACCGCCGCGCCGACGAAGATCGAGCCGTAGAGCAGGATGTTGAGCGTGGCCAGCCCGATCGTCAGGGCGAACAACGGCCACTTGATCCAGCCGGGCTGCGGCCGGATATGCCCGGTGCGCGCCCCGCCGGTGACGGTGACGTAGGATCTGCGGCTGGCGATCCAGTGCTGCAGGATAAAGGCCCCAAGTGCCGGGATCACCAACAGTATCGCCAAAGCTGCTCCGAGCTGGAGATCAAAGAGTTCAATGAGCTGGATGAAAGCCTGAGTCGCCAGCACCTGATAACCGCCGCCGATGAGCATCGGGTTGCCGAAGTCGGATATCGAGGAAATGAAGTTCAGCAGGATGGCCGTAAGGATGGCTGGCGTAACCAGCGGGAAGGTAACCGTGCGCAGCACCCGGAACGGGCGCGCGCCGAGATCTTCGGCCGCATCCTCCAGATCACGGTTGATGGAGGCGAACACGGCCATCAAGATGAGGACCGCCAGGGGGATGTCGCTAATGAGCTGGACAAAGATGATTCCGTCGGGACCATAGATGCTGTACTCGCGGATCCCGAGCAAGTCGTAGGTGATCAATCCGCGGCGGCCGAAGAGCAGAATGATGGCAAAGCTTACCGCAAAGGGCGGCGATACCAGGGGGAGCACGACGAGGATCCGCAGCCAGCGCTTCCAGGGAACGTCGGTGAGCGTCAATGTGTAGGCGACCAGGGTGCCGATGATTGTGGAGATCACTGCGGAGGTGACGCCGATGATCATCGTGTTCGCCGAGGCGCGGGCCACCATCGGGGTCGCAAGGAGCTTCTCAAACTGCAGCAGGGAGAAGCCGGTCTCGCCCTGCCCGGCTTTGAAACCTTCCAGGAAAATCTGCGCCAGCGGCCAGAGGACGTAGACGACCAGCCCGAGCGTGGCCGCCTGCACGGCGACCAACAGCACCGGTTCTCGCCGCAGCCGAGTCACAAGCAGGGGAATCGCCATCCCGAGGATGATCAACCCCAGCAGCGCCGGATCCCCGACGAGCTCGCGGCGAAAGTGGATGATCTCCGAATCCCCGACGATCTCGCGAAAATCCTCCACCACATGGATTTGAACCACCCGGCTGGCCATGATCGCCAGCGCGATCAGCTCGCCAACGGCGACGAGGATCTTGAGCCGGCGCTGCTGCTGCACCTTGCTCGTGGTTCGGAGGAACGGGATCGCCGTCATGACACGTCTCGAACCAGGATGACCTCCCGGTGCGGATGCTGGGAGGGCAGCAACTGGGATGTGGCCGGAGCGGGTGTCGTCTCTGCAGGCACCTTCTGATCTCCGAGTCTTATTGCTGATGTGCGAGGTGGTGAGGGGCGCAGCGGCCCCTCACCACCGATTGTAGCATCCTGCGGTACTCCCGCTGTGTGCAGGCCTACCGCCTGGAGCCGATTTCCTCTTGCCAGCGGGCCACCAGCTCGTCGCGCTGCGCGGCCCACTCGGTCGGGTTGTAGCCGTCGATCAGCTTGACGTCCTCCAGGCCGAAGCGGCCTTCCGCCAGCGCAACGCCGGGGACCACCGGAATGCGGTTGGCCACGTCGTTGTGGTAGCGCTGGAAGGCGACGGTGAAGACGTAGTCGATCCAGGCCTTGGCCGCGTCGAGGTTGCGGGCGCCCTTGATGATCGAGATGCCGCCGATCTCGAACGGCGTTCCTTCTTCAGGGAAGCTGATCTCCACCGGCAAGCCGGCCTGCTGCTGGACCTGGATATCGTGGGCGAACGAGATGCCGATGGCGAACTCGCCGGCAGCGGCGATCCTGCCTGGCGCGCTGCCCGACTCGGTGTACTGGGCGACGTTCTGATCGAACTGCTGATACCATTCGAACGCCTCGTCGACCCCAAAGAGCTGTGCCAGGCCGCTGAGCACCGTGTACGAGGTGCCGGAGGCCGCCGGGCTGGCGATCACAATCTCACCCGCGTAGACCGGATCGAGCAGGTCCGCCCAGGATGAGGGGCAATCGGCGCCGATCTCCTCCAGCCGCTCGGGGCTGCAGGCGAAGCCGATCACACCGTAGTAGAAGCCGGACCAGTAGCCATCCGGATCCTTGAGCGAGCCTTCGGGCAGCAGATTCCAGCCCGTACCCTGATACGGCTCGGTCAGGTCGTCCGCCGCCAGGTTGACGTGCGAGAGATTTGTCGTACCGAAGAGCACATCGCCCTGCGGGTTCTCGGATTCGGCCCGGATACGCTCGAGCGCCTCGCCGCTGCTCATGTTGAGGCAGGTCACGTTGACCCCGTACTGCTGGCGGAAGGTCTCGAAGAGCACCTGCAGCTTGTCGGGGTCGAACAGACAGGCGTACAGCACCAGGTCGCCACCGATGGGGGTGGGCGTTACC
>JBFJVD010000320.1:0-2742 GCA_041624375.1 Anaerolineales bacterium
GACGATCTGGTCCTGGTTCTGGTGATCACCAACTTCCGTCCACTGCCATTTGACCGCGGCGCTCCCTAATCGCCCTCGTGGCCTACCTGATCGGCGCTCCCCTGCTCCTGGCGCTCGCCATCCTGCAGTCCACATTGTTCGGTTCCCTGCGCCTGGTGGATGGCGCCCCCGACCTGGTGCTCTTGGCATCCGTCGGCTGGGCGCTTGCGGGCCGTCCCTATGAAGCGATGGGCTGGGGCCTCCTTGGAGGCATGTTCCTGGATATGTTTTCAGGCCTTCCATTCGGTCTGTCAGCCATCTTCCTCATCCTGATCTCCTTTCTGGTATCCTTGGTCGAGGGCCGGTTCTGGGAAGCGCATTTGCTGATGCCGCTCGGCGCGACCTTGATCGCCTCGCTGCTCTACCACAGCCTCTCGATCGGGCTTTTGCTTGTTTTGGGTCGTTCTATGGATATTGAGACAGCCTTCGCCCGTATTGTGCTCCCGAGCACCTTTCTGAATCTGGTACTCGCCTACCCGGCGTCACAAGTTGCCGGCAATCTGAGGGATGCCTTGTTTCCACCCGAGATTGATATCTGATGGCCACCGAAACCTCCGCCAGATCGCTCTCGAGCTGGCGCCTGACGCTGACCTATGTCTTCATGGGGCTCATCTTCGCCGCCTTTGCCGGTCGCCTCTACCAGCTGCAAATCCTCGAGGGTGAGACCTACCAGCTCGCCGCGGACGACAACCGGCTCGAACAGGTGAATATCCCCGCGCCGCGCGGCATCATCTACGACCGCAACGGCGCCCAGCTGGTTCGAAATGTGCCGGCTTTTAATGTGTATGTCACGCCGGCCTCCCTCCCGGAGAGCTTGGCCGAAATCGAGCTGATCTACCAGCGGATTTCAGACTTGACCGGGGTGCCGGTGGACCAGGCCGGGGAGCGGGCCGCGCCCTGTGTGCCCGGTCGGGGCATTCGCCAGCTGGTCGATGAGGGTGCCTCCATCGAGCCGTTTCAGCCCTGGCCGGTGGCCTGCGACGTGGATGACTCGACCGCCAGGGTGCTGCGGGAGATGGAGGTCGACCTGGCCGGCGTAAGCGTGGAGCCCGTCGCCGTCCGGGAATACACCACCGGCGCGCTGACTTCTGCCGTCATCGGCTATCTGGGACCGATCCCGGCGGCCTTCGAAGAGTTCTACCGGGAATTGGGGTTTGAGCCCAGCCGTGACAAGGTCGGCTACGCAGGCATCGAAGGCGAATACCAGGAGATCCTCGCCGGACAGAACGGGCGCAAGGTCGTCGAGGAGGACGTCGCCGGCCAGGCCCTGCGCGAGGTGGGGACGGTTATTCAGCCGACGCCGGGAAACAACCTGCGCCTGACGATCGACGCCCGGCTGCAGGCAGCAGCTGAAACCGCCCTTCGCAACCGGATGGATTTCATCAACCGCTTTGCGGGCGATCAGCGAACGCCGCTGGGGGTCGCCATTGCCATGAACCCGCAGACCGGCGAGATCCTGGCGATGGTCACCCTGCCCACCTACGAAAACAACCGCCTGGCGCGCTTCATCCCGCTCGACTACTACAGTCAGCTCGAAGCCGATCAGCGTGGCAACCCGCTGAGCAATCACGCGATCCAGAGCGAATTCCCGCCCGGCTCGACCTTCAAGATGGTGACGGCCACCGGCGCGCTGAACGAAGGGGTGGTCTCGCCGGAGCAGCGGCTCTTCGACCCCGGTTTGATCACCATTTCCAACCGATACTTCCCGAACGACCCCGGCAAGGCGAAGGACTTCGTCTGCTGGCTCGAAGAAGGCCATGGCAGCCTCAGTTTCGTCGAAGGGGTCGCCTTCTCGTGTAACGTTTACTTCTACAAGATCGGCGGCGGGTACGAAAACGAAGTTCCCGGCGGCGGCCTGGGCATCGAGCGACTTGGCGTGTACGCTCGGGCGCTTGGCTATGGCGCCCCGCTCGGGATCGACCTGCCCGCCGAACAGGACGGCTTGATCCCCTCCCCCGACTGGAAGCGCATCAACCTCGGTGAGAGCTGGTCCACCGGCGACACCTACAACTCCGTGGTCGGCCAGGGCTTTGTTGGCGCGACGCCGCTGCAGGTGCTGACCTCGATCGCGACGCTCGCCAATGGCGGCAATGTGATGTGGCCCCACCTTGTCTCCGAGATCCTCGACGGCGAAGGCAACGTGGTTGAGCGCATCGAGCCATGCGTTCTCTGGAACATCGCCGACGGGGTGCTGACTCCGCTGGAACAAATCGGCGCCGGCTGTCCGCGTGTCCCGGAGGCCGTGCGCACCTCGCGTGGCATCACGCCGGACGTTAACGTCGATCCGGAGGTCATCGCCCTTACTCAGCGGGGGATGCAGCTGGTGGTTTCAGAGGGGACCGCCGAGGGCTACGCCAACCTGGACACCATTGCCAGCGGCGGAAAGACAGGAACGGGCGAATTCTGTGACGAAGTGGCCCGTTCACAAAACCTGTGCGAACCGGGGAATTGGCCCACACATTCCTGGTATGTAGCCTATGCCCCGCTCGACAATCCCGAAATTGCTGTGCTTGCCTTTGTCTACAACGGTGGTGAAGGCGCGGTGACTGCCGGCCCCGTGGTACGCCAGATCCTGGAAGCCTACTTCACGCTCAAGGCCATCGACGCCGGAAGTTCTTCCTGAGAGGGGGAGATTCGACCGCCGCATAGGAGCGTGCTATAATCGGCCGATTGTGAATCCCAGGAACCCATCACTCGCAATTA
>JBFJVD010000321.1:0-2728 GCA_041624375.1 Anaerolineales bacterium
CATCTGGCCGCTCTTTCACTACTTCACGCAATACGCCCACTATGAAGTTAAGGAGTGGGAAGCCTACCGAGAGATCAATGAGCTATTCGCTCAGAAGCTGAGCGAGATCGTCCAACCCGACGACCGGCTCTGGATCCAGGACTATCAGCTGATGTTGCTGCCCATGATGGTCCGCCGGCGCCACCCCGAAGTCACCATCGGATTCTTCCTGCACATCCCGTTCCCCTCTTCCGAGATCTTCCGCATCCTTCCGTGGCGGGAGGCAGTACTCGAAGGATTGCTTGGCGCCGATCTGATCGGCTTCCACAGTTTTAACTATGCCCGCCATTTCTTCAGCAGTCTGTTACGACTGATGGGCCTGGAGCAAGAGTACAGCCAGGTCATCGTCGATGGAAGGCCCGTGCGCGCCGATACCTTTCCGCTTGGCATTGACGTCGAGCGCTTTCGTTCGGCCCATGAGTACCCTGCGGTTCAACACCGCGTCGCGGAGCTGCATCAGCAGACGCAGGAGCGCAAGATCGTTCTCTCGGTTGACCGGCTGGATTTCACCAAAGGCATCCTCGAGCGGATGAAAGCGTTTGAGGCCTTCTTGCTAGCCAAGCCAGAGTGGCAGGAGCAGGTCAGCCTGATCACGCTTTGCGTCCCGTCGCGGACCGATGTCCCCGAGTATGCCTCTCTGAAGCGTCAGGTCGACGAAATGGTGGGCCGCATCAACGGCCGCTTCGGCCGCCCCGGTTGGGTGCCCATCTGGTACCTCTACCGCAGCCTGCCGTTTGAGGAGCTGGCGCCGCTCTATCTGATTTCCGACGTGGCACTGGTGACGCCGCTTCGAGATGGCATGAACCTGGTGGCGAAGGAGTATCTCGCCACCCGCGCCGATGGAACCGGCGTGCTCGTGTTGAGCGAAACCGCTGGATCGGCGGAGGAACTCGGCGAAGCGCTGATCGTGAACCCGCACGACCGGGAAGAGATCGTTGCGGCACTCAACCGAGCATTGACGATGCCCGTGGAGGAGCAGAAGACGCGCAATCGGCCGATGCTCGAGCGCCTCAAACGCTACGACACGCGCCGCTGGGCCGAGGACTTCCTCTCGCAGCTCGAACGCATGCGGCGGATCAGGCCGCGCTACCAGCAGAAGTCACTCGAAGGCGAGCGCTGGGAGGCGCTGCTGGAAGCCTACCGGCAGGCGGAGCGGCGGCTGCTCCTCCTGGACTACGATGGAACGCTGCTGGGCTTTGTCTCCCGCGCCGAACTGGCAGAGCCGGATGAGGAGCTGCGGAGCCTGCTTCGGAGGCTTGCCTCTGATTCGCGCAACACCGTCGTCGTGATCAGCGGTCGGGATCATGTGACCCTGCAATCCTGGCTGGGGGACCTTGGCGTACACCTCGTCGGGGAGCATGGGGCCCGATTCCGCTGGAAGGACTCGACCGAATGGGAGTTGGTTTCGGATGCGGCCGGCGACGAGTGGCAGGAGCAGATTCGTCCAGTGCTCGAAGTGTATGTGGACCGAACCCCCGGCGCTCACCTGGAAGATAAGGGAACTTCGCTTGTCTGGCACTACCGCATGGCCGAGCCTGAATTGGGCTCGATCCGAGCGATGGAGCTGATGAACACGCTTGAAGGCTACATCGTGAATACCCCGCTGCACGTCATGCAGGGCAATAAGGTGGTTGAGGTCAAGCCAAGCGAAGTCAACAAGGGTCGCGCCGCGCGTCGCTGGCTGCGGACTGAGCCACACCATAATTTCATTCTCGCCATTGGGGATGATGTCACCGATGAAGATACGTTCTCGGTGCTGCCGGAGGGGAGCTGGGCGGTGAAGGTCGGCGCGGCAACGCAATCGCGCGCCGGCTACGACCTGCCGGGCCCGGAAGATGTCCGGCGACTGCTTGCGGCGATGCTTGAGACAGCCTCAAAGACGTAACCTCTCTGTGTGCCAGACCGGCGGCCTTGTGTCCCGCAGGTCAGACGCGTATGCTCAACAAGGTGCCGCCATGCAGTTCTCAGCAGGCTGCTGCAGGCAACCGGGGTTCCCTTTCGGTTGCCTCAAGTGAGCGTCTGGCGCCGGCGTGCCCGGTCCTTCTCCGTGTGTCGCCACCTGTTCTGTCCCTGAACAAGGCGCCGGAGCGTACCCCTGTGGCCGGACGCAGCTCATCCCGTAAGACGGAGAGATCCCGAGATGAACGCGATTGAACTGTTGCACATTGAGCTCAAGTGGGCGCATGAGCTGCTGGACCTTGTCATGCAGGATGTCACGCCCGGCATGGCCGCCTGGAAACCGCCCGGAACAGCCAACCCGCTTGGCGCCACCTATGCTCATGCCGTGTTTTCCGAAGATGCCGTCGTGAATATCGCGCTGCGGGGCGGGATCCCGCTCTACGAAGGGGAATGGCGAGGCCGCACCGGCATCGAAAATCCACAATGGGGGATCGAGTTCGAATGGGCCCGCAGCCTTACTGTCGACCTGGATGCGATGCGCACATATGCTCAGGCCGTCTACGCCTCGAGCGAGTCCTACCTGGCAGAAATCGATGAGGCCGATCTAGATCGGGAGGTCGATCTCACCAGCCAGGACCTTGGCGTGCAGACCGTTGGTCGGATCCTGACAGCACTGGTGGCATCCCATCTCAACAACATGGCGGGCGAGATCTCCGTCCTCAAGGGGCTGCAGGGCGGCAAGGGCTACCCATTCTGATCACAGGTTTCCCAGCGCCCGGGCATCGGCCGG
>JBFJVD010000322.1:0-2724 GCA_041624375.1 Anaerolineales bacterium
GGAGTGTGCTCATGCCGGGTGGAAATAGGCGGGCAGTTCACCGATGGCCTTGGCCAGCCTGGTCCCATGCCAGGTGACCAGGCTGCCATCCACCAGGTGAACCCGCCCTGCCTGGACCGCCGTGCAGTTCGGCAGGAGCCGGCAGATCTCCTCGGCATCCGCCTGGCCAAAGGCATAGGGTTCGCTTGGCAAGAGGATCACCTCGGGATCACCGGCTTCAATCTCCTGCAGCGTCACCCGAGGGTAGCGTTGGTCCCGCTGGGGCGCGGCCTTCTCCGGACCACGGCCAAGATCGGCGGCGAGCGGATTTCGGCGCTTGCGGTCGGCGAAGACATTTGCACCGCCGCAGACGTGAAGCAGATCGTGCGCGTACGTCTCACGGTTAAACGTCATCCACCAGCGATCGCCGCTGCTGCTCCGATCTTGCCAGATGGGGCAAAATACCCTGGCCCGCGCTTGATGGTCGGCCGCTTGCCTGGCCCAGTCCACCGTAAGCTCCAGCGTGCGGATCCGACTGACCGGCGACCCCTCGAGCTTGAAGATCTTGATGATGGCCCACAAGACCTGGATCGCTTCGGCCACCGAACGCGGGAAGCTGACCCACACCTTGAGACCGGCGGCTTCGAGCGCTTCGACGGCTTCCGGCGTGTTCTCCTCCTGATTGGCCAACACCAGGTCAGGCGCCAGCTCGATGATCTGCTCAACGGAGGGAGACTTCGTGCCGCCCACGACGGAGAGACGATCACGAGCCGGTGCGGGCGGCTGGCAGTACTCAGTGACGCCCACCAGCCGATCGCCCAGATCGAGATCAAAGAGGCTTTCCGTCATCGAGGGAACCAGGCTCACGACCGTGCGCGGCGCGCGAATAAACATCAACAGATCGAGATACCCGTTACCGGTGGTCATTCCTGCAGCCAGCCTGTCCCGAGCGCGATCGTGGGCGGCAGATCGCTCCACACTTCCACTTCGCCGGACGGGCCCAGCGCCAGAATGGCTTCGGGGCCCAATCCAACGGCATACAACTTCTCCCCAGATGAGAGCCGGGCCAATACGGGCTCGACGTCTCCGGGGGCTGACTCACCGGGAACTACGATCGAGTGAGAGATCCAACCGAGGCCTGGGCGCAGGGCGTCGTCGATGCAGATCCACTCCCCCAGCGATCCACATACACCGCCAATCGCCACGACGAGCCCGCCGGCAGGGAGGCGGCTGGAAAGATCAAGTTCTTGAAGTGCCTCAAGCCAGGCCTGCGCCTCCCCCTCGGCGAGCAGAATGAGGCCGCCTCGATCGAACACTTCAACCGCTTCCGGGGAGTAAGGCAGGCATTCAACCGGCACGCCCAGCAGGATTTCCAGGTCGTCAAGGAATGCTTGAAGCGCGGAACTGGGTTGGGAGCTCATGATCAGCGCCAGGGGCGGGCGACTCAGATCCGTGTGTTCGAGCAGGATTTCCGCCAGGCGGGAGAAGCCGGCCCCGAGGGAAGGCGGCGCGCCCGCCAGCGCCAGCCAGCCGGCCCAGCCTGTATGCTCAAAGAGATCTGGAGCCGCGTGCATCGATGCGATCTATCGGAAACGAACGCTGATCTGGTGCATTAGCCCAGCTCAAGGCGGTTGAAGCGTTCGATGTAGCGCGGCGCATCCGGTGGACTCTGCGGATCGCGCATTCGTTCTTCGAGCCGCTTGCGCAGCCCTTCAAGATCCGTGATCTGACTCTTGTGTTCGCCGAGCGCGTTCAACTTGGCGTCAAAGAACGCTGTCACATCAATTGAGGTGTTCGGGTGGACGGGCCCCGCGATGTAGACATGATGAACCTTCACAGGCTCTAGGCCCTCCTCCTGATAGAGCTCGGGAAAGTAGAGGGCGCTGCGGGCAGCCGGCCAGATCGAATCCAGTGTGGCCTGCCCCGCGGCGCGGTGATCGGAATGATTGATGAAGAGCGAGTAGTAGTTGCTCGGGTCGCAGGTGATCATGATGTCGGGGCGCACTTGGCGAATGACTCGGGTGATGTCACGGCGCAGGTCCAGGTCGGCTACCAGCGAACCATCGGCGTGGTCCAGGAAGCGCACCTCGTCGACGCCGAGAACTGCCGCGGCCTTCCGCTGCTCCCTCTCGCGGGTGGCAGCGAGTTCTTGCGGGTCGACGCCGGGATCATCGGCGCCCTTATCGCCACGGGTCAGCAGGCAGTACGTAATGTGACGACCCTCCGAAGCCCAGCGGGCTACAGTCCCACCACAGAAGAATTCGGGGTCGTCAGGGTGCGCCAGGACCACCAGCACGCGCTCTGGTCGCCCGTCCTCGGACGTGCTCACTCTGCCGCTTCGGCCTTCCCGCAGTCACATCCGCCGCTCTCATGCTTATCGCAGGGAGCCTTGGATTTCTCTTCGAGGGCTTTCAATTCTTCGTAGGGCTCGATCTCGTGTTTCAGGAATTCCGCACGGGTTCCATCTTCGAGCTGGACGATCACCGCCTGTTTCAGCGCCAGCACATCGAGCACCCTGCCCTCCCCCATCGGGGTAACCACTCGCTTCTTGCGCTTGGGCAGGGTCTTGCGGGCCTCGAGATACTGCTCATACTCGTAGACCAGGCAACAGCGCAGTCGGCCGCACATGCCAGTGATCTCGTGGGGATTGAGTGAGATGCCCTGGGCCTTAGCCATCTTTATGGAGATCGGGCTGAATTGGGTGAGGAACTTGGAGCAGCAGCGCTCTTCGAGCCCACAAGCGCC
>JBFJVD010000323.1:0-2665 GCA_041624375.1 Anaerolineales bacterium
CAGCGCCTCGGCGAAAGCAGCATAGGCCTCCCCTGGAGTCCGCCTGGGCCCACCCATCCCATGAATGGCGTCATAACGGCTGCCGGCCCCGAGGCCGAGCTCGACTCGCCCGCCGCTCATTTGATCCAGGCTGGCGGCCGCCTTGGCGAGCATGGCCGGTGGTCGCAGAGGGAGATTGGCCACATTGGTGCCTAGATGAATGCGCTCGGTGCGGGCCGCCAGAAATGTCAGCAGGGTCCAGGTGTCGAAGAAATCCGGGTTGTAGGGATGGTCCTGGACCATGGCCAGGTCCAACCCACCCTGGTCGGCGAGCGACGCGATCTGGAGCGCCTTGTCGAAGTTCTCAGGTGAAGGGTCGATATTGGCCCCAAAGAGCAATGTGGGCTGTCTCTCCCGCATCGGTTCGCCTCCTTCCACAGCCATGCGTTCACCGGGATGCCTGGCCCCATGATAAGCCCTTGGGGGCTTGATCATTTCACGGGCCACCTTCGTGTGGGCAAACCCATGCGCCGAATGCGGAGCCGGGGTTGGCTCGCACAGTGTCGTGCGGTTGGAGGCGCGGCCGGAGCGAGAAAAGCGCATGGGCGACGCGTGCTGCGTCGCCCATGTCGCGTGAACCAATAAGCTGTCGCCCGAGACAGAAGAACTAGTCGGTCCGGGTCACCTCGATCCGAACGACCGGGTTGGACCAACCATGGACCTCAGGCAGGAGATCATCGATTCCGGCGATGCCGCGGTGCCGATGGATCTTTCGCCCCTCGGCCAGGGCCGGATCGCTCGTCCCGCTGCCCTCATCGGAAGACTCGACTCCGCTGAGCACCGGGCATGGCGGCACGATGTCGGCGAAGTCTTCGGTGTTGATTTCGGTTCCGGCATCATATGCAATCGCCGCCGACCGTACGGTTTGGCCGCGGTAGCGAGGCAGCCGGAGTGAATCAACGCCGGTGAAGCCATCGTTCGTGCAGATCAGCATGGACGCGAAGGACAGGAACTTGGCTCCGTCTGCAGCGCTGATCTCGAACGTGACGGATCCCTGCGGCGCCAGTGGCGGGGGATCGCCAGCCACAGCCACCACCACTTCATAGACTTTCGGGTCGGCCGACAGTGCAGCGATCAGTGGATCCAGATTCCCGTTCTCAGCAATCTCCTTCAGCTCAAAGCTGGCAGCCTGGCGCGGCTGAAAGATGTGAACACCCCTGCTATGCGTTGCGACCACAGGGGGCGTGAACCACTGGCCCGATGTGGTTAGGTTCGTGATCGTGACTTCGTAGGTGCGCACATGCGGCGCAGCCAGCGCCGAACTCGAGCTGAGCAGCAGTACAACCAGCAGCATCAGGATGCCCGTCGTGAGGGGCTGGACGAACTTTCTCATCTGAGATGTCTCCTTTCGTAATGGGGTCAATGGAAGCGCTTCGTGGAGCCTTGAACGATCGCCGCGATCCGGCTTGTCCAGCTCACCGGGAGGGGGAGTATGAAGTAGCAAGCAGTGGGCTGCCCAGCGCTCTGCTCACCTGTCTCCGGCTGCCGTTCGGAGGCCGCCTGCGCCTCCGACCCAAGCCTTCCCTCCAGCATCGATCAGGCTGACTGTAGCAAGCGTAGCGAGAAATGGTTACGCCCCGCTTAAGGAAGTCTTACAGATTGGCTTCAGCGAGAAACCCATGCCCGGCCGACCCGGCTTCGGCTCTCCATATCGAGTAGTGCAGGGTGTCGTTACGCGGCAGGGCCCGCCGCATGAACACGGCGGGCCCCGAGAGCTTGCCCCAGGAGGAGTCAGAAGCTTCCGTGCACTACTGCGACGGCCAGCTGAACGAGGTCGTCATCCCATTGACCTCAATAGCATAGTCGCCTTCCGGCAGCTCAACCCCATTCAGGGGGATCGCGATCCGGAAGGGCACGCCAACGAAGTCTGGCGGACAGTTCGGGTCCGCATCCGTCGCGGACAGCTGAACCCGGATGGATTTCCCCTCGATTTCCATCGAGGTTTGGGCCAACTGGGCGCAGAGATCAGGCCATGTGCCGCTGACCAGGATCTCAACGGGAATCGGCGATCCAATACCGATCTCCACCCGCACATCCGCGACTTCGATCGGGCGTAGATCCGCCGCAGGCGGGCTCGCAGCCGGCGCGCAAGCAGCCAGCAGGACCAGCAAGGCTAGCGACAAGGTGGCAGCAGCAGTGAAGCGGTGGTGCAGGAACTGAGTCATGATTTTGACCTCTCACGTTTCAAATGGGCTTGCTTGTCGTCCGGCTGGGGATCCTCCCTCGGCCAGAATCAACGACTCGCTTATACCCCTGCACTGCAGCGCAAACAACGCATCAACGACGTAGATGAGGCTCAGTCGAATGACGGAGTCTTCAGTTTGTCCCCAGCGCGCGGATGTGCGAAACCGGGCGGTGTGAGAGAGAGGAAGACGTGACGGACTTTCAAGGAGCCTGGCTTGGGATACGCACCCGTCGGCTGCGGTGGACGAGCAGCATGCCGCCGAGCACGAGAGCCCCGCCCAGCAGCTGCAGGGCCTGGAAGCGTTCGCCCAACAGCGGTCCGGCGAGCAGCGCAACAATCACCGGCTGCATCAGCGCCGAGGGCGCCACCACGGAAGCCGGCAGGTGGCCCTGGGCGTAATTGATGCTCAACCAGCCGAACACCTGCGTAAGCAGCCCCAAC
>JBFJVD010000324.1:0-2641 GCA_041624375.1 Anaerolineales bacterium
GAGGATGGAAAAAACTGACCACCTGCCCTTGCCGCAGCCGCCAGCCCGGGAGGACCAGGTGACTGCCGCGAAGCGGGCGAAGGTGCGCAGGCAGATTCAGATGCGACCGCAGGTCGTCGGCCCAGGCGCCGCTGGCGTTGACGACCGCTCGCGCGATCAGCTCGGCGCGCTGGCCCGACTCACAATCTTCGACGACGGCCCCAAGCACCTCCCCCCGCTCACCGCGAACCAGCCCAACGGCGCGGGTGTAATTGAGCGCCACTGCGTCAAGGTCCGTCGCCTCACGCAGCACCCGGAGCACAAGCCGGGCGTCGTCGGTCAGCGATTCGTCATACTCGAACAGCGCCGCCAATCCCTCCACGCTCAGCCCCGGCGCCCGCAACCCGACGGCGGACTCAGGCACTGTGCGGTGCATCTGCCATCGGCCGTGCAGCAGCGCATAGAGTCGCAGGCCGATCGCGAAGGTGCGCGCGGAGGCCGGATCCTTCCGGTAGACCGCGAGGAGATACCCCATCCGCTCCACCAGGGAGGTCCCGGCGAGCAGCAGCCGGGCGCGCTCGCGAATCGATTCACGGACCAATCCAAGCTGCCCCTGCGCCAGGTAGCGCAGGCCGCCGTGGATGAGATTCGAGGAGCGGCTGGAGGTGCCCGAAGCGAAGTCGTTCTGCTCCACCAGCAGCGCCCGCAGGCCCACCCGCGCCGCCTCTCGCAGGATCCCGGCGCCGGTGATGCCGCCCCCAATCACCAGAACATCCCACTCACGCCGAGCGAGCGATCGAAGTGAACTCACAGAAGCTTGCCCGGGTTCATGATCCCCTGCGGGTCGAAGGCAAGCCGAATTTGCTCAAGGGCCTGCAGGCCAAGCTCGCCTTTCTCGACCTCCAGGTAGGGCCGGTGGTCCACGCCGACACCGTGCTGATGGCTGATCGTCCCACCCGCGTCGAGAACCGCCCGGCTTCCCGCCGTCTTGAGCGCGGTCCAGCGGGCCAGCGTTTCGTCGGCGGTCGATCCGACAAGGAAAATGAAGGTGAAATACAGGCTCGCGCCGTCCGGGTAGACATGCGAAAGATGGACCATGCACAGCGCCGGGTCGACGGCGCCAGAAAGCGCAGCCAGGATCTGATTGGCTGCCGAAGGAACCTGCGCCCAGGGCACAGCCGTCTCGAGCGTGTCGATGGCATAGCCCTTTTCCCAGAGGACATCGCGCAGGTAGGCTGAGCGGAAGCGTGACCGGGCCCACTGACGCCCGACGAGCGTGGTCAGCCACACGCCCCGGTGGTTATAGGAGAGAGCGGCCATCTCTCGCCGGGCCATCGTCACCGGGGTCCGATCGCCAGTCAGGCCGAAGATCATCAGGCAGGGATCCGGCCCGCAGCGCCGCATACGCAGCCAGGCCCGCAGCACCTGCACCTGGGGCCCATGGCGCGAAAGCTGCAGAAAACCCTCGGTTTCGGTTGGGTTGCTCAGGCGAATCATGCTCAGGGGGAAGCGCGCCTGGGTAGCCGCTTGCGCTGCGGCCACACCCGACCGCCAGTCCGGGAACATCACGCCGTAGAACGCCTCAGCGTCGGGCAGCGGCCGGATCCGCATCACGGCCTCGGTAATCACGCCGAACCTTCCCTCGGAGCCAAGGGCGATCTGGCGCAAGTCCGGCCCGGCCGCCGAGGCGGGAAATGGGGGAAGCCGCCAGGTTCCGGCCGGCGATTCGAGCCTGCCGCCGGCGAAGAGGGCTTCGATGCGGCCATAGCCCAGTGACTGCTGGCCGGTGGAACGGGTGGCGATCCAGCCACCGAGCGTCGATTGCTCGAACGACTGGGGGTAGTGGCCGAGCGTGAAGCCGTGCGAACGAAGCTGGGCCTCTACAAGCGGACCGGTTGTGCCGGCGCCGAAGGTCACCAGCCCGCTGGTTGCATCCAGGTCGCGCAGATCGTTCAGCCGGGCCAGGGAGAGCGTGACGATGGGACGGTCAGAATCCAGTAGCGGATTGACCCCGCCGACGACGCTCGTGCCTCCGCCAAACGGGATCATCTGGACACCTGTGGCCTGCGCCCAGTCGAGCAGACTGCGAATCTGCTCGGACGCTTCCGGGAAGGCGACCGCATCCGGAAAGCGCCCAAACTCGCCGAAACGTTTGGCGGTGAGATCTGGGAAGCTCTGCCCGCGAGCGTGGCGCAGGCGGATCTCCTCATCTGTTTCTAGAAGCTCATGAGGGTGTCGGAACGTATGGGGCGCAGGGACCTGTACCTGGTGCCGCTCGACATCGGGGGGCGGTTTGGGTGGACCCAGCCGCTCGCCCAAATATCGGATGAATGAGGGTGGCAGGGGGAATGTGATCTGCGGGTCGCCCCAACCGTTCCAGCGGAGCATGGATCCTCCTCAACCCGGTCAGTTCCCCGTCCCAAAGAACGTCGATTCCCGGGCGGGGCTCCCCCTATATTCTAGCTGGAAGTTAAGAGGGGGCTTGCCTGGAGGTGGGCAACGCGCTGATCACGGGCGGGTTAATGCCATGGGATTCGCAAGCTGCGTGGACTGATGGGCCAGGTGGGACTGACGCGCTCTTGATCAACCCATATCAGGACGGACCGTCGCGTGCAGGAAATGGAATTCCCCTTGAGGCGGGATCAGCTCAAACACCTCGACC
>JBFJVD010000325.1:0-2599 GCA_041624375.1 Anaerolineales bacterium
AGAACTCGAAGTGTTGACGCTGGCGGCCAAGGGCCAAACCAATAAGGCGATTGGGCTTCAACTGGGAATCAGCGATCGCACCGTTCAGGGTCACCTGGCGAAAATCTTCGGCAAACTCCAGGCGGCCAGCCGGACCGAAGCTGTAATGCGGGCGGTCTCCCTCGGCTGGATTTCGCAGGACCTCGGGCAGCTTTCTCACGAATGAAACTCCGCCTCGACGGCTTCTGGCTTCAGCTGGTGGGGCTGGTCATTCTCCCCATCAGCCTATTGATGGTTGGCCTGGCCATCGGCGGGGTTCGGGTGCATGGCCAGGAGATGCGCCGCCTCGTCGCCGAGCGCGATGAGCGGGCGGCGAGAGCGGCTGCATTGGCCCTGACCGAGCAGCTCCATCACCGTGAAGCTGCGCTGCGCAGTCTGGCGGTTCGGCTGCGGGAGGGGACATCTCCTCAGGACGTCATTGCGCAGGCGGATTTCCTGCTGCCGGACTTCGATCTCGGCCTGGCGGTCTTGGATGAAGGCGGCCAGTTGATCGCCGGAGAGCTCGAACCTTCCAACACGGCCGGCGTCGCCCGCTCCGGCCGCGAGCTGGCCGACGGTGAGATTTCTATCTGGATTCCCTCGATCGAAACCAGCGAACCGCCCCTCGTTTTGCTGGCGCGCAGTGGGGACCTCTTTGTGGCCGGTGCCTTCACGCTGGCCGAGCCGCTGCGCTCGATGGTGCTCGATCCACTGCCTTCGAGCGCTTCTTATGCCGCCTTTATCGTCGACGCGTCGGGCAGGGAGCTGCTGCGGTTTGGCAACCTGACTCCCGCTGTCGATCCGATGACTCACCCTGGCGTGGCAGCGGCTCTGCGTGGCGAGTCAGGTTCGTCTTACTTCCCTGCCGAAGATGGCGAGCATGTCGTCGCCTTCAGTCCCATCGAACCGATGCGCTGGGCGCTGGTCATCGAAGAACCCTGGGAGAGCGTGGTCAATCCGCTTCTGCGCCTTTCGATGGCTGCCCCGCTGGTGTTGGCCCCGGTGCTCTTGATTACCCTGATCGCCCTTTGGTTCGGCGCCCGGGCGGTGATCGAACCGCTGAGAAGACTCGAGCGGCGGGCCGGGCAGCTTGCCGCCGGTGACTTTGACGCCGGCCGGGATGCCGTCGGCGGGATCGCGGAAATTCAGCAGCTTCAGCGCCGCCTCAACTGGATGGCGGCCAGGATGCATTCGGCGCAGCAGGCGCTTCGCGGCTACATCGGCAAGATCACCAGGGCGCAGGAAGAAGAGCGACGCCGCGTGGCGCGCGACCTGCACGACGAAACGATTCAAGAACTCATTGCCCTGGATCAGCAGATCCAGTTGGCGGCGTTGCAGCGGCGTCGGCAGGGTCAGATCGAGGCGGAGCAGCTCGATGATCTGCATCAGACGGCGCAAGGCGCGATCGAGGGGATCCGCCGCCTTTCGCGCGGCCTGCGGCCGATCTACCTTGAGGAATTAGGGTTGGTGCCGGCGCTTGAGATGCTGGCGCGCGACCTGCAGCATACCCTCGGGATTCCGGTCAGTGTTCATATGGAAGGGACACCGATCCGGCTTTCAGCCGACCGCGAGCTGGCGCTCTTCCGGATCGCGCAGGAAGCCCTGGCCAACATTGCCCGCCACGCTGAAGCCAAGCGCGTCGATATCCGGCTTGGCTTCAAGGTCGATGAACTTCAGCTCACGATCACGGACAATGGCGTGGGCTTTCATCTGCCGGAGGATCGCGGCGAACTCGGTCAGCATGGTCACTTCGGTTTGATTGGCATGTATGAGCGAGCCGAAATTCTGCGCGGCACGCTCGAGGTTGATACCGCCCCTGGCGAAGGGACACGGATCGAGATTCAGGCCGGCCTCAACGATCTTCCCCGCTAAGCACGCCGAATTGCCCCCTTCCGTACGAGTGAGATGACGCTAGGCGACCGACTCTCTGGTAGGTAGACTGCCTCCAGAGGCGATGATGAAACTGGGCTTCTCACTGAATGTCCCCTGCGATGAGACAATGGACTACATCGCCAGGCAATTGGGCGCTTCCGGATGGGAAGTGACGGTTTCCTTTGACCTTCAGTCGGCCCGCCGCGCCCTCGCCAATCCGCTTACATGCCTCTGCCCCTACCATGGGACACCCCAGTGCGACTGCCAGTACCGCGTGCTGCTGGTGAACCGGCCGGGCGAAGAAGCGGATTCGATCGTGGCTCATGGTCATGACCGCCGAACGGAACTCATGCTCGTTCCGGCGGCTGGAGACAGCGGAGCAGGTGACCTGGCGCTGCACATCCGGGCTGCGCTCCGGGAGCTGACTCAGGCGCACCGGTCGCTCTTTTGAGGGTACGTTCGACATGATGCTTGGTGGGAATTGGCCGTAAGGGCAACCGTTGCCGCTCGCTGCAGTCCGGCGTCATGGGGGTGCACATGCTGTTTGCACGGCGCAATCTGACGAAAGAGAAGACGCGACTGGCGCTGAGCGTGCTCGGCGTAGCGCTGGCGATCATGTTGATTCTGCTGCTGAACGGAATGGTCAGCGGAATGAATCGTCAGATCACCTCGTACCTTGATCACTCACCGGGATCGCTTATCGTAGCCC
>JBFJVD010000326.1:0-2574 GCA_041624375.1 Anaerolineales bacterium
CCCGGCCGTGATGTTGATGGCATCCAGCGGATGAGTAAGGTAGTAGCGGGTGTCGATGCCCAGTTCGAGCAAACTCTGGGAGGGTGTGAAGATATGGTAGATCCGAGCGCCGACGACCCCGAAGAAGACAGCCCAGATCAACGCGTCCCAGACAAGGTCAGGATCGCGCTTCGGCGCCATCTCCCGCAGTACACGCCGGCCGACGAATCCGCCAAGCGCGACCCCCGACATGACGAGCAAGCCATAGAAGCGCAGGTACAGCGGTCCGAGGTGGATCCCATAGCTATCAACAAACATCGGGCGGCACCTCCATCAGCCGCTGTGGGCCTGGCGACGGACCGAGTAGATGCGCTGGAGCGCGGTCAGGTTGGCGAGCAACGCAATAATGCCAACGCCGATGGCTGGGAAACCGAGAACCAGGCTCGGCGCCAGAACGAAATAACGCTCTACACGAGTGAGAATGCCGACTTTGGCCGCGAAGCCGAGCGCCTCCGCGCGGGCGCGGACATAGGAGACCAGCACCGATCCGGCGGCCGCTGCAAAGACCAGAACTGCCATGAGCGCATCGGCCCGCTGAACGTAATAAATCAGCAGGCCGCCAAGGATGATCAGCTCTGAGTATCGATCTGTAACCGAATCGGTAAACGCTCCAAAGTCCGAACGCTCCCCGCGCAGGCGGGCCATCGTGCCGTCGAGCGCGTCGATCGGCCCCATGAGCAGGACAATCAAACCGCCGGCCAGGAAAAGCCCTTGTGTGAGCAGCAGCGCGCCAATGGCGTTGCCGGCCAACCCCATGAGCGTAAGTGTATTTGGCGCCAGACCCAGGCGATTGAGGAACGCCCCGACAGGATCCAGCACGCCTTTGAAGCGCAACCGAAGCAGGTCGGTCAATGTCGGTTTCGCTTCAGGCGTGGATTCGTTGGCCTGCATGGAGCTCCTCCTCCGAGATCGTGGCAGGATGCTAACCTGCCCGGCGCGGCGTGTCAAGAAATGCGGCTACGACTCCTGCCTTAACGGTCTTCCTCTGGCATCAACGGGTCTTCGTCACCAATCAGGACCTCCCGTGTCTGCCCGCCTGCCTGGGCTTCGCCAATGACGCCGAGCTCCTCAAGCTCATCCATCAGACGAGCTGCGCGAGGGTAGCCGACCCGCAACCGCCGCTGGAGCATCGAGGCGCTGGCTTCTCCCTCCTGGCGAACGAGTTCAATGGCCTCTTCGAGCAGTTCATCACGCTCGTCCAGCGCCTCCTGACGCGCCAAGACAGACTCCCACGGCGGCTCTTCGCCCAGCTCATAGGCCGCCTCCTCGGTCTGTTCCCGCCAAAAGCGCATCACCCGCTCGATCTCGACGTCGCTGACGAAGACACCTTGTAGACGGTTCGGAAGCGCCGCTTCCGGGGCAAGATAGAGCATATCGCCGCGGCCGAGGAGGGTCTCTGCGCCCTGTGTGTCGAGGATCACCCTCGAGTCCACGCCGGAGGCCACGGCAAAGGAGATTCGGGCCGGGAAATTTGCCTTGATCAAGCCTGTCAGGATGTCTGTGCTGGGTCGCTGTGTCGCGAGAACCAGATGGATACCCGTCGCCCGGCCCATTTGAGCCAGACGCACGAGCGTCCGTTCGGTCTGATCCGGCGCCATCATCATCAGGTCGGCCAGCTCGTCGACCAGTACCACGATGCGCGGCAGCCGCTCGACATTGCGTCGCCGCCGCATGCGCTGGTTGTAGGTTTCGATGTTTCTCGCCCGGGCCTCTTCGAGCAGCCGATAGCGTCGATCCATCTCCATCGTGCACCAGCGCAGGACGCCGGTGATCCGATCGAGATCGACCTCGACGTTCCCGAACAGGTGCGGGAGGCCATTAAACCGAATGAGCTCGACTCGCTTGGGGTCGATCATCACCAGGCGCAGGTCATCGGGCGTGTTGCTCATCACCAGGCACAATGTGATCGAGCTGATGCAGACGGACTTGCCCGAGCCGGTGGTTCCTGCGATCAACAAGTGCGGCATGCTGGCCAGGTCGGCGGCTACGGAGCTCCCGGCGACGTCACGTCCGAGGGCAATTGTGAGTGGCGAGGCGATCTTGAGGTACGCCTCCGACTCAAGGACCGGCTGGAGGCGAACGATGGCAGCGTGGCGATTCGGGACCTCGATCCCCACATAGGATTGGCCAGGCACCGGCGCCTGAATCCGTACGCGCGGCGCAGAGAGCGCCAATGCCAGGTCGTTTGCCAGCGCCGTGATCTGCGACACGCGCACCTTGCTACGACGAATCTCGCCATCCGGGCTGACCTGCTCGACGAAGCCCGGCTTGACGGCAAACTGCGTGACCGACGGTCCAACCCGGAAGTCCACCACGCTGACCGGCAGACCAAAATCGGCCAGAGTCTTCTCGATATGCCCGGCAGCCTGGTTGATATCCCGCGAGCTGACCCGGCGAGACTCCCCGTCTTCCAGCAGGTCAAACGGCGGCAGGCGCTCGTCACGCATCATCGGCTGTTCCGGACGTTCATCAGCCTGCTCGGGGACCTCGAAGTTCTTTCGGAACTCCGACGGCAGCCGGCGGCTGCGGCGCCGC
>JBFJVD010000327.1:0-2550 GCA_041624375.1 Anaerolineales bacterium
CGGAATAATCGCCTAGCAGGCACGAACAACTCCCGGAACTTCCCAGGCGGACGTCGCAAGGAGGCTTTCTTGGCAACACTGACGCAATCTCAATCCCCGGCCCTCGACTCACGTTTCAAGGAACTCATTCGAATATTGAACGGCCCCTGGCATGAGCGAGGGCTTTGGCTGTACAGCGCGGTGGTTCTCGCCCACTGGGCGGAGCACCTGGTCCAGGCCTATCAGGTATATATCCTCGCCTGGCCGCGTCCGGAATCCGGCGGCATCCTGGGTCTATGGGCTCCTTGGCTTGTGGAATCCGAGGCGCTGCACTTCGGCTATGCCGTTTTCATGCTCGTCGGGCTGATCCTCTTCCGGCCCGGGTTCGAAGGGCGTTCCCGCGCGTGGTGGACCGCCTCCCTGTTGATTCAGGGCTGGCATTTCATCGAACACGCGCTGCTTCAGCTTCAAGCCCTGCTGAAGATCAACTTCTTCGGGGGGAGCATTCCCATGAGCGTTTTCCAGCTCTGGATCCCGAGGGTCGAGCTGCACCTGATCTACAACGCGGCGGTCTTCATCCCCATGGTGGTGGCGATGGTCTATCACCTCTACCCACCGAAGAACGAGCCGGTCGCTGCTTGCGGATGCACCCGGGTCGGCCGGACCGTGATCCATGGCCAGGTTGGGGACTGAACGTCGCGAGACAGGTGACGATGTCGGACCCCGGATCGACCTTCACGGCGGCGGCCGGACCTCAGCCGGCCGCCCACCGCGCTGCGCTGTGCAGCCGTTCGAGCCTGCGCCCGTTGCGAAGGGTTCTGTTGGCCGCGATCCTGGCGCTCACCTTCACCCTGCAGGCCGCCCCTCCGGCAGCGGCGCATGGCGAAGTCGAGGGTGAGCCGCGACTTTCGCAAGAGAGGATCGGGCCGTACCTTGTCAGTGTATGGACCTCTCCGGAGCCCATTCAAACCGGCGAGGTGAGTTTTGACGTCTCGGTGTTCGATCTCCGCCGCAACGCACCGGCGACGGACTGTGCAGTGACGCTCAAAGCGGAGCAGCTCGGCGACTCCGACCCGGCGGTCAGTGTGCAGGCCTTCGGGGCGATGGACGCTGAACACGAAGTCGTGGAGACCCACCTGCGTATTCCGGCCGCCGGCCGCTATGTGGTCACGCTCCTTCTTGAGGACACAGCTGGCACGGTCGGTTCGGCAACGTTCGACCTCGAGGTGGTCGATCTTCGCTTCTTCCGCGTGTTGATTGTTGCCCTCGGCGTGCAGGCCGCCTTGACGGGTGGCTGGCTGGCGTATGAAAGCCGGACCGTCTGGCGGCGAAAAGGGAAGAAGGCAAGGTCTGCCGCGCTGCGCCGAACGGATTCGGCGTAGCCGAATCTGTATTGCACTCCTGCCCCGCGCCCCATACAATTAGCGCAGGCCATCCAACACAGGTCCCAGGGTCCTCGTAATTCTTGAAGATACGCCGATCGTCCGCTTTGCGGACGCCATTTCGCTCTGGGCCAGGAGGAGACAAGATGCGCATGGGCCGAAGCCTGATCTTCATCCTGCTGATCCCGCTGGCGCTCGCCGCCTGCAACTTCCCCGGCGGGGAGCCGACCGAAACCCCGACGCCGGAGCCGGAGACGGCGAGCGCCCCGACCATCGTCATCGAATCGCCGCCCAGCGGAACCAGCGTTGATGTGGGCGACGAAGTGACGATCCACTCCACCGCCACTGACGACATCGGCGTGGCGCGCATCGACCTGCAGGTGGATGGTAGTGTTGTGCGCAGCGACATGACCCCGGAAGGCACAGCCCAGCTTCAGTTCTCGCTGCTGCAGACGTGGGTGGCGGAAGGCCTCGGGGAACATCGGTTGAGCGTGATCGCCTACCGCGAGGACGGCACGCCGAGCTCGCCGGCCAGCGTGGTGATCAATGTGGTCGAGCCGGTGGCGACCGAAGCGCCGACGGCGCAACCCACCGAACTCACCGAGTGCATCGCCACCGCCACCACGCCGCTCAACATTCGCGGTGGGCCGGGAACGGTCTACCAGGTGCGCGGTCAGCTTCAGCTGGGCCAGTCTGCGACGGTGATTGGGCAGAACAACAACTGGTGGAAGATCCAGACGAGCAGCGGCGAGGGGTGGGTCTCGGCGCCCTTCACCACCACTGAGGGTCCATGTGGCAGCGTCCCGCTGGCGGCCGCGCCGCCGACGCCGGTCCCGACCATCACCTCGACCCCGGATGTGGTCACCACCGAAGAACCGGTCACGACCGTCGAGCCTACTCCATAGATGAAATCGTGAGTCAGTCAAATGTAGGGGCGACCCATCGGGTCGCCCCTGCCGCCCCCGACAGATCCCCACGGTACAATCCACCCAGAGGGGACAGCGATGCGAGAACACCTCATCATCAGGCTTTTTCGCGCGACGGGCTGATGCCGCGGCGGAGGCGCTTCGGCCGCCGATCCATCCGGCTGCCGGGCTACGACTACACCCGACCGGGCGGCTACTTCATCACCATCGTCACCTCCAGGCGTATGCACCTGTTCGGTCGCGTGCGCCGTGGCAACATGCAG
>JBFJVD010000328.1:0-2518 GCA_041624375.1 Anaerolineales bacterium
CGCGTTATCCTGATGAACGGCATCGAGGCGGACGCGCTTCGGTTAAAGCACTTCGGAGCCCGCTTTCATCGAGAGCTCGCCCATCCGCTCGCTCAGGTAAGGCGGATCGAGCAACACCAGCAGACCTCAATCAACTGGCTGCTGTCGGCCGATCACTCACCCCTGGAGACCACCATCGCCTATGAGCAGGTCGCCATCGAGGTGACCGCGGCCGTGGCCCAGAACGAACCGGATCCCTATCAGGCACAAACCTATCGCTTCGGACTGCTGGAGGACTTCGATCACCTGTACCGCTACGCGGCGATGCTGGACCGCCTTGAAGGCAAAGACGCCAACAATATTCTGCAAAGCTACACCGATCTGATTCCCGGCCGTCCGACCAGCCAGCACCACCGGGACCCGGCCGATGATATTCGCGACCATTACCAGGCCGATGAGGCGGATCTGATCACCAAGATTCACGCCGCCATGATCACCGCCGCCGAATACCAGACCCACGACTACTACATGAATATCGGGCCGACGTTCGCCGACCCGGTGGCGCGCGAGCTGTATGCCGAGATCGCCTCGGTGGAGGAGCAGCACGTCACGCAATACGGTTCGCTGATGGATCCGAACGAGTCGTTTCTTGAGAAATGGCTGATCCACGAAGCGATGGAAGCCTACAACTATCTGAGCTGCGTGGAGCAGGAAGATAATCCACGTGTGCGGGCACTCTGGGAACGCTTCCTGGACTATGAGCTGGGTCACCTGAATCTGGTCAGTGAGCTGTTCAAGAAACATGAACGCCGTGATCCTCAGGAGGTACTCGGCGGTCAGTTGCCCAGGATGATGGAATTCAAAAGCCAGCGTGACTTCGTGCGCGAGGTGGTCTCCGAAGAGGTGGACCTGCGGGCACATGGTGTCGACTACGTTCCCAAGGCCCAGGAGGGCGAACTGTCACTCGCCTACCGCCGCAAGATGAACGAAACCGGGGTCCCCGCGGAGATTGTCTCCGCCGGTTATGAATGGGCGCCCGGCACGGAGCTGGCGCGCAAGTCAGAGAAAGCTCAAGGAGAGAAGTGATGACTGCAAAGATGGGTCTTAATCGGACCGGTGTTCAGATGTCCCCCAAGGACAGCCCCGAAATGAAGAAGATCGCCGAAGAGACCGGGGCGGACGTTCCCGGTGATGCCGGCGAACTGGCACGCGAGAGAGCGGCCTACGTCAGTGGTGCCGAACGTATCGGTTCGGTGCCGCTGCCCGGCACGGCGAAAGGCGCGGTGAAGACCGGTATTGAGAAGATGACCGGTAAGAACCCGGAGGTATTCCTGGATAAGCTGGGTCAGCGTCTGGCCTTCGAGCGCTCCGGCGTCCGGCTCTACGAAGCCTTGCTCGCCAAGGCGGAAGGCCTCAACCTGCCCCACGAAATCCGCGCGAAACTCGAGCACTTCAAAAAGGAGGAAGCCGAGCACATGCAGATCGTGAAAGAGTGCATGGAGACGCTGGGCGCGGACCCCACGGCCATGACGCCCTGCGCGGACGTGTCAGGGGTTTCGGCGATCGGCCCTCTGCAGGTGCTGACCGACCCACGCACCAACTTCGCGCAGAGCCTGGACGCCATGCTCACCATCGAGCTGACGGACAACGCCGCCTGGGAGCTCCTGATCGAGCTGGCCGAAAAACTCGGCCAGGAGGAGATGGCGACCCGCTTTCGTCATGCCCTGACCCAGGAAGAGCACCATCTGGAGACCGTGAAATCCTGGCTCAGCGGACAAATGGCGGAACAACTGGCCTGACCGGCGCCGACGTGTGGGGCCCGGGGCTTACTGGTCCGGGCCCGTTTCCCCTTCGCCCTTCTCCTCCGCGTTCTCTTCCCCCTCATCGGCCAGTGACGGCAGGTTGCGTCGCGCCTTGGCGCCCAGATCACTGAGCTTGTGAGCCTGCGACAGCAGGTTACCGCGCCCTTCAGTGAGACGTTTGTAGGAGAGCGCCCAGGACTGCTGGGCCTTATCCAGTTTATCGCCCACGTCGGTCAGAGATTCCGCGACCAGGGAGACCTGATCACAGATGCGGCCGGCGCGGCTGGCGATATCCAACGCATTGCGGTTCTGATACTCGTAGCGCCAGATATTCTGAATGGTGCGCAGAGTGACCAGCAGCGTGGTCGGGCTGACCAGAACGATGTTGCGCTGATAGGCCTCGGTGTACAGCCCCGGGTCCGCCTCCATGGCGGTCATGAAGGCCCCTTCCACGGGGATGAACAGGAGCACGAAATCGAGGCTGCGCACCCCTTCCAGGCCGCTGTAATTCTTGGCGTCCAGGCCCTTGATGTGGGCGCGCAGGGAGCTGAGATGCTGCTCCCGCGCCAGGCCGCGCTGTTCGTCGTCCTCGGCGGACACATAGCGTTCGTAGGCCACCAGCGACACCTTGGCGTCGATCACCACGTCCTTGTCTTCCGGCAGATGCACGATGGCGTCCGGCAGACGCCGCTCGCCGCTCTCCCCTTTCAGCGCCACCTGGGTATCGTACTCGCGGC
>JBFJVD010000329.1:0-2464 GCA_041624375.1 Anaerolineales bacterium
CTCGATCGCCTCAAATTTGCTTCCGCCGGTCGTCGTCAAATCGTCGATAACGACGACACGTTCCCCGGGCTGGAAATCGCCTTCGACCTCGGCCTGCGTCCCATAGGCCTTGACTTCCTTGCGCGGATAGACCAGGGGAACATCCAGGTCCAGGGCGATAGCGGTGCCGATCGGGAGCGCGGCATAAGGGATCGGCGCCAGGCGGTCGAAGCGCAGCGTGCGCAGCAGCGGGAGATAAGCGGCGGCAACCTTCGCCAGCAGCTTCGGATGGGAAGCCAACCGGCGAAGGTCGATGTAGATCGGAGACACCAGGCCCGACTTGAGGGTGAAGGCCCCAAACTGGATGCAGTCGGCTTCAAGCAGGGCGTCGGCCAGCGAGGCCAGGCCGGGCTTCAGGCCGCCGGGTGAGCGCCTTGAGGTTGCGTTGGTCTTCTCTGCCCGGATCGCGTCACGCAGCCTGGCCGCCTCCACGCGTGGATCCTCGGCCCGCGCCAGGCTGCGTGAGACGGGCACGACGAGCCCAAGCCCGTCCTCGCGCAGGCCGGCCTCAAGCGCCCTCCGGAGATCGCCGCCCTGCGCCCCTACCCCCGGCGCGAGGATCCAGCGTTCGGGCGCAGCGCGGCGCACGGCAGCCAGGGCCGCAGGGTCCGTGGCGCCCACCACCATGCCCAGGTTGTCCGGCGATCCCCAACCATCCAGACTGCGGGCCAATCGAAGGTATAGCGGCTCGCCATCGACCGCCAACGCCTGAAGCTCGTCAGCGCCCGGATTGGAGGTCTTGACAAGCAGGAAGACGCCGTGTTCCGGATCGGCCAGAAGCGGCGCCACCGAATCTCGACCGAGAAATGGATTGGCGGTGACCGCATCGGCGCCGAGTGTTTTGAAGACAGCCTGGGCATAGGCACGAGCGGTTGAGGCGATATCACCGCGTTTGGCGTCGAGGATGACCGGCGCCACCTCGCGGGCGGCAAGGATCACCTGCCGCAGCGCCGGCCAGCCCTGCTCGTACAGCTCGAAGAAGGCGGCGTTCGGCTTGAACGCACAGGCAAACGGCCCAGCGGTCTCGATCAGGCGCAAGCAGAAATCGGCTGCGGCGCGGGCGGATGGCTCGGGAAGGAATTCGGGGTGAGGATCGAGCCCGATGCACAAGAGCGAATCGACCGCCTTGGCTCGCTCACTCAGTCGTTCAAAGAACGGCATGGGTGGCTCGTGGTCGACTCGGGCGCTCCCCGCTTTGCTGCATAGGTCGAGGGTGGCAGACCCGAGTCACATCACGCTGCTAGGCCTTCCCAAGCACCATGGCCAGCAGCGCCATGCGGACATAGAGGCCGTATTCCATCTGCCGGAAGTATGCGGCGCGTGGATCGTCGTCGAGCTCCATGCTGATCTCGCCCACGCGCGGGAAGGGGTGCATGACGATCATCACGTCTTTGGCCAACGCCAGGGTCTCCGGGGTGATGACGTAGCTGCCCTTCACCCGCTCGTACATGTCCAGGTCGTCGAAGCGCTCCTTCTGCACGCGGGTGACGTAGAGCACGTCCGTCTCCGGCAAGACGGGTTCGAGTGTGGTGTGTTCGGCGTACGGCACATGTCTGGCGTCGAGCTCTGCGCGAAGCTCCTCCGGCAGGCGCAGGATCTCCGGCGAGATGAAATGGAGCCGGACATCAAACTGCGACAGTAAGCGCGAGAGCGAATGCACGGTGCGGCCGTACTTCAGGTCGCCCAGCATGGTCACCGTCAGTCCATCGATCCGTCCGAGCTCTTCCTTAATCGTGAAGAGATCCAGCAGAGCCTGCGTGGGGTGTTCCCCGATGCCGTCCCCGGCGTTGATGATTGGCTTGCGGGCATACTGCGCGGCAAGCGACGCCGATCCGACCTCCGGGTGACGGATCACAATGACGTCGGCGTAGGATTCAAGCGTGCGGATAGTGTCTGGCAGCGATTCGCCCTTGGCCACCGAGGAGTAATGCACTTCGTTGATCGGGATCACGCTACCGCCCAGCCGCTCCATCGCCGAGAGGAAGGATGACGACGTGCGCGTCGAAGGCTCATAGAAGAGGTTCGCCAGGATCTTGCCCTTGAGCAAATCAAAAGTCCCAATCCGCTCGACCATGGCCCGCATCTCTTCGGCGATGCCAAAGGTGTACTCCAGATCCTCGCGGCTGAACTGCGCCACCGAGATCACATCGCGACCGTAAAAGGGAGCCTCCTGTCGATCCCCGAAGGGAAGATGGGGGCTCCGCACCCTGCGCTCGGTGGGGGGTACAAATGTGGCCATGCTCTATCCTCCTTGAATGGAAACCTCTCTGCGCGCGGATGGCGTGACGATACGAGCGCTTCCCGGCGCAGCGAGGACCTCACCGTCCTCGAAGACCGTTGCGCCCCGTAGCACCACCCGGCGCACCCTCCCGTGAAGCGTTCTGCCTTCAAACGGCGTCCATCCGCAGCGAGAATGCAGATCCGC
>JBFJVD010000330.1:0-2446 GCA_041624375.1 Anaerolineales bacterium
GATCTCAAGGTCGATTGGGCCGAACTTTCTATGGGGATGAGCGACGATTATGAAATTGCAGTTGAAGAAGGGGCCACGATGATTCGGCTGGGGCGGGCCATCTTCGGGGAGCGGCCATGACGTGCTGACTATTCAGTGGTTGGATCGTCCGCGGCTGGACTCCGGTGCGCTCTCCATGTATCCTCTCTGCGGTGATCTCATGACATTTGGCACCCAGCCCAAGGATGCTGAAGGGAGCGAAAGGTGGCCAGCCTGATCAGCGCGATACAATTAATTGCCTTCATTCTGACCCTGATCGTCGTGATCGATATCGTGCTGCGCTGGTTTCTGAATCCGTATCATCCGCTTCGCAGCGCCCTGGATTCAATCGTCGAACCGATGCTGGCTCCCATCCGGCGAGTGCTACCAAGAGTGGGGATGTTCGACTTCAGTCCCATTGTCCTGATCATTCTGATCAATCTGATCGAGTCGATCCTCATTCAAGTACTGGTTACGATCTTCTGAGCAGGTCGGTGGCGGGCCGATGCGAAAATTTAAACTTCACGACGGCCGCAAGGGTGCGGCGCTGACGGTTCGGGTTACGCCGCGGGCGCGCAGAACGGAGCTCGCCGGCGTGCTGCCCGATGGAACTTTGCGGATCAGGGTGGCGGCGCCTCCCGCAGAAGGACAGGCCAACAAGGCTTTGATTGACTTCTTGGCGGACATGTTGGGTGTGCGCAAGAATCGGATTGAGATCGTTGCTGGAGCACGAGGCCTCGACAAGATCGTTTCAATCCTCGATCTCCCCGCCGCCGAGGTCGAGCAGAAGATTCAAGAGCGTATGGAATCGAGCTGACACGGAGTCCCCGGAAGAGGAGGAGAGCAGGCCGCGTGCAGATCGAGCGCGCGGCCTGCTCCATTCATGCCTTCTGAAATTCGCGAGCTAATCGGGGACGCCGGGGTCCTCGCTGTAAGGCTCGGCTCGTTCCACCCGTTCCGGAAGCCTGACTCCGGCTGCCTCAAGCCGCCAGAGGGCTTCATAAGCGGCATCGCGCAGGTGGACCTCTTCACTCCCAAGGAACTTATATAACTCAAGGACGAACTCTTCGCTGGCCACCCAGCCAATGGCTTCCATGGCGGCGAGCTGTTCCTCCAGGGATCCGGTACTCAGAGCTCGGCGGACCATCTCGAAAGCTGCTTGCCCGGGCGCAACGCCAAGCCCTTCGCGGGCTGCAAATTCGATCAGCCAGGGGACCTCCGAGAGCTCCTGGACCGGCGCGGTCACCGCCCATGACGGGTGTTGGTGGCGCTCGAGGGCTTCCGAGGCCGCGCCGCGCACGACCCATTGTGAGTCTTCGACCTGGACCAACTCAAGCTGGTCGACCGCCCAGGCTTCGGGAATTCTGGCCAGCCCAAAGACGGCTGCACGGCGTGTCATCAAGTTGTCGAGCCCGATCGCCTCGCGGAGCATGCCATAGCCCTCATCTGGATGCACTGCGAGCGCCTCGGCCGCGGCCAGGCGGACAACTTCCTCGCCCTCCAGCAGGGCCCGTCCGAGTGTTTCGAGCGCAGCATCGTTCCCAATCGCGCCGAGCCCCAGCGCTGCAGCCTGACGTACCCGCAAGTCGGGATCCTGCTCCAGCATCGCGCTCAGCGCCTCGACAGACTCGAGCTCCTGCATGCCGCCCAGGCCGAGTGCACCCAGCACCCGGCTGCTCCGCGCGTCGGCCTTAATCATTCGGGTGAACAGTGCAGCGACCTGTGGATCATGGGCGCGCACAAGAGCGTGGGTAGCCCGCAGCCTCAGGCCATACGGATAGCTCATGGTGGAAGCGATGCGAGCCAGGCCGCGCAGAAGTAGTGAGCGCCAGGCGGATTTTCGCGGGGCGTCTCTGAGCCAGCGAGCGCCGAGCAGTACAGGGGTCTTTAAGGTATGCGTCTCGCTTTGGTTAAGCAAGCCTTCGGCGAGCGCGCCGGCATCGCCAAGGCCGGCATAGAACGCAAGAGTCGTTCTCGCTGGATGCCAGCGATCGTCGGCCTTCAGCGACAGCTCTTCTGAATCGACGAGTGCCTGTGCTGCGAGGTAGGCGCCGACAGCTGGCTGAGCGAACGAGAACCTTCCGCCCGGCCGGCGGATGAGGATGCCGGCTTCCACCAGGTCTCCTGTTGGCGTTCCGCGTGGCAGATCCTTGTCGGCGATGGCACCAGAGTGCCCTTCCACCCAGGCGCGCGCAGCAGCGGCGGCGCGCTCGCGCTCATCCGGCGAGACGAATCGGGCGAGAAACGCCTCAAGGCTGTCGGGAACCGATGGGCCGCGCACATCACCGGCATGCGCGGCCCAGGCGCGCAGGGTCAGCTCAAGGGGCGTGAGCCCGCGGACCGTGCCGATCAGCCAGCCGTTGATCAGCGTAGGGTCGATGCTGCCCAACTGCTTCTTCGGCAAGTCTGGGACCACATGTTGCTGCCA
>JBFJVD010000331.1:0-2431 GCA_041624375.1 Anaerolineales bacterium
GCGGCGGAGGCCTCGGCGGCGGTGCGGGGGCGGGTGGAGGCGGCGCGAGCGCGGCAGGGTGAGCGGCTGGGGGCAGCGACCTGACGGCGAACGCGGACATGGGGCCGGGGGAAGTGCAGCAGCACTGCGTGTTGGGGGATGCGGGCCGGTCCTTGATGCGGCAGGCGATGCGCCAGTATGGGCTCACGGCTCGGGCCTATCATCGGGTGCTGAAGGTGAGCCGCACGATCGCCGACCTGGCCGGTGCGCCCAGGATCGAGCCGGAGCACCTGGCGGAAGCGCTGCAGTACCGGCCGCAGGGGGTGGGGTGAGCTAGGGAATGCAATGTCAGGGGAGGCCGGTTCCTAATCGAAACCTCCCCTGTAGTTGAGCTATCTCGGATTGTGAGCTTTCGTCAGGTGCGCGAACGCTGCATCGCGCCGTCGAGAACTCGCTGCAGGCTACCTCGACCGAACCGCTGCGTTGAAGCGAGGGTCGGACGAGCTGCCGACACATACTTCGTAGCGCACAAACTCGATGTTCTCTTCCATTTCGCTGATCAAGCGCAGGGTTGGGACCATGGTTGCCACCATCCCCACGACCTCCTGGACCGGAGGGTCCCCCGTCTCGATCAGCGCCCATGCGCCCACGGGCGTCCGAAAATCGCCTTTCACCGAGTCGATGGGATGGAAAACCGCCTCCCAGCCAAGCGGCGCTGGGATCAGCTGCACAATCTGCGTCGTGGTTTCTTCGGGCATGGCGTTCCTCTCAATCTGGATGAGGCGCTGAATGTTGAACTTCTGGTTTGCCTCAATCGAATGTCTTTCGAAGGCCAGGGACTACCGCCTTTTATGCCTCCTGCGATCCAATTCGTTTTCTCCAGTGCGAGCCCCCGAGCCTTCCGGCCGGATCACGCAAATCGATCGTCACCGAACGGTGCCGGCGCTTGTTTTGTTTGCGTTAGGTGCCTACTCAAGTCTCTAGCTCGTCGGCCAACGCTTCCAGCTCGTTGACCGCCTGCTCCATCGCCGCCCGCAGCCGCTGCGCTATCACGCGCAGCCGCTCGGAGGGCGTGGGTTCCGGTTCCTCCCCGTCCTCGTCGTAGACCTCGTCCAGGAAGGATCGCAGAAAATAATCCAGGTCGACCGCCGTGTTCACCCGCGCCAGCTGACCCTTCGAGGAGAACTGCCAGCCGACGACGTTGTCCGGCTCGATTCGCACCACATTGCCCCGCCAGGGAACGCGATCATTGTCGATGGGGAGGATGCCGTCGACCTCCTCAAACGAGAAAGCCTCCCGCCCAAGGTCACCGGGAAAGATCCAGTGCGCCAGCCACCAGCGCAGCTCGTGGAACCATGTCCCGACATTGATGTGCTCATCGAGCCAGCTGGCGCGTGAGTACCCGATCACCGTAGCCTCCGGGAAGGTCGCCCGGAGCGCATCGAAGCTCGCCTGCATGTTGGCGGTGAGATCTGCCCGGCTGCGGCCGGCGTTTTGGGACGTCTCCTCGAAGTCCAGCGCAAGCAGCGGCGGTACCCGGTCGCCCAGGGCGACCTGCCAATCCTCGACGACCTGGTCGATCGTCTTGGTGATGTTCGGCCACAGGTACGCGGCCACCTTCCGGCCGTTCCGGGTGAAGCCGTCGAAGTAATGCGGGTAGTGCTCGTCAACGGAGCCGTCGTTCCAGATGGCGCGGATGAAGCCGCCTTCCACTTGCGGGTTGGCCTGGAAGAAGGCGTCGACATCGAACGGCTCGTGCTCCGGCGGTCCGTTGTTCTGCCACCAGGAGACATCCACCCATTTCGAAAGCTGCGTCAGCGCAGGCCACGACATTGATATCCGCCTCCGATCGCGAATCCAGGTTTCCTACGCGGGCTGCAGACGATCCGTCCGGCAGGGCGGCCAAGGAGTCAACCCGCGCTGGACGGGAAGCTCGCCGCGTGAGAGGATCAGCCCCGCGCGACAGCCTGGCCGTCAGGCCCCTTCGCCCGCTGGTTTCCGATGTCTTCTACCCTAAAGCAGCTTACCCGAAGTCGGTCGGCGTACCTCTAAGTTCCGAACCCGAACAGACGCAGCAGCCACTCGATGAAGCGCTGCCACCAGGTCTTGCCGCTCGTACGACAGCGGTCGAAGGCCGCCTTGGCCTGCACGATCCCACTACCCGAATCCACGTCGAAGCCCATCGGTCCGATGTCTTTGGCTGAGCGCTTCAGGCAGTCGCGCGCCTGATCCTGGGTCAGACCGGTGTTGGCCTGCTTGAGCAGGGCGACGACGCCGGCCAGGATCGGCGTGGCGGCCGAGGTGCCGCTGTCGCTGGTGAAGTACCCTTGGAAATGGCTGATGCTGCAGAAGTCCGGCTTGTTCGGATCGAGGGCGGCCGGGCCGCGGCTGCTGTAGCCGATGAATTGTTCGTTCTTGTTCACAGCCCCGACGGTCATCACGCGCGGATGCC
>JBFJVD010000332.1:0-2430 GCA_041624375.1 Anaerolineales bacterium
ACCTGCGTGCTGTGGTGGAAGGCTGGCAGATCCCGTCCCAGCCCCCTGACGCCCGCCTCAGGCAAGCGCTGGAAGACTGGGGGGATGAAATCGGAGGCCAGGCTTTGCACGCCAGGCTCGAGTCGCTGGACCCGGATGCCGCTCAGCGGATTGATCCCCGCACCGTCCGCCGCACAATCCGGGCTCTGGAAGTGATCCTGAGCACCGGGGTGAGATTCTCCGCCCAACGCAGGCGCGCAGAGACCGGCTACCGCATCCTGCAGCTGGGCTTGACCCGGCCGCGGTCCGAGCTTTATGAGCGGATAGACCGGCGTATCGATGCCATGCTGGCTGCGGGGCTTGTCGACGAAGTGCGCACCTTGCAGGCGCGCGGTTACCCTGCGTCTCTGCCAGCCTTCTCCGCGATCGGCTACCGCGAAATCATGTCATTTCTGGCAGGGGAGATCACCCTCGATCAGTCGGTGGGGTTGATGCGCCGGAGAACCCGCCAGTTTGTCCGCCGGCAGGCAAACTGGTTTAAGGAGGGGGATGCGCGCATCCACTGGTTCCAGGCAGGTCCGGGCGTCGAGCGGGAGGTGGAGGCGCTGATCCGATCCTGGCTGACTCAGACGGTCCAGTGGAACGAAGCGCACGATTGATTCAGAACGCCCGCGCAGGTCGCGGGCCTGGCGTCCCCGGGCCCCATGTCGGCGGATGCGCGAGCCTCTGCGCCCTTCGGGCGATGTCGCTCGGCCTCGGCCGTCCAGGCTTGCCGGGCTTAAGCTAGATGGACGTGATTGCGGTGTAGGCTACGGCAGCCACGAGGGCGGTGGTCGGAATGGTCAGCGCCCAGGCGATGAGCATGTCCTTGAGGACCAACCAGCGGACTTTGCTCAGTCGCTCTGCCGCCCCCACCCCCATGATCGATGAGCTGAGAACCTGCGTGGTGCTCACCGGGCCGCCGACGAGCGCGGCGCCAAGAATGACGGCCGCTCCGGCAGCTTGCGAAGTAAACCCATGGACCGGGCGGATGCGGTAGATCCGTCCCCCGAGCGTCCGGATCAACCTCCAGCCACCGAAGGAGGTCCCAAGGGCAAGCGCACCGGCACTGAGCGCGATGACCCAAAGCGGGACCTCAAAGGTGCTCTGAAGTCCCGATGTGACCAGGCCGAGCGTGATCACGCCCATCGTCTTCTGAGCATCGTTTGAGCCGTGGCTGAGGCCGAGACCGACGAGCGTGAGGAGCTGGAGCCGGCGGAAGACGGCGTTAATCCGGGGGGTTGCCCGGCGGGTTGCCCACAGGGTCACCCGCATGACGACGAAACCGGCCAACATCCCAATTACCGGCGAGACGAGCAGGGCGATTAAGATCGCCAGCAGTCCGGGCAAGCGGACCGACTCCGGGCCGCCGGCAGTCAAGGCCGCGCCGAGCAGGCCGCCTAGGAGGGCATGGGACGACGAGGAGGGGATGCCCAAATACCAGGTGGCCAGGTTCCAGACCACTGCGGCGGCAAGCGCCGCGATCACCACGCGGCTCTCCAGCACCGGGGCATCCAGCAGGTCTGCGCCGACGGTCTTGGCGACGGCAACCCCGAAAAGAAAGGGGCCGCTGAATTCGGCCAGGGCGGCGAGCAGCAGGGCCAGACGCGGGTGAAGCGCCCGTGAGGAGATCACCGTGGCAACGAGGTTGGAACTGTCGTGGAACCCGTTGAGAAAATCAAACAGGACAGCCAGTGCGAGGAGAATCAGGAACGAGGTATCCATCAGGCTAGGGTCTCAACGGGGGGAGTATAGCACGGAGGCTTGATGAATCCCTTCGGCCGCCTTAGAATCCACGAGCGATGAGCGATACCCAGGCCACTCCGGTTCGACAGCAGTACCTCGACATCAAGCGCAAGTACCCGGATGCCATCCTGTTCTTCCGCCTCGGTGACTTCTACGAGACGTTCGATGAGGACGCTGAAATCGCCTCCCGCGAATTGGATATCGTTCTCACATCTCGGAAGGTCGCCAAAGGTGTGCGGGTCCCGATGGCCGGCATTCCGCACCACGCGGTCGAAAACTATCTATCAAGGCTGATCGACAAGGGCTATCACGTCGCCATTTGCGAGCAGGTCGGCGATGGGCCGGTGCGCGGCCTGTTCCCTCGCCAGGTCGTACGGGTGGTCACGCCGGGGACGCTGTTCGAACCTGAGCTACTCCCTGAAGCCGGCAACAACTATCTTGCCGCTGTACTGTTCGGCGAACAGGCCGTGGGGATTGCCTATGTCGATATCAGCACGGGCGAGTTCGCCGCCACAGAAATCAGGGTGGCAGACCCACAGATGGCGGCGCGCCAGGAGCTCATGCGCCTGCGGCCCGCCGAGCTGCTCCTGGCTGAGGGTCAGGCGCTGAACGGAGACGCGCCCGGCCACCAGACCGAGCTGGCAGCCTGGCGGTTTGAACCGCTGC
>JBFJVD010000333.1:0-2402 GCA_041624375.1 Anaerolineales bacterium
CGATGCGCTCGCCCAGCCGGCGGATGTACCTCTGGCAAGCCTATCCAGTTCATTGTGGGCATCGGGGGCAATCTATGCTACTGCGGAAGATCTCGCCCGTTGGGCTCATGCGCTATTCAACGCTGAAGTGCTCAGCGATACTTCCCTTGCCCAAATGCTCAGCCAGGGTCCCGAGATCGCTCCCGGGTTGCATTATGGCTACAGCGTCATCTCGGAAAAGATTGGCGAGAGCGAGGTGTTCTGGCATTCAGGTGGTGCAGGATATGCTTCCCTGTATTACTCGGTGCCAGAGAGTGGCGTGACGGTCGCAGTATTGTGCAACCTAATGGTTGATCCCAAGCCCATCGCGGTCGAGCTGTATGAGGCATACCAGTCGGGCCAGGAAACCAAGCTCGATTAGGTCTTAGGTTTGCACCTGAAGCACCGCTCACACCAGCGACGTCGACGGCTCTCGCCACGTTCATGGGCAGCTGGCCAGGCACAAACATGGAGGCCCACGTCCAAGGAGAACTCATGAACGCCACAGAACATCAACAGCAAGTTCGATTGAGCAAGGTTGCCCTGAACCTACTCGTCATCCTTGCGGCGACGATCCTCTTCAACGTCTTTCCTCAGCGAGTTGGTTTCTGGAGATCTGCGATCGATCTCTCAAGCTTCACACCCGTGCTGGCCCCCGAATTCACGTCCTACTTGCCCTGGCTGAATGTCTGGTGGGGAGTAGCATTTTCCGTGAATGTATCCCTCTTGATCTTACGGCGACGAATCCCCCTTTCGGGCTGGGTTGAGGTCGGAATCAGCGTCTATGGTGGCGTCCTCCTGACGGCATTAGCCATAGGTGCTCCATTCCAAATGGTAGCCTGGGCGTCCGCGCTCGTGCGGTTAATTCTTGCGCTTGCCGCTCTCCTGACATTCTTCAAAGCAAGCAGGCTGGCGCGGGGCCTGCTGGCGAAAAGCCGAGCTGTCAGCAGCACCTGAGCGCGCAGATACAGCCCAGACATTCCAGTAGAGTAGGGATGGGATCCGGTTGCTGATCCAGGAGGTCAACGGGCATCCCTCCTAATAAGCGCCATCCAGCAGGCGGGGGTTCAAATTTCACGCGCCCTTCTGGAGACCAGAAGGGCGCGTGGTTTGGCTCGCAGCTCGCGAGCGCCGAACGACAGCCTGCCTATCGGTCGTCGTAGGCCGGCGCCGGATAGATCAGATCGGCGGTGGCGAACTCCTGCGGCCAGACCAGCTGGACCGATCCGGCCTGGTACTGAAGGATCGCGATCGGCACATTGCCGGTCCCGTCCGCATTAAAGGTCACGCGACCGACAACGGTATCCAGGTCGGTGGCCGCGATCGCATCGCGAATCGCATCCCGATCCAGCGAGCCCGCCCGCTCGATCGCGTCGGCCAGGATCTGGACCGCAGCATAGGATGGGCCGACGATCGGATCCGACGGGCGCTCCATCATCGCCACGTGCTGCGCGTTGAGGGCTTCCACGCCGGGGAAGGTCATGGCGTTGTGCCAACCGGGCGAAAGGGTGACGTAATCACCGACGGTCCCCAGGTCCCTCCAGGTCGGGACGTCGGGCGCCCTGATCAGCATGGCGAAGGGCGGCGCATAGCCCAGCTCACTCATCTGGCGGTAGATGGTGACCCCGTCCGGCGGGGTGGGCAGCGCCAGCAGGATCTCGGCGCCGGCATCCTGAATGCGCAGGATGCTGTCGGTCAGGTCGGTGGTGCCGGGCGCATACTCCTCGTGCGCAACAATTTCGTAGCCCCGAGCCTCAGCTTCCTGGCGCCACAGCCCGCCTAGCTCGATTCCCCAGTCCGTCTGTTCCTGGAGTATGGCGACCCGGCTCGGGCGCTCGCCTTCCGGGATGACCGTGTCGAGCATCTCGAAGACTTCAATCGCCAGGCCCGGTGATTTCGGGAACGGCGAGAACAAGTACTCAAAACCCTGTTGATGGACTGAATAGAGGGCGAATGCGACACCCAGGTACGGCACTTGATTCTTTTCGGCGATGGCAGCTGCGGCGGCATGCAGGCTGCTGCCGAACCCTCCCAGGTAGGCGACGACCTCGTCCTCCGAGTTCAGCGTCTCCAGGTGGCTGACCGTGTTGTTGGGATCGGATTCGTCGTCCAGCAGGACCAGTTCGAGGGGGATCTGCGCGTTGAATTCTTCGACGAAAATCCCGCCGGCCTCGTTGATGTCGGCAACCGCAAGCTCATAACCACGCTGGACCTGGGCGCCACCGCCGGCGAAGACGCCGGTCAGTGGGACGACCGCTCCGACTTTGATCGTCTCGGGGGCGGTTGCCGTCGCTCCGCCGCACGCTGCCAGCAGCAGCGCGCCGAGCGAGAGCAGGATAATGAAAGATCTTGTGCGCATGTCTTTTTTCTCTCCTTCTCTAAGA
>JBFJVD010000334.1:0-2369 GCA_041624375.1 Anaerolineales bacterium
CTATCGGTGGCCTTCGGAATCCTGGGCGCCGGCCTCGCCTTCGCCCTCCAGGAAGTGATCGGCAGCATTGCCGGCTGGATCACCATCGTCACCGGCCAGCCCTTCAATGTGGGCGATCGGATCGAAACCGGCGGGATCCGGGGCGACGTCATCGATATCAGCATGCTGCGCACCAAGCTGATGGAGACCGGCAACTGGCTTGGCGGCGACCATAACACCGGGCGGATCGTCACGGTATCGAACGCATTTATCTTCAAAGAGCCGCTGTTCAACTATTCCAAGCACATTGATTACATCTGGGATGAGCTCACCCTTCCCATCACTTACGACTCCAATTGGCAGCGTGCGGCCGAGATCATGGCAAGCGCCGCGAAGGACCACCCGAGCTTTCAGGAGCTTCTGCCCAAAGCACAGGAACAGCGGCGCCGGGCGCGGCGAGAGTTCGCCATCAAAGTCACCTTGCTCGACCCACGCGTGTTTTTCCGACCCACGGACAATTGGATTGAGCTGGGCCTCATCTATCCAGTCCAGATCGAATTGCGGCGCCTCTTCCGCAGCGAGCTGAGTCAGACGGTCCTGACGCAGTTCCAGGAAGAGAACATCCGGATCGCCTCGCAAACCATCGCGATCGTGGAGCTTCCCGAACCGAGGGCATGACCGGTTTCGGCAGACATCAGAACGACCGGCAGGCGACGACCGTCCTATGAATAGATCTCCCGTCTTGTTATCTTCCAGCATCTCTTCAAAGGTGTGTGCCAGATGATCTTCTTCCTCCTGCTCTCGTTCGTCCTCGCTTTGCTAGGGCTGGTCTTTGCCCTCCAGAACGCCGACCCAGTGACGGTGAGCTTCCTCTTCGGGAGCTTCGACAGTTCGCTGGCGATTGTGTTGGTGGCGGCGCTGCTCGCCGGCGCGGCGATCGCCCTGCTGGCGGTCTTGCCTTCCCTTACCCGTGCATCCTGGCAAGCCGGAGCACGCGGGAAGCGGCTGGCCAAGCTTGAGGCGCAGCTCAGTGAAACCAGCTCCGAAAGCCAATCGGGGGAGACCTCCGCGGGAACCGACAGCTGACCTGCAGGCGAGTCATTACAGCAACACGTTCCCATGGTTCACTTGACGCCGTGACATGCAGGCCGTGAGCCATCGGCAGCACCTGCTTGCAGACTCGGGGCCCAAGCTGGGGCGGCATGCAATAGGCGCAATGAGCCCTTTTCCCGACAGCAGCCAGGGGTCCTGCAATTGGTTCGGCACGCCCATCCTCGCTGACCACGATCCGATAATCTGCCTCTAACACGCCTCCAAGCTTCCTCCTACGAAGCCTCCCTACACTGGATTTGGTTGCCGCTCGCTCCCTGGTACGCCTGTGCGGGCCGCGCGCCAGGGCGCAGGAGAGTCGCTGCCCGGAGCGCTGAATCAAACGACTCTTTGAGAAGGTAGAAGACGATGGACCTAGAGAAGTACACCCAGAAAGCCCAGCAGGCTATCCTTGATGCGCAGCGTCTGGCGCAGGATGCGCAGCACAACGCCATCGAGCCGGCGCATGTGCTGCTGGCGCTCGTCCAGCAGACCGATGGGGTTGTGCCGGCGATCGTCACGCGCGTCGCCGGCGGCGTCGACCTTCTTCGCCGGGATCTGGAGCAGCATCTCGCCACACGGCCGACGATTTCCGGCGGTGCAGCCCATGTCGGCTTGGCGCGGGCCACCGCCGACGCGCTGGCCGACGCTGAGCGCCGCGCCGGCCAGATGAAGGATGAATACGTTTCCACTGAGCACATCCTGCTCGCGCTGGCCGCCGGGCCGGAAGCCGAGCGGCTGGGCCGCTTCGGCCTGACCGCCGAAAAGGTGCTCTCGGCGCTCACCGGCATCCGCGGCTCGCAGCGCGTGGTGAGCCCAAACCCTGAATCGACCTACGAGCCACTGGAGAAGTACGGCCGCGACCTGACGCAGATGGCGCGCCAGGGCAAACTTGATCCGGTGATCGGACGCGATGAAGAGATTCGGCGCATCATCCAGGTGCTCTCCCGGCGGACCAAAAACAATCCGGCACTCATCGGCGACCCCGGCGTCGGCAAGACGGCCATTGTCGAGGGCCTGGCCCAGCGAATCGTGAATGGCGACGTCCCCGAAGGCCTGAAGAACAAGCGCCTCGTGCAGCTTGATCTTGGCGCGCTGGTCGCTGGCGCCAAGTACCGCGGCGAGTTCGAGGAGCGCCTGAAGGCAGTGCTTCAGGAAGTTACCGAAGCTGCGGGCGAAATCCTGCTCTTCGTGGACGAGATGCACACCGTGGTCGGCGCGGGCGCAGCGGAAGGCGCCATGGACGCCGGCAACATGCTCAAGCCCATGCTGGCGCGCGGCGAACTCCACCTGATCGGCGC
>JBFJVD010000335.1:0-2352 GCA_041624375.1 Anaerolineales bacterium
ACCCCAAATCAGGCTGAAACTGGATGAGAGAACCGAAAAGACTCCCGATGATGTCCACACCAGTCCCGCTGCCCCGACCAGGCCGATGGGACCGCGCGCCCGCAAGGTCTGGTCGATCACCTGCTGCAGGCTGTCGGCCGCAGCCGGCAGAGCACCTTGAAGGTAGGCATCGACCCCAGCGCGCGCGTCCCCCGATGTGAGGAACTGGGAGCCGATGAAGATCAGGAAGAGGAGGAGGGGGAAGAGCGACAGCAGGGTGTAGTAGGCAAGCGCGCCGGCCCGCAAGCCCACTTCATGCTCGAGGAAGGAGCGAACGGTCCGCTTCAGGACCTCGCCGGCGCCCGCCACCTGGTCTCCAGGGACAATGGAACCCGGACTGCGCTGCCGCGGCACCACCGGGGCAAAGCCCGGAAAGTCTGCGCCCTGTCTGCCGCGGCCAGCGGATGGGTCCCCGCGGTCAAGCCCGGCCGCCGGGCCTGATGCTCGAAGGCCGGCCCTATCATTCGTTGAATAGTTCGCCGACGGATCGGCCCTCGTGAGCCCGCAGAATGACTTCGGCCAGCAGTGGCGCGACTGACAGGATGGTCATATTCGGCAGGCGCTTCTCGGGAGGGATCTCGACCGTATTGGTGGTCACGATTTCCTTGATCGGAAGCTCCCTCAGCCGATCGATGGAAGGTGGGGCGAGCAGGGGATGGGTGAAGGAGAGATAGACGTCTCGGGCGCCATGCTCCTTCACAATGGTCACTGCTTCGCACATGGAACCCCCGGTCAGCACTTCGTCATCAACAAGGACCACGTCCTTGCCTTCGACATTGCCGATCACTGTCGTGGCCACGGCCCGGGGGTCGTCCCCCCGGCGCCGCTTCTCGACGAACGCCAATGGGGTTCCCAGCTTGGCGGCGAAGTTGCGCCCTTTCTTGGCAAAGCCCAGATCCGCCGTCGCCACAACCAGGTTCTCAAGCTCTTTCGCCAGGAAGTAATCGCTGAGCATGTGGAAGGAAGTCAGCACATCTCCAGGGATCGAGAAGAAGCCCTGGATTTGCCCGGCATGCAGGTCGATGGTGATGTAGCGATCGGCCCCGGCTACCTCGATCATGTCCGAGACAAGGCGCGCAGTGATGGGGACCCGCGGCTGATCCTTCTTGTCCGATCGGGCATAGGCCATGTAGGGGAAGACGGCGGTGATGCGGCCGGCAGAGTCCCGCTTCAGAGTCTCGATCATGATGAGCATTTCCATCAGGTTGCGGTGAACCGGCGAAGAGAGGGTCTGAATCAGGAAGACATCCTGTCCTCGGACACTGCCATGCAGCCGTGTGAAGAGGTTCTCATTGGGAAATTCGACAAGATCATAGCCGCTCAGCGGCACATCCAGGTAATCCCCGATCTCCTGGGCGAGTCGCTGGCTGGCCGAACCGGCAAAAAGCTTGATCTCACCGTAGCCGTACATATGGCGCCCATCACCCTTCATCTTGCTGGCTCGCATCCCATTCCGCTCTCAGCAGGCCCATCAAGATCGTATCCCAATAGCGGCCCTCGCGATAGCTATCCTCACGCAAACGCCCTTCCTCCACGAAGCCGAGCTGGCGGTAGAGGTCGATCGCGCCCTGGTTGAATTCATAGACGCGCAGGAAGATACGGTGCAGGTTCAGGGTTTCAAAGCCATGGCCGAGCAGGGTGCGAGTCGCGTCCCGGCCAAGTCCTCGCCGCCAGTAGGACTTGTGACCGATGGCGATCCCCAATTCGGCGATGTGTGAGAACGTATCAAAGCCAAAGAACCCGCAGCTGCCGATGTGGACCCATTGACCATCCTCCAGGACGTCGATCGAGAGTGGCCGGGTCTCCGGTCGCCCTTTCCGCGTCTCCTCATACCAGTCCTGTTCATCCGCATTGCTCATCGGAATGCGGATGGTTAGGCCGCGAATCACTTCCGGATCGTTGAGCCAGCGGGCAAAACGCGGCAGGTCATCGGTCTCAATGGCCCGCAAGCGGATACGTTCACCGAAGATCATGGGCCGTCTCCGTCCAGAAAGGCATCGATCGCCGTTTGCGGTGAGAGTTCGCGGGCCAGGACCCGCTCCAGCATGGCTTCGAACGACTGGGAAGGTCGTGCAGCCAGGGCGCGCCGGAGGAGCCGCTCCCGGAGGCGATCTTCCATCTCGGAGCGAATGCGGCTCCGCACCCGTTCGGCGAGTTCCCCGCTCCCGACCAGATAGCGCCGGTGTTGGACAAGCGCATTCAGGAGCTCCGGGATCCCCTCTCCAGTCGTGGCGGTGATGGGAAGAACGAGTGGCATCCAGATCTCGCCGTTCTCCTCATCCCCTGGGGATGCCTGTGCTGGTGCGCGCACCC
>JBFJVD010000336.1:0-2313 GCA_041624375.1 Anaerolineales bacterium
ACCAGAAACGGCACGCTGATCGCGTACAGCCGGCCGCTGGCCGGCTCGGCCCATCGCTGCCGCAGTACAGGGCGGCCGACGCGGATCAGGAACAGAATCACGCCGATTACCAGCAGCGGCACGTTCAGTGTGAGCAGCTGCTCGGTGTCGAGCAGTGCCCCAATCACGAAGAGCATCCCGCCCGGAAAGATGATGGCGACCTGCAAGATCCCCAGTCGCTCCTGGCGAGCGGGCTTGGCCTCTGGCCGCAGCTTCCATTCCGCGATGCCCATGCCAGCCAGAATGACATAGCCGCCGACCATCGCCCCTCCGTGGGCCAAGATCGCACCGCCCGGCAGGGAAGGCAGGCTGCCGGCAAGGAGCAGTCCGGCCAGGACGCCCATAATGGCGCCTACCACCAGCGTGAACAAGGCGGCAAGCGCAGCAAGGTGCGGGATCGTGTACGTCACCCGGTTACTCTGGCGCAAGACCCAAATGAAGACCGCCAGGATCACGGCGAACATGAAGGTCCCGCCAAGCGGTCGCCAGATGCCCACCGTGGTGTAGAAAGCGGTCACATACAGGGCTACGGCCACGATCGCCACGGCCGCCAACACCCGCGGCGCCGTGCGCGAGGCCGCTTGAGATTCGGAGCCGCTGTGGAACAGCTGGAAGACGGCGGCGAACACGCCCAGTGTGATCCAGCCAAGCGTTCCCGAGTGCAGGTGAGTCAGCAGGGCATTCCGTCCGAACTCGACCAGGTCGGTTCCATTCAGGATGCCGATCACCGTAGTCACGACGAAAATGGCCATGGCGCCCTGAAGCAGCGTGCGCACTTCAGGCAGCACCTGCCGCGCCATGGACGCAGGTTGCGAAGACATCTCTCACTCCTTATGAATTGGAATTGGGTGGCTTGTGGATCAGGATGCGGGATTACATAGGCACTCCCCTCCATGCAACCATGAAGGCCTGCAGGCTGCACCTTGTCTCTACCCTACTTAACGATCAATACGGGAGCGTTACGAATCACAGCGCGGCCCTGCTCATGCAGGCGATGGCCTACCCGTCTCTCGCGCATATTGTCGTCGGAGGCCCGGAGTACCTGCTGACCGAGGACCTCAAACGCCTGAACGGAATGCTGCATGAAGTGACCGCAACGGCTTTGGGCCCCATCATCCTCGATGCCAGCTGGGACCTGCGCCGCGCAGAGGATCCGATTCCGCCGCCGTAGTTCCTAAAGCTCATAGCGATCTTGACGAACGTCGCTTGACCCGGCAGCCTGCACAGCATACGCTGGGGAGGAGCTGCTGCAGGCTGCAGATCGCCATGACTGCCACTGACGACCCTCTCGACTTCAAAGACCGCGCCGCCTGGCGCGAATGGCTCCAGCAACGGAACTCCGCTGCCTCCGAAGCCTGGCTCGTCATCAAGAAGAAGCATTCCCGGCTGCCGGGCCTATGCCTGGCAGAGGCAGTTGAGGAGGCGCTCTGGTTCGGATGGATCGATGGCCAGCTCCGCCGCCTGGATGACGAGCGCTACCTGCTCCGCTTCTCGCCCAGAAGAGCTGACAGCATCTGGTCCGTCATCAACATCCGCAGGGTCGAGAAGCTCACCCGCGCCGGGAGGATGACCGAAGCCGGCTTGAAGAAGGTGGCTGCTGCCGAAGAGAGCGGCCAGTGGCAGGCCGCCTTCGAGCGCGAGGACACCGAGACGATCCCGCCGGACCTGGAACGCGCTTTGCGCCGGCATAAAGCAGCGCTCGCCGCGTATCGGGCGCTCCCGGCCTCACAGAAGAAACAGTTCATCTTCTGGCTTCAGACCGCCAAAACAGAGCCAACCCGGAACAGGCGGATCGCGGAGATCATCCGGCGAGTCCTCGGGGATTGAGTCGACTTTGCGCTTCAGTTTGAGGCCGGCCGGGGCTGGAGACCGCCGGTCCACCGAGACCATGTACCGCCCATGACCATCTCCTACTACGACGAGCTTGCGCCGCACTACAGACTTCTCTACCCCAATTGGGAAGTGAGTCTCCGTCGGCAGGCCGAGGCGCTGGATCAGGTCATCCACCGGGAGTTCGGTCCCGAGGCGAAGCTTCTGCTCGACGCCTCCTGTGGAATTGGCACACAGGCGATCGGGTTGGCCGAACGCGGCTACACGGTTACTGCCTCCGACCTCTCCCCTCAGGCGATCCAGCATGCCAGGATCGAGGCCGAGGAACGAGGGCTCGACATATCCTTCTCTGTAGCGGATATGCGCCAGGTATGGGATGCGCTCCAGACCCAATTCCACATTGTGATCGCCTGCGACAACTCGGTGCCCCACCTGCTGACGGAC
>JBFJVD010000337.1:0-2307 GCA_041624375.1 Anaerolineales bacterium
AGAGGCGGGAGGATTTCGGCTTTGCAGCACCAGTCCTTCTGTAACAAAGATGATGCCCTTCATCCGGTTGGATGGAGCCGGCCTCCGGATAACAGGCACATTGTACCGATGGCAAGGGATCGAAAACGAGGGCCGCCCCAGGTAGGGCGGCCCTCGATAGGCCTTGCTTTGCTCGGCTCAACGCCAGATGGAGGGCATCAGCCACAGCGCTGCGTCATCATCCGAACTTCCGCGTGCTTCCACGGAGAGGATGAAGTGGATCTCCATCCCGGCGAGCCCCGACAGGTCGTAGTCGATCACCTGGAACTGGCCGTTGACCTTCTCATTCCAGGTAGCCAGTTCGCGGATCACGCCGTTGCGCTTCTGGTAGGCCAGCCGGAAGCGGACATTGCAGTCCGGATAGCCGTCGAGGCAGGCGATCACCGCCCGGAACCGGTCCCCGTCCTTGACGACCCACAGCGGGTAGGTTCCGGTGATCCAACCATCGTTCACTGCCTGAGGGCTCATCCACAGGCCCGCCTCGTTCTCGCGGCGCCCGCCTTCGAGGATGGGCGAGTTGACCCGGATCACGAAGCCAGAAGCATCACCGTCAGCGCCCGGGCAGCTCAATGCACCGGCGCCGCTGGCCCAGGTGGCGTCGCAGAAGTTTGCGCCGAAGTCATAGACCAGCTTGACGGGCTTGCGGACCACGACCGACACCCAGAAGGAGCCGGTGGCCTTGTCGCCGATGCCGAAGATGCGTCCGGCCGGCGTGCGCAGGGCCCAGTAACCCGTGTACTTGCCGGGCTCAGAGGGCGCCTTGAGCGTGAGCGCCAGATCGATGGTCTGACCCGGAGCCACCGAGCGGCCAATCGACACGGATTGCGCCCCGCTCATGCGGTCCCCGCTCACGTAGACCAGCTGGTAGTTGCTGGTCCAGGTGCAGGTGCCGATGTTCTTCAGCCGCCAGATCTTGGTGAAGCTGGCGCCAGGGTTCAGCTGGGTGCCATCGCTGATCTGGATGTCGGCCACAAACTGCGCCCAGTCACAGGGAACACTGGACACCGGAGGCACGCTGGTGGGCTGAGCCGGAGGGCTGGTCGGGACAACGGTCACCGGGACAGCCGTCGGCGGCACTTCGGTAGGAACTTCCGTCGGCGTGGCCGTGGGCGGCTCGGGTGTCGGGCTGGGCACAACCACGGTCGGCGTGATCTGGGCGACGATCGTCTGAACGATCTGCGTCGCCAAGGCATCACGGTCGATGCCGTCGGAGACCAGCGGCGCACAACCGGCGAGCACCAGGACCGGCAAAAGGGTCAGCAGTGCAAGCCGGCGGGCGACTGTCCGGCCAACGAAGAGCTTACGGATATTGGATCGCTTGTGAGTCATGGGTTTGTCCTCCCTCACACGAAGTTCAAGATTAATCAGATGACGTTGGTGGGCCACAAAAAGTTCCCGATTAAGTCGTGATCTTTTTGTCATGTTTCAAGATTCTCATTTCTGGGTCACCGACGTTTCACAGCGCAGTTACCGTCCTGAAACATCAGTTCGCGGCTGAAATCCACCTTCATGAAAACACGGCCGGCGTGGAAACACATCATGTGTTCGATGGACCTTGAGACGGCAGAAAGAAGGATTCGGGACCGCGACGCGCGTTCAGGCGGCTACGTCAAATGACGCATCGTGAGAAGATCGGAACATACGTGGACTAGGAGCGGCTTGGTGCGTCCGGACTGCGGAGAGAGCGCCTCTGGGAGGGGAGGAAGGCCCTCGGCAGCCGGTCAGCTCGCGAGGCGATCGCGGACCGCCGGCACAACGTCCCGCAGGAACACCTCGATCTGACCAGTCTCGTCGCCGCGGACCGGCCAGCAGATGAAGGTATCGAAGCCGACCCGCTCGTGAACATCGACGATCCAGTCGACCCAGGTGTGGGCATCTCCGATCACCAGGCCGGGCCGCGAGGATCTGAAGCCGGGGGATTCAAGCCCGGGCGCCTCCAGCACGCCGAGCACGTTGTAGCCTTTGCGGATCTGCGCGGGATCGCGTCCCGCTTCTCGAGCGGCTTCGGTGACCCAACTCAGCCGTTCACCCGCCTGCTCTGGCGGAAGGTAGATGCTGGTCATCAGCAGCCCGTCGGCGGCGCGCCCGGCTAGCCGGAGCATCTTGGGGCCGTAGGCGCCTACCCACAGGCGGATGTCGTGCGCCGGCGGCGGCCCCGTCTCCGCGTCCTCAAGGCTGTAATGTTCGCCTGCGAAGGTTGCCGATTCGCCTGCCTGCCAGAAGCGGCGAATTACCGCCAGTGCCTCGGCGAAAGCAGCGTAGGCCTCC
>JBFJVD010000338.1:0-2301 GCA_041624375.1 Anaerolineales bacterium
CACCCGGCCGCTGTCCATGACCGATTCAACCCCTTTTGCGCCCATGCCGTGAGCCAGCGCCCGATCCACGGAGCGGCGCGTCAACAGGCCGACTACCTGACCCTCATCCAATACAGGATAGCCCTCATGTCCGAACCGCTGCATGAGTTCGGCGGCCTCCCGAACGGTCGTTGCCGGACTCAACAGTTGTGGATCGCGCGACATGATTTCCCCGACCATGCGCGGCGGGACAATCAACCCGGGGAGAATCTGCAACAGCTCGTCTCGCAAGGTATGCAGCGATTTGCCCCGGATGACGGCGGCAGCCGCGCGCGGGTGACCCCCACCCTCGAAATGCTCCGCCACGCGGGAGACATCGACCGCATCGGTGGTAGATCGGGCCACCAGCTGGACATGACTGTCCAAAGCAACGAGGAGGAAGAGCGCCGCCGGCTCAAAGAGATCACGGAGCTTGTGGGCCAATGTAGAGATCTCGTCCACCATGCTTTCCACTCTGGCGGCAGCGATCATGACTCCCAACCCGTGGATGCGGTGGGTTTCGACCGACTCCACGAGCCGGTCGTAGAGTTCGCGCTGCTCGCTGGAGAGCGGCTGGCTGAGGAATTCAACCGCGATCTCGAGATTAGCGCCGCGCTCGAGCAGCCAGGCGGCCGCATGGGCGTCGCGCGCCGTCGTGCCCGCATACGTCAGCGAACCCGTATCCTCGTAGATACCCAGCAAGAGCAAGGTCGCTGTGACGAAATCGAGCTGGATGCCCGCTTCACGCAAACTTTCCACGAGCAGGGTTGTGGTGGCGCCGACCATCTCGATATGGGTGGTCCAGCTCGGATCGACCTTCGCTGCCGGGGCGTGGTGGTCAATCACGTGGACGCGCGTGGTGGGCGTCAGCCCTTTGGGGGGCGGCATGGACTGTGTGTCGACCAGCGTCACCTCTTCCACATCGGCGACTTCCACATCGCCAGGCTCGACAAACGGGAGGCGCTCGCCATACAAAGTCAGGAACCCCCGCACGTTGCGGTTCATGCGTCGCGGCAGGATGGCAACGGCATCGGAATGCAGCAGCCTCACAGCGGCAGCTGCTGCGATTCCGTCAAAGTCGGCTTGCTCATGGGTGAGGATCAGATGCATTCCAAACCTGCCATCCCGCCCAGCGCATGTGTCCAGGCGCTCGGATTATACAGTCCGCCGACAGGAGCGCCCTCCCCGACGGCGAGTTCTAGCGACACCACAGATCGGCCACACTGCCGCCAACCGTGCTGCGCAAAATGCTCCAATGTCGCCAGGGAACCTCCACCACCGGTGTGGTCAGCTCAAGCGTACCCGTCTCGGAAGCCCCTGCCGTGCACCGCACATCAACGACGGCCGATCGCTCCGGCCCTGCAGCTCCTGCCGGCCTTGACTCGTCCAAGCGAATCGCCACCACTTCGAAGTCAGTCCCGAGGAATTTCGAGAGGCAAATCTCGGAGCACCCCGCCTCCAGACTGAAGTATGCATCCGGCTCCCAGCAGGCCCTGGCCCCATCCAAGTCACCCACTCGAACCGCCGTCAAATAGCTCTGGACGACCGTACGCGGCTCCCGGTCGAAGGATCGGGTGCAGCTGTCGTAAAGGATCCCGAACACCGCCGAACCCAGGCAGCTGGCGAGCAGCATCCCACCGGCAAGCCACCAGAGCCGGCGCCGCATGGTTCCCATTCGCTCGGCATATTCGGAATCAGCCATCGTGGCCCTCTCCTGCAGGCTGTGGTTCGCATGGGGCTCCCGTCGATCTCCGGACCAATGCTACACCCGATCCCAGCAGGATCGAAGTGCATCTGTGTGCTTGACAGCCGGATGGGGCGAGGGCATCCTCGTGAGGCGCCCTGGACGAGCGACAGGAGGACGTATGAGCCGCACCGCTCCCATCCTCGAATTCGATCCCGACCGCCGCGCGATCCTCGAACCGACCGAGCTTGTACCCCGCACCGAGATCCCCCCAAGGGCGGTCGTTTGCTTCTTCTATGAACTGATCGCTGAGCTGGTGCGCCAGGGCGAGCTTGAGGTCCTGGCCGCGCGGCGCTCAGAGATGGGAGAGCATCCCATCTACCGCTTCACGGATCCGGCCAAGCCGCTGGCCCTCTTTCATCCAGGCGTCGGTGGACCGCTGGCCGCCTTCCTGCTCGAGGAGGTGATCGCCATGGGGTGCCGCACCTTCGTCGCCTGCGGCGCAGCGGGAGTCCTCGATCCGACGATTGCCGTCGGTGAGATCCTTGTTCCCATCCGGGCGCTTCGGGATGAAGGAACATCCTACCACTACCTCCCTC
>JBFJVD010000339.1:0-2277 GCA_041624375.1 Anaerolineales bacterium
CACTTGCTGATCGGTTGTTCGCTGTCTGCGTGCCTCAGCCGCCAGCGATTCACAAACCAGCCAGCGCCGGCGCCAGAGGCGGTGGTCAGCAGGATGGATCCAATGTAGACCCAACCGAGAAACGATCCGGCAAGGAGCGAGGCCAACCAGGCGCCGGCCCAGGCCAGGATGAAGACGAGGGTTCCGAAGAAGATTGCGCGCCCGCTTTCATGCAGGTTCATCTCAGCGCCTCCGAGAAGAAGAGTGTGCCGCCGCGATCGGCTTCATCCCTACAGACGAGCTGGACCGCCAAACCCTTTCTTTGCTTTCCCTTGCTGCGGGCCGCCCCCGGGTGGCTACAGACACCGCCGCGGACGGCGTGCTATACTTGTTCCGCCATTGCTTCCCTTCTTCTTAACAAAGAGTTTCGCGCCGGCCGATTGCTTGGAATCGCATTCGCATGCTCGAAGTTCGTCTCCTCGGAACATTCGAACTGCGCTTGGATGGAGATCCAGTTGAGATCCCCTCGCGTCCCGCGCAAACCCTGACAGCCTATCTCTTCCTCAATCCAGGTGTTCAACATCGGCGGGAGCGCCTGGCTGGTTTGCTCTGGCCAGATTCGGATGAATCCAACGCTCGCAGCAACCTTCGGCACACCTTATGGCGCATTCGAAAGGTGATCGGCGAAGAACATATCGAATCCGACAAGATCACAGTCTCCCTGCCGCCGTCCGACGCCTATTGGATGGATGTGGCCGCGATCGAATCACTGGCTGAGGACGAAGCCCCGCTAGAGGCTCTGATGGAGGGCCTCACCGACTACCAGGGGGATCTGCTGCCCGGCTTTTACGACGAGTGGGTGATCCTTGAGCGCGATCGGATCCGGGGGTTGTATGAAAAGAAGGTCCAGGCGCTGCTCAACCGGCTGCTTGCGGATGAGCGCTGGGATGACGTGGATGACTGGGCCGAACGTTGGATTGCCCAGGGTCAAACGCCGGAGCCTGCCTATCGGGCGCTGATGCGCGCACATGCGGCGCGCGGCGATCAGGCAGGTGTGGCGTCCGCTTACCGGCGCTGCGAGCGCGCCATGCGCGAGGCGCTGGATGTTGAGCCATCCGAGGAGACCCGGGCGCTCTATGAGCAGCTGTCGCAGGATGCCGGTCGTGCGCCGCGTCGCGCGGCTGAGATCCCAGCTGTTCAGCCGGTGGCCGAGCCGCCAGGCTTTCTTGCCACTGATGCCGATGCGGATCTTGAGGCGGCGACGGAATTTGCAGGCCGCCAGCTTGAGCTTGCGCAGCTTGAGCAGCACTTTCAGTCAGCTGCCGAAGGGGATGGCAGGGTCGCCTTTGTCGTTGGCGATGCCGGGCGCGGGAAGACTGCGCTGCTGACCGAATTCTCACGCCGGATCATGACCCTCGATCCAGTGCCCCTGATCGCAGCAGGCGTCTGCAATGTCTATACCGGCATTGGTGATCCTTACCTGCCGTTCCGCGAGGTGCTGGCCATGCTCACCGGAGACGTGGAGGCGCAGTGGCTCGCCGGCGCGATCAGCCTGGAGCATGCCCGCCGGCTGTGGCGCTTCGCCCCGCGGGCAGTGAACGCACTGCTCGATCACGGCCCGGATCTGGTGGACTCCTTCATTCCCGGCGATGCCCTGCTCACTCGAATCGCATCTTTCGAGGATTCGGGCAACGGCTCGCTGGCACGGCTCTCCGGCTTACGCTCGCGTAAATCTGTACTTCAAGGGGACAGCAGCCCCCATCAAAACCGGATCTTTGAGGAGTACACCAATGTTGTGCTCACGCTCTCGGCCGAGGCTCCGGTGGTGCTCATCCTCGATGACCTTCACTGGGCCGATGTATCTTCTGTAAGCCTGTTGTTTCACCTCAGCCGGCGGATCGAGGGCCATCGGGTCTTCATCGTTGGCGCTTACCGTCCGGAAGACGTGCTCGGACGTTCGGAGGAAGACTCACATCCGCTGGTCAACGTTCTCAGCGAACTCAAGCGGCGCTTCGGCGAGATCCATCTCGATCTGGATCGCCTCGACACGCCGGCCGCCCAATCTTTTGTTAATGATCTTCTCGACAGCGAACCCAATGATCTCGATGATGCCTTTCGGCAAGAGCTGGTTCGCACCACGGGCGGGCACGCCCTGTTCGTGCTCGAGCTTCTCCAGGAGATGAAGCAACGCGGTGATCTGGTACAGGATCCAACGGGGAAGTGGATGGCCGCGCCCGAGCTGCGTTGGGATCTCATGCCAGCCCGAATCGAGGGCGTGATCGAACGGCGGGTGAACCG
>JBFJVD010000340.1:0-2269 GCA_041624375.1 Anaerolineales bacterium
ACAATGTAGTGGATTCGCAAATGTACCGGGGTTGCCGCCCAACAAGGCGCTGCAGCTGACCCGTTTAGGGAGTGTCAACCCCTTCGCTGGTAGCTCGGTGTCTTTGCTCTAGTGATCTCCTTGTGCTGAAGCCGTCGCGTTCCAAATTTCGGTTCGGTCCATGCGCGTTGTCGGCCTCTTGGGCTCACTCGGGATGTTCGGGAGAGGCGGCGAAGATTCGTGGCCACGGGGCTCGAGCGCCGCAGTCAGCTGCCCGTCGTCCGCCTCCGTTGGAACGCGATGTTCGTGGATATTGGGTTTCGGTCGGTTCTCCTTACGCCTGGCCGAGGCAACGCCGCAGATCGAACACCTCACCCCGGGTGAGCATTACCCACAGTCCCACCAGCAGGCGTCGCGCCAGGGCCATGCGGGCCTTGTTCTTGTGCACCCGCTGCCGGAGCCGTTGTGCCCAGGCGCGCACCTGCGGATCGTCCTTCATCAGCCGCACCGCCCACTGCGAGAGAATCCAACGCAGCTCGGGATTGCCCTGCTTGGTCAGTTTGCCGTGGTGGGCCTTGTCGGCGGACTGGCTCACGCGGGGCACCAGACCCGCGTAGGCGGCAACGGCGCGGGGGCCGGCGAAGCGCCGGGGATCGCCGAGCTCGGCCAGCAGCGTGGCGGCCGATTGCGCACCGATGCCCGGGAGTTGGGTGACGAGCACCGCGACGTCGGTCTCCTCCCGGGGAAGTCGGCGAATGCGGCGATTGAGGCCGTCGATCTGCTCCTGCAGACCCTCGAGCACCGCGAGCAGCGCCGCAAAGGCCTGCTGCAGCTCCGCCACGGGTAGCTTGACCGCGGCGAGACGCTGTCGGCTCGGCCGCGTGTAGAGCACGCCGCGCGGCGCGGACAGTCGGTAGGCGTTGAGCATCCCGCGCAGCTGATTGACCGTCTGCTGCCGCATCTGCACGAGCCGGTGGCGAACCCGCAGCAGCTTGCGCCGGCCATACTCCTGATCGCTTGGATAGTAGGTGCGCGCCATGCGATCCAGGTCGCCGAGCCAGAGGCGGCGGGCGATCTCCCGAGCATCGCGCCGATCGGTCTTCTTGCCGAGCTTCTTCAGATCGAGCTTGCGGGGATCGCACACCAGGACGTCGAGCCCGGCCTCCTGACAACCATTGACGAACCAGCGATTCAGCCCAAGCGCCTCGACCGCAATCCGACAGTCCGGAGCGAAGCGCTGCACGAAGGCGACCGCCTCCAGCCCCTCCTCCACGCGTTCGTAGCGGATTCGCTCTTCTGCGATGCGTTCGCCGCGCTCATCGAGCACACAGATCTGGATCACGGTGCGGTGGAGGTCGATACCGATGTATGCTGTGGTCATGGTCAGCTCCTTTGGTAAGGGTTTGGAACAACACAGCGATGGTCGCTGTTTTCCGGGGAGCTGACCTCCCTATACCGTCCGACCACAGCTCCTTCCAATCGATCCATGGTAGTATTTGGCATTCACCCGGGTGCTTCGAGCCACCCGGCCAGCGGGCCGGCAGCTGAGCGCCCATACGTTGGGCTGCACGGTGAGGGTCTACACAATACTTCTTCTCGCGGCGATCGTGGGATGTGCCAGCGCTCCTGATCGCCGTCCGTGCGAGCACCTTTTCGGCATCATTACTGAGTTCATTGTTGCACCGGACGGTACGCTAGAACATTTCGGATTCTCGCAGGCCGCGAGTGCTTGCGAGGACGTCGTTCCGCCAATCCCTGACTTGGCATGGCGCAAGACAGCGTGCGTCACGTTCATTCTTGACGGTTTTAGTCCGACCTATCGTGCCGGCGAGGAACCGGCAATGCATTTCACTTACTTTATCTACAACTCAGACCGGCCCAACGCTGTATTCCGAGACGGAAATTCTGGCTCAACGGTTGACAATCCAGTGATTCACGTACGTCCGGAGATTCTCTCCGAAAAAGGCGAAGGTAGGTTTTCGTTTTGCGAGGGCGAACTAGAGCTGCGTGCAGCCCAACAAGGCGCTGCAGCTGACCGGCCACAGCGACTTCCAATCGATCCATGCTAGTGTTTGGCATCGAAGTCGGCGCTTCGAGCGATCCGGCCAGCGGGCCGGCAGCTGAGCGCCCATACGTTAGGCCGCCCCGGGGTCCGCATGTCTGAAGCGCTTCTCGTCATAGGAGGCGCCATCTTCTTCCTCCTCGGTAGCCTGCATGGCATTTTGACACTCTGTGACCTTTACCGTCCTCGAGCGTTCACACCCACTGATCCTATGGTCCGCGAAGCAAT
>JBFJVD010000341.1:0-2245 GCA_041624375.1 Anaerolineales bacterium
CGCCCCCCCAGCCAAGGCAAAGCAGGAGCAAGAAGAGAGTCGAAGCCGACGAACCTGCCGTAGAAAAGCCGAGCGCTCGCTCGATGAGATAGAAACCTATCAGCAGGACGAGCCCGGCGAGCAGTCCCAGGGTGGCGAGGGACTCGGCACGGGCGCGTGCCAGCAGCGCGAGGGCCACTCCAAGAACGGCGCCGATGCCCAGGAAGAGCCCCACCGCCATGGCCTGTTCAATCAATTTGGCGGTGGAATCGGTGGGGCCGAGGTTCAGCAGGCGGACACCAGCCACGATCGTGTCGATTCCCAGCGTGATGAGGCTGCCGGGCAGCGCACGAGCCAACCAGTCGAAGAGATCAAAGGGCAGGAACGGAAGCCCGGCAATGCGATCGGCCAGCAGGGTCAATGAAGCCACGGCCGCCGCTGAAGCGGCGCCAAGCCCTGCGCTAGGGAGGAGCGGCGGCCTCACAGAGGCCGGCTGTGCTGAATCGTCCATACCTCGGATCCTAGTAAAGAGTCCTTACGAAAGGATTACCCCTCGGAGCCCTCTGCGGCTCCCATCAGATCAGACCAGATGGCGTCAATTCGCTCGCGAACTTCCGCCGACATCTCAAGTCGCTCGGGCCAACCACGTGTATAGCCCTCGTCGGGCAGCTTGGCGGTGGCGTCGACTCCGATCTTGCCGCCGAATGAGTGGCTGTAGGAGGCATGATCCAGGTGATCGACCGGGCCCTGGGTGATCACCACGTCGTGGGCCCAATCCACATTGCCCAGCGCCTGCCAGGCCGTCTGGCTCAGATTCTGGACGTCCACCCAATCGTCGACGACCACAATGCACTTGGCCAGCATCATCAAGCCCAGCCCCCACAGGCCATGGATCACCTTGCGCGCGTGGCCCGGATAGCGCTTGCGGATGGAGACCAGCACCAGGTTGTGGAACACACCCTCGCCGGGCATGTGCACATCGCGGATTTCGGGCAGGAAGAGGCGCATCAGCGGCAGGAAGAGTCGCTCGGTGGCCTTGCCCATATACAGGTCTTCCATCGGCGGAACGCCGACGATCGTCGTCGGGTAGATCGGATCTCGCCGCTGGGTGATGGCGGTGACATGGAAAACCGGGAACGGCTCCACCGGCGTGTAATAGCCGGTGTGGTCGCCAAAGGGTCCCTCCGGAAGATGCTCGTTCGGATCGACGTAGCCTTCGATGACGACTTCGGCCTGAGCCGGCACCTCAAGCGGCTGGCTCACGCAGTCGACGAACTCCACCGGTTTGCCGCGCAGCCAGCCCGCCAGCAGGTATTCATCGATGTTGGGCGGCAGCGGCGCCGAAGCGCACCACATGGAAGCCGGATCGCCGCCGAGGACGATCGCCGCCGGAAAGGTCGACTTGCGCTGTTCACGCGCCACGCGCTCATGTTCGGCGCCTCCCTTGTGGCGCTGCCAATGCATCAATAACCGCCGGCTGTCAACCACTTGAAGCCGGTACATGCCGACGTTACGTGTCTGGGTTTCCGGGTCCCGGGTGATGACCTGCGGCAGCGTGATGAATCGGCCCCCATCCTGGGGCCAACAGGTGAGGATCGGCAGCGATTCGAGCGAGGGCGCCTCGGTTTCGATTACTTCCTGGACGGGTGCCCGACGCACTTTCGAGGGCCCAAGCCCGATCGAGCGCAGGACATTCAGTACGTCCTGGCCCCTGCCAAGCATCCCGCTCAGACCTTGCGGCAGCCGGAAGTCCAGCAGGGCGCCGAGCCGCTGGCCCGGCTCGTCGAGGTCTTCGACGCCGAGCGCCCAGGCCATACGGTCGGCGGACCCGAAGAGGTTGATCGCAACCGGGATGCTGTGACCGGCCACATTCTCGAACAGCAGCGCCTTGTTCTGGACCGGCGGACCCTTGGAGACCCGGTCGGTGATTTCCGTGATCTCCAGGTCCTGTGAAACGGACGCCTGGACCCGGGTCAGCTGGTCGCGCGCTTCCAAGAGCTCAAGGTAGGCGCGCAGATCCCTTAGCGGCATGGCATCCGTCCTTCGGGTGTTCTGATATGGGTCTCCGACAGGCTCATGCTCGCGCCGCCCGCCAGAACCGAGGTCCAAACGCAATCTGCCGGCATGACTCTCTCAACTCCTCCGGCCTGCGCAACCGAGCTCCCAGGCGCGCCCGTCCGCGGCGATGAACTCATCGGCTTCCTTGGGACCCCATGTATTGGGTTCGTAGATGGCCAGAGGAGGCTGAGGGTCGCTCTCCCAGGCG
>JBFJVD010000342.1:0-2181 GCA_041624375.1 Anaerolineales bacterium
ATCTTCCCGGACCCGGGCCGGCGTCTGGCGGGCACGGCGGGCGTAGTAGCCACTACGCGACACCCCGAGCACCTTGCAGACGCGCCGGACCGAATGGCCCTCCACGAGCCGAGCCACGAGCTCGGGACTCACGGTCGCCGATCCGAGAAGATCGCCAACGCTTTTTTTAGGATGTCGCGCTCCTCGCGCACCCGCGACAGCTGGCGCTGCAGATCGAGAATCTCCTGCTGCTCGGTCGTCGGCGCCTTACCCGGCCGGACGCCGGCAAACTTGCGCCGCCAGCGACGGATCAGATTCGGACCGACGTCCAGCTCCCGCGCTACATCCGATAGGCGACGACCACTCTCGTACGCCAGGCGCACCGCCTCGCGCTTGAACTCGTCGCTGAACTGCCTGCGATCTCGTGCCATTCGTGGACTCCTTTCCGGCCATTGTGCGGCCTAACTCAGGTGTCCACAAAATCGGGGCAACTCCACAACTCTGATACTCGGGTGATGATCATCTAGAGGCTCCTCCTTGCGAGCGCTAGGCTCGCGGGACGACCAAATCCCAAGAGGAGGAGCCAGATGGCACGGTATTGCGGAATCGACCTGCATGCAACCAACAGCTACGTCGTGGTGATCAACGAGGAAGACGAGCCGATCTTCAGCCGCCGTCTGCCCAACGACTTGTTGCGGATCGTGGAGGCGCTCGAACCCCATCGGGAAGAGCTGGAAGGGATCGCCGTGGAATCCACCTGCAACTGGTACTGGCTGGTGGACGCCCTGGTGGAGGCCGACTACCGAGTGCACCTGGTCCACACCTCGGCAGTGCCCCAGTACGAGGGGCTGAAGTTCAGCGACGATCGCCACGACGCGCGCTGGCTGGCCCACCTGTTGCGGCTGGGGCTGTTGCCCACCGGCTACATCTACCCGAAGGAGGAGCGGGCGGTGCGGGATCTGCTGCGCAAGCGCTGTCGCTTGGTGCAGCAGCGTACGGCAAACCTCCTGAGCATCCAGAACCTGGTGGCTCGGACGACGAGTCAGCACATCCGGGGCAATGCCCTGAAGCGCCTGAGCCTCGAGCAGCTCGCCGACAGCATCTCGGATCCAGACATTCTGCTAGCCATCGACAGCACCCTCGTGGTCGTGGCTGCACTGGACGAGCAGATCCAACGGGTCTCGAAGGTGGCTCGTGCGCGGGGCCGCCTCAAGCCCGAATTCCGCGTGCTGCGGTCGATTCCGGGCGTCGGCGAGACGCTGGGATTGACGATCATGTACGAGACAGGATCAATCGATCGATTCCCCGCGGTCGGCAACTTCGCCTCGTACTGCCGCTGCGTGCGCAGCGAGCGCACGAGCAACACTCGAAGAAAGGGGGCAGGCAACCGCAAGAACGGCAACCCCTATCTGTCCTGGGCTTTCACCGAGGCGGCGCACTTTGCCCGCCGCTTCCAGCCCCAGGCGCGCCGCTTCTACGATCGTAAGCTGGCCAAGACCCACCCGATCGTGGCTCTGCGGGCGCTGGCCCACAAGCTGGCTCGAGCCAGCTATTTCATGCTGCGGGATCAGACCCTCTACGATCCCGCTTTGCTGTTTCGATGAGATCGGGCCGGGGCCGTCAGCCAGCGAGGTGCTGGGATCGATCCAGAACGGGTGATTGGCGGCGGCTCCGACCATCTAGTCCGACATGCCCATCGATCTCGGGATCGCCCAGGCCGTCAGCCACCAAGGTGCTGGAGCTCCTCTGCGCGAGGGGCCAGCCAGAAGAATGTACCTACCACTTGGAGACGGTCTGGAACCGAAGGTCTTCTGGGGCGCTTGCCAGGGGCAGGGAGGCCACTTGTGGCTTCCCCGGCCTTGATCCCGATGAGTGGTTGGTGCGGTCCCGGCGACCGACACCCTCAACGAAGAAGACACGGGCGTGATTCACCGCGAGAGATGCTGACCAAGCCACCCAACCCGCGACCAGCATCACCCGCTGATCCAGGAGGACTGTGCCCCTTGACAGACCGGCCTCTAATGAGTGGCACCCATACGGGCGGCACCCATACGGGCGGGGCGCGGTGAAACGCTGATGCCCTTGGCGAGCCAATACCGGCTCGGGCCTGCTTGAGGTGAAGCAGAGTATCTACGGACTACTGGGAAGGCGAGCGCTCCTTCGGGGCCATCAACCGATCGAACGGAGGATAGCCACGGAGTG
>JBFJVD010000343.1:0-2169 GCA_041624375.1 Anaerolineales bacterium
GGAGACCCCGAGGCGGTGCTTGGAACGCTGGGACCGGAACCGCTCGCCCCTTCGTTTACGGCCAAGGCCCTGGCCGAGCGGCTGGTTGGCCGGAAGCGGGCTGCCAAGCCGCTGTTGCTCGAGCAAAGCTTCCTGGCTGGGATCGGGAACATCTATGCCGATGAGGCGCTCCATCTCGCCGGCATCCATCCCCTGCGCCCCGTCGACAGCCTGTCGGCAGACGAAATCAAAGCGCTCTGGAAGGGCATCCGCCGCGCGCTGCGGGACGGGCTGAGGAACAACGGGGCAAGCATCGACTGGGTCTATCGCGGCGGCAGCTTCCAGAACCACTTCAGGGTCTATGGCCGCCCCGGCGAGCCATGCCCGAAGTGTGGCGCCGAGGTCCAGCGAATTGTGGTCGGGCAGCGGGGCACACATTTCTGCCCCCAATGCCAACCGGAGCCTGCCTCATGAATCTCTCCTCCGATAACGCACTAATGCTGGGCATCATCTTCCTGGCCATCGGCATCGCCTTCGCGCTGCTGGCCTATGCTGCGATTATCTCCCGGCGCTCAAATGATGAAGCTGAAGGTGAAGCCGAAGGCTCGGCGGAAGAAACCATGGTGGAAATGGATGAAGAAGCCGCGCCTGCAGCTGCCGCGGCCACAGCCGAGGCGCCAGCGCCTGCTTCCGTGGTCACAGGCGATGCTGAGCAGGAGGCCCTCGAGGAAGCTCAACCCGAAGCTCCAAAGCCGCCAGCTATGGAGCAGCCAGAGGAGCCAGCGCCTGTGCCGGTCCAGGAACCTCCCCCGGCTCCACCACTTGCGCCGGTCCAGGAACCTCCTCCGGCCCCACCAACGCCTCTGGAGCCCCGTCCTGCGCAGAGCGGCCTCCGTCCGCTTGTGACCTTGCTGCGCGATGAGACAACCGGCAAGCTCATCCTCCAGATCGGGGATGAGCGCTACCGGAGTCTCGAAGAACTGCGCCGCTCTGAGCACATCGCCGGCGCCGCCTTCGCGGCCCGCCAGCTTCAGGAATGGTTCGAGGAAGACAATGACGCTGTCGAGGGTTCGACGCCTCCGCGAACCCTGAGCATGGTGCAGGAGATTAACGAGATCCTGGATGAGAAGGCGAATACGATGGGGGGCAAGCTGCGGGGCGTACGGCTGATGGAGGACGCCAGCGGGATGATCCGCGTCTTTGTCGGCCTGAAAAGCTACCCTCTAGACCAGGTTCCGGATCCGGACGTTCAGCAGTTCATTCGGGACGCGGTTGCCGAGTGGGAAGCTCGGCGATAAGCGGCTCAGCCGCCTCCACCCCCTCCACTTTCAAGCGCCCCTCCACCTGAAGAAGCTGGCCCACATGCCTGACCGGCTCGTGCTGGAAGAAGAGCCAGGCGCCGGTCTCGAGCGCCCAGCGCTGCCAGCGCTCTTTGGTCGCCAGATTCTCGAGCGGCGCCGCATCAAAGGACGGCAGCCACGCCGTCCGCTCCATGTGCACGGCATGAGAGGTCATGTCGGCCAAGAAGACCCCCTGCCAATCGCCAGAGGTTAGGAGAACCGACTGGTGGCCACGGGTGTGTCCGGGCGTCACCACGCAGCGCACGTGCCGGGTGATCTGCGTGTCCCCATGGAGCAGCTGCATCTGACCGCTGCGGAGCAGCGGGGTGAAGTTTTCAGCGTAGTATGTGCCGCGCGTGCGGGCATCCGGGAAGCTGGCCTCGGCCCACTCCATCCGCTGCACGACATAGGTCGCATGGGGAAAGGTCGGGGTGATCGTGTCCCCGTCAAGGTACGTGTTCCCCCCGCAGTGATCGGAGTGGAGATGCGTGTTGATCACCAGATCGACGTCCTCTGCCCCAAGTCCCAACCGCTCGAGGCCGCCCAGCAGGCCGCCGCCCGGTCGTTCGAGGCGCCAATTCTGGGCCTCCGCCGGACTCAGCCGGTTGCCGAGCCCGGTGTCGATCAGAATCGTCTTGCCCTCGGAGCGCACGAGCAGACACGTAAGCGCTTCGGGCACGCGGTTCTCCTCGTCGGGTACGAAGTACTTCTCGTATAGGATTCGCGGCACCAGCCCGAACGGACCTCCGGGATCCACCCGCACTTGCCCATCACTCAAAAGATGAAGGTCGATCTCACCGATTCGCATCACGCCACTCAGTGAATCCCCGGGATCAGATCCTGGAACTCC
>JBFJVD010000344.1:0-2111 GCA_041624375.1 Anaerolineales bacterium
ATCCACATGGGTCCGCGCGACCGAGGCTTTTGGTCCACGCCTCGCTCCCGATCGCGCGACGTCAACGCGCAGTTTATGGGACCGCGGGCCAATGATCCCGGGTCCCGCGACGATCGACCCTGGAGCCGGCCATGGAATCGGGGCGGGCAAGCTCGGCGTCCGGGGCGCCTGACAGGCTGACCCGCCGGCCTGCTGTTTCCCTGTTACGAGCATTCAGCTGATTGGATCGTGAGGGGGGATGCTGCACTTCTTGTGTGGTTGCCCCATTCTTGCTGCGCACCGGCTGGGTATGTGACGCGTTGCATGATAAGAGCATTCTCCCTCTTTCGGAGTGACAGCGGAATGTGCTAAGCTGTCGAGGTCAGCGGTGTAACCAATGGTCTCAAAGTCCGTTACCTTGAGTGAAGGCTTCCCGGCTGAGTCTCCCGACTCGGAGCTTGTGGTATTGGCTCAGGCCGGTGAGGTGGACGCCTTCGGCGCTCTCTATGATCGCTACCTTGAGCTCATCTACCGCTATATCCGAACCAGGGTGACGATCGAAGCTGACGCGGAGGATCTGACGGAAACGGTCTTTCTGAAGGCATTCGAAAGCGTTGACCGGTATGAAGATCGAGGCTGGCCATTTTCGGCCTACCTTTACCAGATTGCCCGCAATGTGATCGTCGATCACTATCGGCAGCGCCGTGAGGAGCGGGTGCAGGAGCTCGTCGAGGTTGAGCATCCAGATCCGCTGCCTGACGAACGGATTGTCCAGAAGGAGCACGCCCAGGATCTGCATGCGGCGATGAAGACCCTGCCGCCCGACTATCAGGAAGTGATCCGGCTGCGTGTGATGATGGAGCTTACGACGACCGAGGTCGCGCAATGGATGGACCGCAGTGAGGGGGCGGTCCGGGTGCTTTTGCACCGGGCGCTGAGGTCGCTGCGTCAGGAACTGGAATTGGACGGACATGGCGAGTAGAGCGTCGCAGAACGTGCCGCTGGATATTATTGACGCGGCGCTGAGCCGGCTGCTGGCCCGCGAGGCGACCGTCGAAGCCTGCCTGCGCGAGTACCCTGAACACGCCGAAGAGCTGCGCGCGCTGCTCAGCGCCGCCGCCGTCGTCCGGGATCGAACCACGCTTCCCGGTCCAAGAAGCGAATTCAGAACCAATGCGCGCATCCGCCTCATGAACCGGATGCAAGCGAGAGTGCAGTCTGCTCGGCCCCGTGCTCAGGCGCTGCCTCGCTTCCGTCCACAATTTGCCGTCCGGTCGGCTCAAGCGATGGTCGGGCTGGTCCTGACGCTGGCCCTGGTCTTCTCCAGCATCGGAGTGGGCTATGCTTCGGCGAGCTCGCTGCCAGGAAGTCAGCTCTACGGACTGAAGCGCGGCATCGAGCAGGTGCGCCTGGCGCTGAGTCTCTCCGATGCCGGTGACGCCGGGTTGCTGGCCGAGTTCTCTTCGGTCCGCCTCGAGGAGCTGCAATTGCTGACCCTGTCTGGCCAGAAGGAGATGGTGGGTGCGGCGGCGGCTGCGTACGTCGATGCGTTGGAGCAGTGGATCGCTTCAGGCGGTCTTGAAGCCGCCGCGGATCCAGCCACCTCCGAGATGCTGGCGAGCCACCTGGTTGTTCTTGAGCAGGTGCAGGCGCAGGCCCCCGATCTGGCGCAGGCAGCCATCGAGCATGCCATCGAGCGCTCGAGCCACGCTGCGCTCGTGCATGAGCAGATGAGCACCGGTGGTTCACCAAGCAACGTGGCGCCAGGACAGGTTCGTCGGGAGGAATCGGGCACGCCGGCGCCGGCTGCGACGCCTCTGCCGATCGCTTTTGACGACGAAGTTGAACTCACGCCGGCTCCGACCGAACTCAGCCCGGATACGGACCTTTTCTCATTCGACGAATTCCCCGGCCAGGGGAACGGCCCGCCGGATGAGAATCCCGGACAAGGTGAGGGCAGTGGCCCGCCGGATGAGTTCCCCGGACAGGGTCAGGGCCCGCCGATCACACCGCCGGGGCATGGCGGCGAGCCGCCCGGCCAGGCCAAGAAAAACAAGGATTAGGGTCCGCTCGAACGCCTCAAGCAAGCGCCACGCGCACCTGCGCGTGGCGTTTTGGCTTCCTGGAGGTTC
>JBFJVD010000345.1:0-2089 GCA_041624375.1 Anaerolineales bacterium
GGATTGGGGACGGGCAGCCCCACCCAGGAAGTCGCACGCTAGCTGCCGCGTTCTCCGCTGCTTGTCATCTCAACTGAGGATCCGGGTTTGGGATTGCAGGCGTTCGGGGCGCAAGCGCCGGGTGTTCGGCGCGGCGGCCGGGTGCGCCGCTTAAAGGGGCCGCCGGTGACCTTCGGCAGGCGGCGCACCGCCATCGAAAGTCACCGGCTGTGGGGACGTCGGGTCCGACTATTCATAGAGCACCAGGCTCAGAACCAGGGCCAGGACGCTGGCGCTGCTCAGCCGGAGCGCCCAGCTCAGCGGGCGGGCGAGCCGATCGCCGGGCTTGCGCGCGGGCTGCGGCTGGGGGTTGCTGGCCAGTTGACGCAGCTCCTCCTGGCGGGCCTTGGCCAGTCCGAGCAAGTTCGAATGGTGGTTCATCGGTTTCTCCTTTCCTTAGGGTTTCTTCTGCCGCTGCCCTAGAGTGCTGCCAGGCTCTGGGCCGCCAGCACGGCGGCGAGCGTGGCGCAGAACAGGGCGGCGGCCAGCTTCTCCAGTTTCCGAACCTTCGGCGTGAGATGCTTCATCTCACTCACCTCCCTCCGTGTCTTGCGCTGTCCGCTAGGGCGGGAGGCGGAGCCGCCTCTGACTTCCGGCGTCAGAGGCGGCGGTCAGGTTCGGTCACCACGATGCATACCTCACTTCGGTAGGGTTGCTTGTGCCTTGCCTGTCCAGCTCCTCCCGCCTAGCGGATGAAGAACTTCCAGTCGGCCGGATCGATCCCCGAGCCTTGCTCGATGCCGAGCAGGCCGTCACTGAGACCTCTCGGGATCTCAACTTCCACGTCCACATCGAAAGCCTGGTCCATCTGAAGGAAGTACTTCAGATCGGCCGGATCGATGCCCTCGCTCTCCGGGACGTCAAAGGCGCGATCGGCATTCAGGAACCATTTCAGTTCGTCCGCCTCGCTCTCGGGGATGTCGACGGCGCGATCGACCTCAAGGAAAAACTTCACATCGGCCGGGTCGATTCCTTCGGCGCGATCGACCTCAAGGAAAAACTTCACATCGGCCGGGTCGATCCCTTCGCCTGCAGCTGCCTCAGCCTGCGCCCGGTAGTAAGCCGCCATCGCTTCCCAGCGGGCCGCTTCCGCGGACTGCTGGCCGGTGTAGTAGGCCGCCATCGCCTCCAGGCGAGCGGTCTCAGCGGACAGCCGCTGCGCGGCATAGTGGTCGGCCAGGCCTTGCAGGCGGGCCGTCTCCGCCCGCTGCCGGACCAGGGCCTGCCAGCCGCTCAGCGGCACGCTGGCGGGCTCCACCTGCTGCGGGATCAGGATCTGCCAGCCGTCCGGCGCCACGCTGCGGGCCGGCTCGCTCGAGCCGACGGCCGAGGCGCGCACGACCAGGATCAGGATTGCCGTCAACAGGACTCCCATGAGCAGAGTCGTCGGTCGGACCTTGGTGATGGTGTGGTTCTCAGACATTTCCATTTCCTCCAAAATCGGTTGTTCTCGGTTGGTTACTTCCCCCATCGGCTACATCGTTGCTGTTCCCTGCATACCCACCTCCTTTCGCTCTCGGCCTGGCATAACGCCTGCATTGGATTGCACTGCACGCAGACTACAGCCACGCCGTTTCGAGAGCGCGGCGGGAGCGTTTACCCATCGTTTTCTTGGGGGTTTCTCTTGTTTTGGGAGGATTGCGCAGGTGGCCTACGCTCGATCCGGGACAGTCGGCGCCATGAATCTGCCTGCTATTGCGGCCTTCGTGTTATCGGCGGCTGCTGCTCTGTGTCGTTGAGGCGGCCTATCCGCCATGCTATACTCCGGATAGCGTTCTTGCTCTCGCTGGAGGGGGCACCGCAGAATCCCCCCTTGGGGACTGCCGTCCCAGCAACATGCTTGAAGTTCGCCTTCTCGGTCAGTTTGATGTCCGATTGGACGGTCGGCTGATCGAAATCCCCTCACGTACCAGTCAATCCCTGCTCGCTTATCTGATTCTGCACCCTCGAATCCAGCATCGCCGTGAGATGCTGGCCGGGATGCTGTGGCCCGACTCGGACGAAAAGAACGCGCGCAACAACCTGCGCCACGCCCTTTGGCGGCTCAGGA
>JBFJVD010000346.1:0-2068 GCA_041624375.1 Anaerolineales bacterium
CGAACAGCCCCGAGATGAGCGTGAGGAGGATCAGGGCTACGATGTGCATCCACCTGCGCGTGGGGGGCGATTCGGTGAGAACGTAGAGCAGCACGGCGGCCGAGATGCAGACGCCAGCCAGCGTGGCGAAGATGCTGTGCAGGCGCGCCTCCGCCTCGGAGAAGGGCTCTCCCGCGATGAACGGGTCGGCCGAGAAGACCCCTGCGAGCAGGATCGCCAGCCCGTAAAGCATAATCGGCAGCTCCCGGAACCAGCCGGCCCGGTTGGCGCGCATCCGGCCCGCCCCGGCCGCCTGCACCAGCAGGCCGAAGAGGATGAACCCCACCCGCATGATCCAGGCCTGGCCGTAGCCCTGGGCCGCCAGCTGGCTCATGGTGTGCTGCGTCCAGCGGTACTCGCCGGGCGCGGCCAGGTGCGCCAGCAGGATGAACACGAGGATGGTGCCCACGGCGGGGACGTAGGTTTTCATCGGGAACCTCGGGAATGGTGTCGGCAGCCTGGTCTCAAGAAGCGGAGCAACATGCCTCCCAGAGCTTGTCCAATCAGCCTCGAAAGGATTTGCGCCTCTCAGCCCGGCCCGGCCGAGCGACAGCAAACGAGCAGGAAGACATCGAGGCCCGGATGTCTGATTCGCTCCGGGGCATTCGTGAGGTACGGAATGCTCATCAGGTAGTCCATCAGATCCCGCAGATCGTCGTCCCCCATCCGCCAGCGCGGCATGTCGGAGGAAAGCGGCTCGCCGTTCGGATGCTCGCCGTCCACGACAGCGCGCCGGAAATCCGCAAAGCCATATTCGGTTTCATGAGCGTGCTCGTCGGTCCCGGCGTGCTCATCAGCCCCTTCGTTGGACAGCGCCGCCCAGCGGATGTCCGGCGCCGCCATGAGCTCCATGTGCATCACATGGCGGCCCCCCTGCCCGTCCGGACCATGGCAGGAGGCGCAGGAGAGGTAGCCGCCCATCATCATGCCGGCCGATGGACCCCCCCGGTAATCGATCCGTTCACTATCCTCATTGACGCCAGTGAAGTAGATCCGCTCCCCATTCGAATCGAAGGCTCCCGCGCCCCAGGCGGTCCCACCATGCATGCCGGGGCCTACGCCGGGGAGCCAGCCGCGGCCGGGGATAATGCGGTAGCCGCAGGCCGCGACGGCGAGCAATAGACCTCCGGCCAGGACGCGCTTCAAGCGATTCGTCATCGAAGGTTCACCTCCACCTGCCCGCTTTGAACGGGTGGGTTCAGCGATCAGCCACCCGGACGGCTCAGATCCATCCGTACGGAGTCTCGCTTCGATAGGCCCGCAGCGTGAACATGCCAAGGGCGGCCGCCAAGAGGATCGAAAGCCACCAGGGGAAGGCCACCCAGACCTGCATGCCGAGCATGGCGCTGGTGAACGCGGCGAACATGCACACCGACGCCATCTGCTTGCGCCGCGTGCGCAGCGCGCCGATGTTGGCGGCGCGCCCCGCCTCGATCGGGTTTCCGGCTTCGGCGAAGAGCCCATCGAGGCGCGGCTGTAAGCTGGTATGCACGTACGAGAGCAGCCCGGCCATCAGGAACAGCAGGACAAACTTGAGGCCCAGCGCAATGTTCGTGACCAGCAGGCCAAGGTTCTGCCCGCGCAGATACATCAGCGCCAGGCCGGAGAGGAGGACGGTTCCCTGAAACACAAAACAGGGAACCGTCCGATTCTTGATGATGTTTTCCAGGTAGGTATCGGCCCGATCACCGAGCGGAGGGCCAAGCCTCACGCGTTGATTGACGGCCACCAGGGCATAGAAGGGCCACGCCATCAGAATCGCGCTGATGATATGGACCACCCTCAGCGCGGAAATCAGCTCGTTCATCCCACTCTCCTCCTTGTGCGGATGCGCGGCTCGAGGGAACGCTGTGGAGCCGGCCCGTTTAGCCTATGGTTTCCCGCAGCGGACGTCCCAAGGGCGGGGCGCTCCACGTCGAGGAACCTTGAGCCGCAAGGTTCACGGCAGCGGGAGGCCGAATGAAACCCGGGCCTCCCGCTGCCCTTGGGAAGACGGACGCGTTGAGGAGCGAAGCGATTATGGGCAGTC
>JBFJVD010000347.1:0-2065 GCA_041624375.1 Anaerolineales bacterium
CCCGGGGCATACTCGTCGCCGATCTCAAAGGCGGAGCCTGCGGCGGCCCCTTCGAGCTTTGCCGCGATCAGCTCGCGCAGGCGCAGCAGATCGGCGATCGAGCCGTGGATGCTGTGGCCGTCGATGCCCGCCTCATGCCAGGTCATGATCTCGAGGGTGCCGTAGGGCCCGTAGTGCTCGTGCTCCGAGACAGCCTGATTGGCAGGGTCCTCGGCGTACGCCTGAAGCAGGTCGCACAGCTTGCGCAGCCCGGCCGTCGATCCGACGAAACGCCAGACACGGGAGGACTCGTCCAGCGCATAGTAGAAGCCCAGCTCGCGCCACTCGGCGCGGGTGGCGCGCTCGCTCTCCCTCGAAGGCATCAAAGGATTTCCATCGCAAACGATGCGCGGAGGCGAAACCGGGGCTCAGGCCTATCCTCTGCCCTTGGCCGAGGACAGAGGTTGCAGGCGCCGGTGCGCATCACATGAAAACTCACGCTCGCGGCGGTCCCCGCCGGAGGCGGTCCTGGTTCTTACGCAACGACCCCGTGCCCGAGTAGACGAACTCGATCCACCAGGTCACCCCGGCGCGCTGATAAGGCGCCATGACCCCATGCTGCTCCGCCGGATCCTTCCCTGGCAGGACTCCGCTCAGGCAGAGGTCAAAGGGGGCCTCTGTTTTTCGGTGCTCGGCGATGTAGGCAGCCAGCTGCTCGACCACCTCCAGCGGCATCAACCCCCGAATGCTCGTCCCTCTGGCGAGCGGCACGGCGCCATCCCAGCGAGCCGCCCGGCGGAAGGGCCGCTTGTTGGGCCATTTTCCGGCCACCCAGACGGGGACCCGGGGCTCTTGGACCGGCCGCGGCTGGAACACAGTCTGACTCCTGATCTGATAGTGTTCACCCGCATAGCGGAAGGGCTCGCCGCGCTGCAATCCGGTGATGATCTCGAGGGCTTCGTCCAGCATCCGGCCCCGGACCCGTCGATCGGCGACCTCAGCGAAGGCCTCAAACTCCTTCTTCTGGAAATCCCCCAGACCCACACCCATGACCATGCGGCCCTGCGACAGGTGGTCGAGGGCGACGATCTCCCGCGCCACCTTCCAAGGCCGCCGGCGCGAAAGGGGCGTCACCAGCAGCCCGAGCCGCAGCGTGCGCGTGCTGCAGGCGACAGCGGCCATGGCGATCCATGGATCAATCAGCGGGCCAACGCCCGGGGCGATGTGATCCCAGAGGAAGAAACCGTCCCATCCCGACTCCTCCGCCTGAACCGCCAGCTCGACCAGACGGTGGATGTCGGCGAAATCGCCTTTCGTCGGCAGGCTCAATCCAAACTTCATGGGTTGTCCGGTTGGGGTGTCAGCAAGCCAGACCCGGATGAGGTCAGTCTTCTTCTTCTGGGTGCTCGATCTCGCCGGCGATGAAGCGATCCGGATCGAGCTCGAACGCCCTCAGGCAGGCCCGCGTGCAGAAGTAGACCACCTCGCCTCGATACCGCGAACGAGGGTAGCTGCCGGGATCCTGCATTTCGCTTCCACAAACGGTTTTCAACGCCGGCTTGCCTTCCGTCTCCTGCATCCTTCCCTCACGATCGTCGGGTCCTCGGGCGTCGCCCACATGCGACGGCCATCCGGCCCATTGTAGGCGAAACAGGTGGGCAATCCCAATTTTCGGCCTGCAACCAGCTGAAGTCTGCAGCATGCCGGGCACCCTGGTCCGGCTCTCGGCACAGGGCTCAGCTCCGGGTACGATGCTTCTTGAAGCTCGGCAGATCGTGCGACGAGATGAAGGTGATCTGGTCGCCGTGCGTCTTGTGCAGCGCCTGCAGCCTCGGCGTGTGGGGACCCAGCAGCCAGCGGACCAGCCAGGCGGGCGGCGGGCGGGCCGCCACCTCGGCGTGGTAGAAGGGATAGGTGGCGTCGCCGCAGTGCAGCAGCCAGCCGCTTTCCGTCCGGACGGCGACTCCGCAGTGGCCGCGGCTGTGCCCGTGGAGCGGGAGCAAGCGCACCTCGGGCTCCAGGCCGGGCTGGACACACAGGCTGTCGAAGCCGAACCAGGGTTCGGCGGCTTCGTCGCCGTGGATCA
>JBFJVD010000348.1:0-2036 GCA_041624375.1 Anaerolineales bacterium
CGACCACAGCAGCGAAGGCAGGCCTTCCTTGGCCTGGCGTCGCTCCCACGCCAGGTAGCGCATGCCGAGCAGCACGTCGGCCACCGGAACGCCGCGTGGACAGTAGGCCTCGCATTGGCTGCAGGTGGTGCACAACCAGAGGCTGTCCTTTCCATCCAGGATCCCGATCTGCGCAAGGCGCATCATCTTGCGGACAGAAAGCGGTTCTTCCTTCACCAATCCCCACGGACAAGAGGCCGTGCAGACGCCGCACTGGAAGCACGGAGCAGCCGCTCCGTCGGTGAGCTCGATCAGTTCTTCCCAGAGCGTGTCGTCAAGGACCCAGGGGTCAGTCTCTTGCATCGAGTTGCTCCTTAGTCCGAGCCCGCCGGAACGGGTTCCACTTCCGCCTCTTCATGTAGGCTCTGGGCATAGGCGTGGACGACATCGTCCATTTCCTTGATCTTGGCGGCAAATTCCTTGCCCTCCGCAGCCGAAATCCATTCGAGCTGCAGCCGCTCAGGTTCAATACCCTTGCGGGAGAACTTTCGCTGCCAATATTCAAACCGCTTCAGAGTCTGCTTGTTCGCATAGTTGTAGTGGCAATCCGAGCCGGTTTCGGTCAGGCGGCAGCCCGTAACGAGAACGGCGCCGGCTCGCTGATCAAAGGAGTGCGCGATGAAGTCCTCTTCCAGGCGGGCCGAACACATCGTGCGGATGATCCGGGCTGAAGTGGGGTACTGCCGCTTCTCGATTCCCGCCAGGTCGGCGCCGGCGTACGAGCACCAATTGCAGGTGAAGACAAGGCACTTCTCTTCGGGGTGCTCGGCGAGCGCAGCGTCGATCTGCGCAATGATCTGGCCCTTCGTGAAGTAGGGCATGTCAATGGCTTCGAAGTTGCACTCTCCGGGGCAGGACCCGCAACCCATGCAGGCGGCCTCGTGAATCCGGATCGTGCCCTCCTTCACCGGTCCGATCTGCTCGATGGCGCCGAACGGGCAGACCTTTACGCAGCGCATACAGGCTATGCACAGATCCAGGTTCAGCTGCGCCGTCAGCGGCTCCTTCTCAATCACCCCGCGGGACAGCAGCGCGCCTGCCTTGGCGGCCGCTGCCATCGCCTGAGCCATCGACTCGCGCACATCCTTGGCGCCCTGTGCCGTCCCGGCGAGGTAGATCCCCTGGCTCGCCGTTTCGGCCGGGCCCAGCTTCGGATGGAGCTCCATCAGGAAGCCATCCTCGCTGCGCGCCAGCTTCAGCTGCTCGGCTACGCCGTCGTCCTGCGGGGTCAGCCCAACCACAAGCACGGTAAGATCGGTGGGGATCCGCACCAGCCGGCCGAGCAGGTGGTCGTGGACCTCGACAAAATTGCCTTCGGCTCGAATCACTTCCTCCGGTGGACGGTCGGGATCGTAGCGGAAGAACTGCACCCCAGCCCGCATCGCCTCTTCGTAGAGCTCTTCTGCCTGGCGGGAGTAGGTGCGCACCTCTTTGACGAGTACGCGAACCTTCTTGCCCATCTGTCGGAGCTCCAGGGCCTGGCTCATCATCGAGGCACAGCAGTAGCGCGAGCAGCCGAGTTTCCCCTGGCGTGAGCCCACGCAGGAAATGAACGTAATCCGCTCGGCCTCCGGGCCGCCGTCGGCGATCATCTGTTCAAGCTTCAGGTTGGTGATCACCCGCCCGTTCTTCGAGTGGTCGAACTCGGTCGGCTCGTAGACGCCGGAACCCGTGGCGATAATGACCGCACCGATGTCCAGCTCGGTTCCATCGCTCAAGCGGGCTTCAAAATTCCCCACAATCCCGCTGATCTCGTCGACGGTCGTATCCAGATGGATATGGACCCCGGCCGCAGCCAGCTCACTCTGCTTGGTGTCGAGCAGCTCTCTGGGGCTGGTGCCGGCGGGGGAAAGGTCGCCGAGCCAGTTCAGCTGGCCGCCGAGACGGCTGGCCTTTTCGACAAGGTGGGTCTCAATCCCTTGCTGGGCGACGGCCACGGCGGCAGTCATGCCGGCGATTCCGCCGCCGATCACGAGCGCTGATTGCGTGAGCGGCAG
>JBFJVD010000349.1:0-2036 GCA_041624375.1 Anaerolineales bacterium
TCACAGGCGTCGACATCTCGGCCGAGATGGTCCGGCGCGCCCGCGAGAACCTCCCCGACGCCACATTCATCCACGCTGACGTGCTGGAGGTTGAGCTTCCCGTCTCGAATTTCGACGCCGTGGTTTCGTTCTATGCACTCTTCCACCTGCCCAGGGAGCAGCACGATACGCTGTTGCGCAGGATTCACCGCTGGTTGAAGCCTGGCGGGTATTTGCTGATCACGGTGGCAAGCGAGAACGAAGCGCCCTACACGGAAGAATTCCTTGGCGTGACCATGTACTGGTCGAACTACGGACTGCAGGAGTATGAGACTCTGCTCAAAGAGATTGGCTTCGAGCTCATCGAGGTCACGACCGTTGGGCACGGCTACAAGCCGACTTATGACACCCGAGAGGAGAGCCATCCGCTCATCTTCGCCCGCAAGGCCGAGGATAATGCGTAACGTCTGAAGGCCCAGCGGCTCACACCGCACCCTGATGGCCGTCTCAGAACCACAGCGGCATGTAGATGCTGTGTTCCCTGGATGCAGGTAGGACCCCCTCGAATCGGCGACTATCCGAATGGAGGCGAACGTATGGCAGGTAACCGTGCCCATTCGATTGGCTCAATGGCCCTCATCACAGGCGCCTCAAGCGGTATCGGCGCGGCCCTGGCTGAGGTCTTCGCCCGCAATGGCCACAACCTGGTTCTGGTCGCCCGGAACGAAGCCAGGCTTAATGAACTGGGTGAACGACTGCATCAAGCGCATAGGTCAGAGGTCCACATTATTTCCATGGATCTCGCCGGCGAGTCGGCCCCGCGCCGGCTCTTCGACGATGTCGCAGACCGGAAGATCGAGGTCGACACGCTGGTCAACAACGCAGGAATGAACGTCTACGGTGAGTTTGCCAGCAACGACCTGGCCGATGAGCTTCAGATGATCGGGGTCAACCTGCTTACCCTCACCCAGCTGACGAAGCTGTTCCTGCCGGCCATGATCCAGCGTAGAAAGGGAAGGATCCTCAACGTTGGATCGAACGGGTCGTTTGCCCCGAGTCCACTCAATGCCGTGTACAGCGCGACCAAGGCCTATGTGTTGAGCTTCTCCGAAGCCATCGCCGAGGAGCTCGACGGCACCGGCGTGACGGTGACTGCGCTGTGTCCGGGTGCGACCCGATCGGAGCTCCAACAGCGGGCCGGTATGGCGGACGTCCGCCTCCTGCAGCGCAATGTGCTGGACGCGGAGACGGTTGCCCGCTTGGGATACCAGGGCCTGATGGCCGGCCGGCGTGTGGTCATCCCCGGGCTGATCAATCAGATCGAGATCTTCTCGATCCGCTTCCTGCCGCGCAGGTTGGTCGCCCGCCTGGCTATGGCGAGGCTGCAGAGGGCTAGCTAGCTCATGCCAACACGGTGGACTCGGATGTTGGCAAGGCGTATGCTGAGAGTGCGCGAGCGTGCTCACAATACACCGCGACCGGGATTAGGGTGAGCAAGGCCACAATCCTCATTCGGCAGGCGACGAAAGCCGATGGCGAAGCGCAGCGTGCGGTGACCAAAGCCGCCTGGGCGGGGGCCTACACCCATATCTTCACCCCGCAGGAGATTGACGCAATCTTCTCAGAGAAGCTCAAGATTGAAGCCGATTGGCACAAGTTCCGCAAAGAGCGAATCGGCTTTTTCGTTGCCGAGCTGGGTGGCGAGGCCGTCGGCACGGCCGGATATGCGCTGCTGCACGACGGCGACGGCGAGGTGACTTCCCTTTATGTCCACCCGAAACAACAGGGGACCGGTCTGGGCGAACGGCTCTGGCTGCGCTGTGCCGCGGCGCTCAGGGAGCGGGGGTGCCGGCGCATGATGGTCTGGACGCTAGAGCGGGCCGAGGCGGTGCGTTACTATGAGCACATGGGGTGCAAGCTGGTGGCCCGGGGCGGATTCCGGGCGGGCGAGCATGTGGAGGCGGCGCGCGGCTACAGCCTCGATCTGTAAAACGGTTCGAGGACATTTCGCGGCTTTGACCTGTCCAGCAGTCAGGGTCGCGGGAGGCGTCGCGGGA
>JBFJVD010000350.1:0-1951 GCA_041624375.1 Anaerolineales bacterium
GCGCGCGGGCTGGACATCCTCGGGGTGTTTCACTCACACCCAGATCATCCAGCGCGTCCCTCGGATTTCGACCTGGAGTGGGCGCTTCCCTGGTACAGCTACCTCATCACGAGCGTCGTCCAAGGTCATGCCAGGGAGACACTCGCCTGGAAGCTCCGCGACCAGCGGGACCGGTTCGAACCTCAGGAAATTCGAATCCGCGCGGCATCAACGGAGGATCTCTCATGAGTATTGTGCGCGTGCCGACTCCCCTGCGGCCGTATACGCAGGGACAGAAGGAGATCGAGGTGCCGAGCGCGACAGTCGGAGAAGCACTGCGCCAGTTGAGCGAACGCTTCCCGGCCCTCGAGCCGCACCTCTTTAACGAGCAGGGGCAGCTGCGCCCCTATGTCAGCGTCTTTGTCAACGATGAAGATATGCACAGCCATCAGGGAGAGGCGACCCTGATCCAGGACAAGGACCGGGTGATGATCATCCCGAGTATTGCTGGCGGGAACGGATCGGAAGCGCTGAGGGCTGTCGACCATGCGGCGCTGCGAACGAACCAAGCCTTCATCATCAGCCTCCTGCTGCTTGCTTTCGTCGGGGACCTGGCGTGGATAGTTGCCGGCGTGGGCGGTGTGATGCTGGCCGGCTCGATCCTCGGCCGGCCAGGCTTCGTGCCCGCCTACCTGCTCCTGCGCCGCCTGCGCGTTGTCCGGCCGGATCTGATCAATGACCATCCACAACCGCACCGTTTCGCGCAGACCCTGGGCGGCGTGTTTCTGGCTGTGGGGGCGCTCCTGCTGTACGCGGGCTCGCCCTTTCTCGGATGGGTTCTGAGCTGGGTCGTGATCGCCCTGGCTGCGCTAAATCTCTTCGGTGGTTTCTGCGTTGGATGTGCGCTCTATTACTGGCTCAGCCGGCTCGGCGTTCCGGGCTTCCACCAGTCCCCGCCGCCGGGATCCTTTCCCGGCCGGCGACCGGCGACCGGGGGCTGAGTTCGGATGCTGGAACGCTTCGCCCTCGCGCTGCTGATCAGCCTGAGCCTGGGGCTGAGCTATTGGCTGATTGGCCGGCTGCTGCTCGCTCGAAATGCACGCCGTGCGCTGCGCCTGGACGAATACCGCCTCGGCCGGCCGGCGATTCTCTACTTCACCACACCCGACTGCGCCCCGTGCCGAACGATCCAGCGTCCTGCGCTGGAAAGCCTGGTCGAGCTGCTCGGTGCCCAGCTACAGATCATCGAGGTGAACGCGCTCGAGCAGCCGGAGCTGGCGGATGTTTGGGGCGTGCTCTCGGTGCCGACGACCTTTCTCATCGACGCCCAAGGACGCCCCCGGGGTATGAACCATGGTGTGGCGCGGGCGCCGAAACTGCTGGCGCAGCTTCAGAAGATTGCTCCTGGGCTTGTCGTCGATGTGGTAGATGAGCGGCGGGAACACGCCGGCAAGGACCTGACGGGAGCCCAGCGCAACGTGCAGGATTGACGAAGAACGCACTTCTCGCAGTCCGCTGCGATACGATGGAACCGAGGTGGTGTGATGATGGAGCAAAGCATGTCACAGAACGGGACCGAGCTCTCCCATGAAGAAATCCTGCGCTACTCGCGGCACCTGCTTATGCCGGAGGTCGGCCTCAATGGACAAAAGAAACTGAAGCAATCCTCCGTGCTTATCATCGGCTCGGGAGGGTTGGGTTCGCCAGTGTCAATGTATCTTGTGGCGGCAGGCGTCGGTCGCATCGGCCTCGTAGATTACGACGTGGTGGACTTCACCAATCTGCAGCGGCAGATCATTCACGGGACCTCGACGCTCGGCGAGCGGAAGGTCATTTCCGCGCGGGACCGGCTGCTGGACATCAACCCGGAGGTCCAGATCGACCTCTATGATGAGCCGTTTACGTCGGAGAACGCATTTCGGATCGCGGAACCCTATGATCTGATCATTGATGGGACCGACAACTTCCCGAC
>JBFJVD010000351.1:0-1915 GCA_041624375.1 Anaerolineales bacterium
ATGCGCAGGGAGGGGTTGAGCGATGAGAGAGGGTCCTGCGGCACGAGCGCGATCTCCGCGCCCCAGATCCGGCGCAGGTCGGCCGGGCGCAGCGCGAGCAAATCCCGCCCATTGAAGCGAATCGATCCGCTGGACACGAGTCCGGCTTCGGGCAGGTAGCGCATCACGGCGAGGGCGAGGGTCGTCTTTCCGGAGCCGCTTTCGCCGACCAGGCCGTAGATTTGGCCGCGATCGATCTGCAGCGTCACATGCCGGACCGCCTCCCGCAGGCCATCACCGGTCCGGTAGGCCACGGTCAGATCTTCAATGTCGAGGAGCGGGGACGAACCTGCCGGAGACATCGGCTAGTGGCTGCCCGGCTGCAGCACCTGCTTCAATCCATCGGCCATCAGGTTCACGCCGATCACCAGCAAGGCGATGGCGGCCGCCGGATAAAACAGCGCCCAGGGGATTTGCGTCACATAGGTCCGCGCCTCCTTGACCATCAGACCCCAATCCGGGCTGGGTGGCTGGACGCCCACGCCGAGGAATCCAAGCGAAGAGACCAGGAAGATCGCATAGGAGAAGCGCAGGGCGGCCTCCACGGCCAGGGCTGGCAGAGTCGATGGGAGGATCTCACGGAAAAGAATCCGGGCCAGGCCCTCACCCTGCAGGCGGGCCGCCTGCACGAAACCCTTCGGCTTCACCGAGAGCACCACACTGCGAACCACGCGGGCAACGATCGGTGTATAGACGACGATGATGACAATCAGGACGCTGTTGCGCGAGGGGCCCAGCGTCCCCAACAGGAGCAGCGCCAAGAGCAGCGCGGGCATGGCCAGCAGGCTGTCAAAGAAACGCATGATCCCTTCGTCCACCAGCCCGCCACGGTAGCCGCTGAACAGGCCGAACACGGTGCCAATCACCACGGCAACAGCGGTGCCAAGCCCGGCCAGGCTCAAGATATCGCGCGCCCCGAGGACGACCCGGCTGAAGACATCCCGGCCCAGGTTGTCGGTTCCGAACCAATGAGCCACCGAAGGCGGCTGACGTGCGTCCTCGGTGATCTGTTGATTGGCTCGATACGGCGCCACGAAGGGGCCCACCAATGCCAGGATCAAGAAGAGGATGAAGATCGCGGTCCCGACAGCTGACGCCGGCCGGGAGAAGAGGGCTCTTAGCGCGATCAGCAGGCGCCGCCCCCGGCTGGGAGCAGCGCCCACCGTCAACGCCGCTGTGCTGGCTGCGGTCATCCCTGAGCTTACTGCCCTCCCACCGTAACGGGTCGCAGGTCGGAGCGCCCAGGGAAAGCCTTCATCACGAAGCCTTCGACATTGTCGCGGCTTGCGCCCAGCTGCGGGAAGAAGAAGGGAACCAAGACCGGTCCACGCTCGATCAGGATTCGCTGGATTTCGAAATAGGCCTGCTGCCGTTCGTTTGGATCCAGCGAGGAGCCGGCGATCTGCACCTGCTGATCGAACTCTTCATCGCAGAAGTGCGACTCATTCCACTTGGCCCCACAGACCAGCATCACGTTCAGGTAGAACTGCGGATAGGGGCGCGACCCCCAGCCGGTGATCCCGAAGGGGGCCTCCAGCCAACCGTTCTCACCATAGTAGACGCTCTCCGGCTCAACCGAGATCTCGATGTTGAATCCGGCCGGGGCGAGCTGCTCTTTGAGCACGACCGCCAGATCGGGGAAGTTCTGCGCTTCCGGCAGGCGAAGCTGCAAATCAAGCCCGTCGGGATAGCCGGCATCGATCAGGAGCTGGCGCGCCGCGTCTACGTCCCGATCCGGCAAGGGGATCTCCTCAGTGTAGAGATCGGTGTACAGCGGCCCCACCGGGGTATCCCGCCCGATTGCCCCGAAGCCCTGCTGGACAAGTTCAAAGATCGCCTCCCGATCGATCGCCAGGCGCATGGCCTGCATGATGCG
>JBFJVD010000352.1:0-1906 GCA_041624375.1 Anaerolineales bacterium
GGGCGAAGGCGAGGCCGGCGCCGAGGATTCCGAAGGCCACCGATAGATCGCCGACGCGCTGAATCCAGACCCCGAGGAGCAGAACCAGACCAAGGAAAGTCAGGGCATAGTTGGTGATGCTGCGGATCGTGTGCAGGTGCGGGCTGTCGTCCGGCAGACGGCTGAGCAGAAGGAAGCGCAGCGTACGCCGCGTCACAAGGATCACCAGAAGCACGATGCCCGAGAGGAGGACGCGGCGGTAGAAATCGTTGGCCCACAGTTGAGTCAGCAGTTCTGTCACGGCACATCGTCCCCAATAAGTAATGAGCGGGCATCCGCCGCCTGTGAGGCGGCAGACTGCCCTAGCGAGACCATTATCCCTTACAGATCTCAGCTCGTGGATGCCCCAACGGTCCGGGACACATCAAGCCGCCAAGGCCTTACCGGCCGGCGCGCGATGCGAGAGGGATCAGGGGTAGACCCAGGCCTGAAATAGGTCCGTCAGGTCGCAGGCGCAAGCGGCTTCAGCCGCCGCTCGGAAGCTTTCGGTGGTGGCGATTCCCCACAGGTGCTGGCTGTAATAGTCGCGCAGGAACGCGTCGAACGCCTGCGGACCCATCTGCTCGGCCAGCGCTTCGATGAACAGGGGTCCGCGGCCGTAGACGATGGCGCTGTAGCTGCGCCCATCGAACGCGCGCACCGGCAGGCCGATCGGAATGGCCGCCTGGTTCACGCCCCACCAGCGATCAACCAGGGTGTCGCGAAATCCGTTGTAGCCGCCAGGTCCAAAGACCGAGCCGTAATACTCGAGCGTGGCGTATTGGGCCATCGCCTCGTCGAGCCAGGGTTCATCGAGCTGATCGTTGCCCACCACGGCGTAGAACCATTGGTGGGCGACCTCATGGGCGGTGACCCCTTCCAGCCACCGTCCGGCGCCGGATCGATTCTGCGGATCGTACATCCGCTGCGCCATAGCCACAATGCCGGGGTATTCGATCCCCAGTGCCAGCGTCGGTGTGCTCACGAGGTCGAATTCGCGGTAGGGATAGGGTCCGAATCGGTCCTCGAACGTCTCCAGCGCCATCACGGCGTACCTCATCGCTTCGGCGCCGGCCGCGGCGAACTCGGGCAGGGTGAAGCTCCGCACGGTAACGGGCCCATATTCCGTCTTCACGTCCTCATAGCGTCGGCTCCCGGCGAGGTAGAAGTCGCGGGCCGGCCCTGCGGCGTAGACGGTGCGGCGCCGACCTTCGCTCTCCTCTCGCTCGATCTCCACCCCGCTGGTCGCCAGCACCAGGTCGGCCGGCGCAGTCACCTGCACCAAATAGAAGCTGCTGTCGGCATACACTAGGTCCCCGATGTCCGGCGGGATTTCCAGGTTCCAGCCCTCATCGTCGTACACCGCCACCATCGGGTAGATGTGCGCGAGCGCCAGGATCTCATCGGTGTACCCGAGAATGCCGTAGTTTCCTCCAACGCCCTCGGGTACCCGGACCCGGTACGAGAGCCGGATGACAACCCGTTCCCCTGGACCGAGCGGCTCGCCGAGCGGGAGCCGCAGCACGCTCCGTTCCAACTCGTAGCCGGGCTCAACCGCCTGTCCGTTCACCGCTGCCGCAAGGAGGTCGGTGGCGCCGCCGCTGATGTTGGGGAAGAGGCGCAGATAGACCGCATCCAGGGCCACGGTTTCCTGGTTCGTGAAAAGCAGTTCCTGATCGGCGTCGAGCTCGGTAAGCGAATCGTGAAGCTCCAGCTTCAGGTGGTAGACCGTGGCCTCCGGCAGCGATTCGAGGATTCCTTGCTGCTCATCCCGCAAGTTGGCTTTAAAAATCGCACGATCAGCCCAAGGCTGATCACACAGGGTGGGAGCCGGAACATCTGGATCGGACACGGCAGTCGGCGGGGGCGGAGTTGAGCCGGGCAGCAA
>JBFJVD010000353.1:0-1893 GCA_041624375.1 Anaerolineales bacterium
GCGCCGCAGCTGCCAAGACGATGACACCAGCCAGCGGCGCCGCGCTGATTTTCGAGGCGGTTGCCATACCAAGCGCGAGGCCGAAGAGCAAGTAGTCCGGGAACCGCCCGTCTTCCAATACCCGGACGGCAAAGTAAAACCCGGCGAGGATAAACGTGTTCGCGAACGGATCAACCACGAAGTAATGAGCATGCTGGATAAGCAGCACAGAGAAACTGGCGAGGGCGGCTGCAAGTAGGCCGACGCGCCGGCGATAGAGCCGCGCCCCGATCAGATAGACCAAAACGATCGAGACAAGATCAAAAACAGCCGCTGCGCCCCGGCCCACCAGATGAACCTGGTCATAGCCCGTTCTCCCCAGCCATTCCGCCAGGTAGCGCACAATGAAGATGGGGAGGGTCCCATAAACAAAGAACCCATGCCCGGCATTGTGCGGGTTCAGGGGCGATTCTTCGGTCACGAAGTAAAGCCAGAGCGATTCGGGCGGCCGGATGTTGGTCTCGACCATCGTGAGGAAGCGCTCGTCCGGATGCAGGTGGGTGTAGTCATCCCACTCAAGGCCGACAAAGCGAAGGTACGCGGCGACAGCCAGGACCGCCAGTAGAAGAATCTCGGGCAGCCAGCGGCGCCAGAGAGCCGTCCGGGGTTGTTCCATAACCGTGGCCGCAGGGGAGGCCGGCTCTTGAAGGACGTCGCTCATGATGGAGGTTCTATCTCGGCCCTGATTCCCGGTGGGGCGGGTACATGCACGATCATGAAGTCCCTTCCCTCAAAAGCCGAATCATACCTGCTTATGACGGCTTCTGGAAAGAGCACCCGCAGTCGATCCAGAGCAGCCTCGTCTTCGGGCTTCACCAGGAAAAGCAGCGGCCTTGGTTGAAGCAGTACGGTGTCTAGCTCCTCAACTCTGAGAGCAAAGTCTCGCCGCGGGATACCCGCCTCGATCCCCACGAGCCGGGTGTCAAACCAATGAGGGAACGGAATGACATAGGCGGACTCAAAGCTGCCGACCGAATCCGCAAAGCCTCGCACCACCGCGGCCGCTTCCGAAACGTTCAGGGTGCCGCGGCGATGCTGGCTGTTGTAGATGTTGAAAACGAGATTGTGATTCGTGAGCGCACTGACCCAGATCAGCAACGCCAGCGCGATCCCGGACACAAGCGAAGCCCGCCGTACCTGAATGGCTCGTTCGCCCCACTGCAGCAGGCCCGCGAATGGCAAGGCAGCCAGGGCAAATACTGGGATCATGGTCGCCGAAGCCCTGTTGGGCGCCGGATTCTCGATCGGAAATGCCAGCGCGAGCACAGAGGGCAGCAGCAGGATCGGGATGGAGAGTAAGACGTAGGCATCCCGCCAATCCCGCTGTCGAAGATACCGGACGAGCACGAGCAGCGCCCCGAGATGCATCCCTCCTGCCATGATCCAATCCAGAAGCGGACGACGCTGAATCGCCACCAGCCAGATCACCCCGTCGTCCCACGAGAACATTAGAAGCGCCTTCCAGAGATTCGCGATCAAGATCCGGAACGGCGAGTCTGGGTAGGGAGCCTCAATGGTGCCCATGCGACTCAAGGAACGGTAGAGAACGGGCTCCGGCATATCGATCAGAACACGAAGGAGCGGGAGCGTGACGATCAGTGAAACGAGCGTGAGGGCGATGAAGGCGGAAGACGCGGCGCGGCCGTCGATCTGCTTGCGAATGTGCACGATATAAAGCGCAAAGCCCAGAGCGATCACAAGAGGAAGCGCCCTGGCGGGGGAATATCCATGCAAGGAGAGTCCGACGGCAACACCACTGAGCAGCAGGAGATTTGGGCGGCGCTCGCGTAGGCCCCGGACGAGCAGATACATGGCCGGGGCCGCGAACAGTGGGTACAGCGGAAAGCGGAGCCC
>JBFJVD010000354.1:0-1869 GCA_041624375.1 Anaerolineales bacterium
AAGGGAACCCGGTGGAGGTTGTAGACATCCGTCCTGCCGCCGACTACCAGTCGTGGCACATCCCGGGTGCCCGGAACCTCGATGCCTACAACGCAATCTATGCGCGCAGCCCTGGACCGTTGGCCGACTATGAAGCGCCCGACGGATTGCCGGTGGTGACCGTCTGTTACGTCGGTGCGACCAGCCGGATCGCCAGCGAATACCTGCGTACAAAAGGCATCCCGGCCCACTCGCTTGCTGGCGGCATGCAAGCGTGGAGCCTGGCGTGGAACACCGCGGAGGTGCCGCTGCCGAACAGCCAGGCGACCGTGATCCAGGTTCGCCGGACCGGCAAGGGATGCCTGTCCTACCTCGTTGGCTCGAAGGGCGATGCCTTGGTGATTGACGCTTCCGTAGACCCCCAAATCTACCTCGATCTGGCCGACTCGCATGGCTGGCGGATCACGAAGGTGGTCGACACACACGTCCATGCCGATCACCTCACCCGCGGGATCCCATTGGCGAACGCGGCCGGTGCGGATTACCTGCTGCCGGATCAAGACCGGGTGCAGTTCGATCATCGGCGGATCCGGACCGGCGATGTGATCGAGATCGGAGGAGCTCGGCTTAAGGCGCTGCAGACTCCCGGTCATACCTTCGAGTCCATGAGCTTTGAGCTCGGCGGTGCGGCGCTCTTCACAGGAGACACCTTGTTTCTCGACAGCGTCGGCCGGCCCGACCTGAAGGCCGACCCAGCCGAGGCGCGAGCCAGGTCGATGGCCCTCCATCGAAGCCTGAATCAGATCAAGGAACTCGATCCCGGGTTGCTGGTGCTCCCTTGCCACAGCAGCCAGCCGCTGGCCTTCGATGGTGCGCCGTTGATGGCGCCATTGGGTGAAATTGTCGCCAGGGTGGAGGCGTTTGCGCTCGACGAGGCCGAGTTCGTCGATTGGATTCTCAGCCGTCTGCCGGCGAATCCGCCGAACCATGAAGTCATCGTCCAGCTCAATGAAGTGGGCCGTCTGCCGGGCGCGGCAGCCGCACAGCTGGAAGCGGGCGCGAACCGCTGCGCGATCTGATCCAGCAGCCTGCCTGCTGCTAGCCGGAGGTCATCCTCTCACAGCGCCCGACTGCGGAATCAGGGCTGCAGATTGGAGGGCACCGCCTCCTCGGCAGCGCCGGGGTGGGCGGGGGCGCGTTCGGTGGGCAGCGTCTGTCGCAGCAGGAGAAGACCGAACGCCATGGCGACCAGCACGATCCCGGCGCCTGTCCAATATACAGCTCTCGCCGAGAAAGCCTCGAAGACGTACCCCGCCCAGATCGGGCCAACTATCAGCGCCAGGCTGCGCGCCGATTGGTAGAAGCCGAGCAACTGACCCCGGCTGTCCCGATCGCCAAAACGGGTCACCAGAGATTGAATGCTTGGCTCACTCACGCCCCGCCCAAATGCAAAAGGCGCCAGTGAAGCCGTCGCAATCAGGAATGCGCTGGCAGACCCCAATCCGAGGAATGCCAGCAGCAGCGCCGCCTGACCGATCACCAGCAGCCGGCGTTCCCCCAGGCGACGGATGAGCGGCCGCAAGAACGCGAGCTGGGTAACGACGGTCACCAACCCCAGGAACGTCAGCATGAGCCCGATGTACAGCTGAGCATTAGCGGTGAGCCCAGGCGCGCTGAAGAGGACGCGATCGGCGTAGAGTGCGAAGGTCGCCGGAAGCGCGGCAAAGGCCAGCGATGTAGTGAACCCGATCGCCAGAACGAGGTGCAGCGCGACTCTTCCACGCAGCAGCTCGAGGGCGCGCGGCCTGGACTCCCGGTCCTGCCCAACTCGCCTCTCCGAAGGCGGTAACGACTCCTGCAAGGTGAAGGTGGTCAGGAGCAGGGTGCCCG
>JBFJVD010000355.1:0-1831 GCA_041624375.1 Anaerolineales bacterium
CGTCCATGGCCACTACCCCTTGGTTCAGCTTCCCCTATCCCATTATGAGTGAGGGCGCATTACTCGATCAAGCCCCAGAGGCATCCCCATCCTCGAGTTCCCGATCCATGCACGAAGGTCGAGGATGCGTGAGTGCTTGGTATGGCTGGTAGAAAAGCTTGCCGTCTACCCTGAACCCACAAACCGCCCGACTTGCGGGCTTTGTCCAGATAAGCTCAGCTGCTGGCTGTTGAGGCAAACGAGCCGGGTTTACGGCTACTCCATCGCCATGCGCGCGGCGACCATATCATCCACGGCGAAGACCAGCTTGGGCGGGAAGGCGAGATAGGCAAGCGTGATGTTCACACCAGCTTTGGCCATCCGCCGGGCAGTTTCACCCAGCGCCCCAGGTCGGTTTTCAATCTCGAGGACGAGAACCTCGGTCTCGGCGTCAACGCCGACACCTTCGGCCGTGAGCGCTGCCTTGGCCGCCTCCGCGTCTTCCACCAGGAAGTGAATCTCCCCCTGGTTGCCGGAGGTGACGGCACACATGCCGTCGATGTTCACCCCGGCGGCGCCCAGTACCTCGCCCAGGTGGGCGAGCGAGCCCGGCTCATGGGCCACCATGATCTTCAAATCCTTCGCCATGTCTCCCTCCTTCACGGCATGTTCGACTCTTGCAGGCGATCAGGGCCCGATCCCACACTGGCCCAGAACTCCCGGATATTGAGCACAACGACGGAACACGCAGGACGGGTACAGACTCCGGACTACCAGACGAGCGGAAAGAGTCGGTACCGTACCTGTTCAGCATACTCGGGATAGCCCTCAAGCTCCCTCATAAGGGTGAGGTCTTCGACCCTTGTGCGCGCCATGAGCGCAGCAGCCATAAGCAGCGATGGAACCAATGACCAGACTGAGCCAAGCAGCAGCGGAACGCCGATGGAGGCCAGCAAGGCGCCGGCGTAGGCCGGGTGCCTGACCAGCTGGTAAGGCCCGTCGGTCACCACGGTGTGGCCCCTGTCCTTCTGAATGCGCACGACTGCGGAGAAGAAGCGGTTCACCGCCATTGCCCAGGTCCCGAGTCCATAGCCCAGCACAACCAGCGCGAGGCCGAGGGCGCTCAGGGCGCCTGGGATCGGCGGCGTCCAGCCGAGTCGGTGATCGAGTCCGGCGACGAGAACGATGGTCAATGGGCCCAGAATACCCACGACCGCCACCATAGCTCGATCCGCAGGCTCGGTCCCTTCGGCGCGCGCAAAGCGCGCCCGCTCCGCCAGGAGATCGGGATGGCGAAAGAAGGCCGCAACACGGCCAGATAGCGCGGCCCCGATGTAGAGCGCCGTGTAGAGCCACGCGGCAAGCCAGCGCACGGTTCCTGCCGCGATGAAGAGCAGTGTGGGGATCAAGAACAGGAAGACCAGGAAGCCAACGAGGGCTGGCCAATCGCTTGCGCTGAGGAATTGCCTGTCTTGAGGCTCAACTGCATTGGGCGAAAGATCCGTCACGCCGCCTCCCTCCGCCGCATGCCGGGCGGCATGCCGCACTTCTATCCGGCGCGTGCCCCATCGGGGACCGGCCACTCGGGCACGGCCAGCGCCGGTTGGATCCCGTCGGCATAGCCGATGTCGAACAGCATGCCCTCGGATTCCACCCCCATCATACTCCGTGGCTGCAAATTGACGACGAAGAGCGCCTGTTTTCCAACCAGCGCGCCCAGCTTTTCGCGCTCCTGTTTCATCCCGGCAAGGATCACGCGATCGTGATCGCCGAAGCTGACGGTGAGCTTGACGAGCTGATGCGATTTGGGTACTTCCTCAACCTGGCGGATGGTTCCCACCCGAATATCCAA
>JBFJVD010000356.1:0-1819 GCA_041624375.1 Anaerolineales bacterium
GATCGCCCGCCGGCTGGAGCTGCGTAACCAACTGGCGTTCACGCTCAACGATCTTCCCCTGAGCTACATCGCTCTGGGAGAAATCGACAGCGCCCGAGCAGTCCTCAGAGAGGCAGAGCGTATGTGGGAGGACTCCGACAACCAGCCGATGCTGGCGGACAACCTTTCCAGCCAGTCCTTCGTCGAGTACTGGGCCGGGAACTACGGCCCCGCCATCGAGTTCGCGGACCGGGCCTACGCGATCGCCGATGCCGTCGACAACACCTGGGGCAAGACGAGCAGCTTGGGCTGGGTCGGCATCATGCTTGCGGATCAGGGGCAGGTGGATCGAGGCCTGGCCGTGCTGCGCGAAGCCTACAATCTCGCCCTTCAGAGCGGTCACCCCTTTGTGGTGATGGCTGCCTCCGAAATGGGCATTGCCTATGGCGCCCTCGGCGATCCCGAACGCGGCATAAGGATGGTCGAGGAAGCGGCGCTGAGCCGCGTCGAGGATTTTCACATTCTGAGACCGCTTCCGCTTGCAGCGCTGGCCAGGCTGAATCTCCTCAAGGGGGATCTGGCCGCTGCGAAGGAGAATCTGCAGCGCAGCAAGGCGGCTCTCAAACTCGAGGGTTCGCTCTTCGCTCCCGACTACCTTTTCATCGCTAGGGGAATGATCGCACTGGCTGAAGGTGAACCCCCACGTGCAATTGACCTCCTCGACGAACTCCTGGAGTTGCTGCGGATGACGCATCGACGGCCGCACATCCCGGAGGCGCTTCTCGTGCGCGCCACTGCCTTGAGCGCGCTGGGCGACCTCGATGCGGCCGTTGAGTGCCTGCAGAGCGCCCGGTCGAAGGCGCAGGCGCTTGGATCGCGGCGCATGTTGTGGCGAATCGGATTCGCCCTAAGCCGGGCGGAGGCCGCCCGGGGCAACGCACGCGAGGCGGAGGCATCGAAGGAAGACGCCCGGAGCCACCTGGATTTCATAGCGGATCACATCGCCGATGTAGACCTCCGTCAACGCTTCCTCCAAACGCCTGAAGTGGCGCAACTTCTATCAGCCTGAAAGGAGTCTCGCTTGGACGCCATCGCTCTGCTTCGCCAGGAATTCGATTGGGCTCATGAGCTTCTCGAGCTCGTGATGGAGGACGTCGATCAAACCCAGGCGGCGACAACTCCGCCGGGGCTCGCCAATCCGCTGGGCGCCACCTACGCGCATGCAGTCGTCAGCGAAGACATCCTCGTCAACGGTCTGCTCAGAGAGGCAACCCCGCTTTATCTCGGTGAGTGGGAGAGTCGTACAGGAATCAGCGCGCCGCAGCTCGGCGCTTCATTCGAATGGGCGCGCGAACTCGAAGTAGATATACTCCAGGCGCGCGAGTATGCTCGGGCGGTCTACACTGCCACAAATGCCTACTTGGACACCCTCAAGCCCATAGACCTCGAACGGGAGCTGGATCTCAGCGACCATGGATTTGGCATCAAGGCCGTCAGCTGGGTCTTCACGGCGCTGATCACTTCCCACCTGAACAACATGGCCGGGGAGATTTCGGTCCTAAAAGGAATCCAGGGGGCGAAGGGCTATCCATTTTAGGCTGAATCCAGCCCGGGCCGGCTCAAACTCCGGTTGAATCCGAGTCACCTCCAGGAACGCCGCCTCGGATGCGGCATACTCGCCCAAACCCGCCTGTGCCTGCCCCAGGTTGAACCATGCCTGCCAGTGTTCCGGATCCCACTTGACCGCGGTTTGAAACTGATCCCTGGCCTGCTCGGGCTTTCCCAATCGCTGACTCACGGTGCCCAGGTTGTTGTGGGCGGCGGCATACTCCGGCAGCAA
>JBFJVD010000357.1:0-1788 GCA_041624375.1 Anaerolineales bacterium
ATCCAGCGACTCGAGCGCCAGCGCGGCGGCGCCCAGCAAGCCGACATCCTCTGCGAGGGCGGCCGGGAGGATGTCTACATCCTGGTAGATTTCTGAGAGCACATGTTCCTGCACGGTGCGGCGGATCGGGTCAAACAGGAGATCGCCGGCTTTGCTCACACCGCCTCCTATCAAGATTCGTTCCGGCTCCAGGATGTGGATCACGTTCACAAGACCGAGTCCGATGTAGTAGGCTGCGCGCTCGAAGGCCTCCCGAGCCAGCGGGTCGCCGGCCGCGGCCGCGCGGCCGATAATCTCGGCGGTCACCATGGCGGGTGAACTGACCATGGTGAGGATCGCAGACGCGGCTCCCGTCTCAAGCTGTGCGCGTACCTCACGGGCGATGGAAGGTCCCGCGGCGAGCGCCTCGAGATGGCCCCGCTGTCCGCAGCCGCAGAGCGGACCATCCGGAACCAGGACCTGATGTCCGATTTCGCCGGCGAAGCCACGCCAGCCGGTGACCAGCCGGCCGCCGGAGATCACACCGCCTCCGATCCCCGTGCTTACCGTCAGATAGACCATGTCATTGACGCCGACGCCGGCGCCAAATCGCCGCTCGCCGAGCGCAGCCACATTTGCATCATTCCCCACATATGTTCGGCAGGGGAAATGCCGGGCGAGCGCCTCGGAGAGCGAACGGGTGCCCCAGCCAGGGATGTTCGGGGGGTCGATCAGCGCGCCCGTCTCCGCATCCACCGGGCCCGGCGCGCCGATGCCAATCGCCGAAATCCCCTCGAGCGCCATCCCTTCCATGGCCTCAATGACAGCGTCTACGATCCCCTGCACGACTGCTTGTGGTCCTTCTGCGGAGGGAGTCGGGTGAGCTGCGCGGGAGAGCAGGGTTCCGCCCGCATCGATCCGGGCGGCGCGGATCTGGGTCCCGCCGAGATCCACGGCGATCACCACCGGCTGCATGCGGCACTCCTCGAGCAAGCGCGGACGCGGCTATTGACCTTTTCATTGTAGCCTGTTCCATCGAAGGGAAAGCTTCCCCGTGATCAGGGGCAGGTGCTAAAGGCGCGGTGACGGTGGACGAGTGGATAGGCTCAAGGGAGGGGGCGAAGCCCGGCTCATGCGGATCTGGGGGAGGCCTTCGAACGGGGCTTAGAGCCCCCGGCTGCCGCGCAGGGCGTTCATATCCAGGTTGATAATCTGGATCGCTTCGCGGCAGCCGGTCAGGAGCTGCACGAGCTCTCTGATCTGTGCTTCCGTCAGGCTGCGTCGATCCTGCAGGCCACCCAGAAGGGAGCGCTCGGCTTCGGAGAGGTGCCGCCGGACTGCGGAGAGGATCAGGAGTTTCTGCTGGTAGGTGGCGGTCGGGGTGCCAAGGACATTTGTCGCGCGCTGCAGGGAGGTATGGAAGACGTTCAGCAGTTCCCCAACCAATTCATCGGTGATCGTCTCAACCCGCTGGACACATCGGTCAAGAATCAGGACAACCAGATATTCACGAAAGGTATCTACCATCACAGGTCCTTCATCGAACGCAACGGTGCTCGCCGAACCAATAGGAAACTTCTCAAGCCGTGTGCGGCGAGCGGCTATCCTACCCCCATTCCCTCTTCCTGGCCAGCGCTTGTGGTTGTCCCAGCCTGAGCAGCGCGGTCTGGCACGATCCCGGGCACAGCGATCCAGTTATCCCGGCTCGCCGCCGGCCGGCCCTTCGCGCCAGAAACAACACCAGCAGCCCTGACGAACAGGCTGCTGGTCGCTGTCGGGGCGGGCGGATTTGAACCGCCGACCCCCTGC
>JBFJVD010000358.1:0-1746 GCA_041624375.1 Anaerolineales bacterium
ACATCGATGATCCAGCTCGCCTCCGACCGTCGTCACGTTCTCTGCAGCAGCCGGAGGCCGCCAGCATTCGGCTAACGGTCAGAACGAAAAAGAATCGGTCCTCAGATCGATCCGTCGTCCTGCCCGTCCGGCCAGTTGGCCCAGGGATTCATGCACTCCGCGAGCTCCAGCAGGCCCTCGGGTCTGAGCAGCACGATCTGTTTGCGATCGGCCTTGACCAGCCCATTGCGCTGGAAGCGCGCCAGGATCCGGCTCACCGTTTCTGTTGCCAGCCGCAGGTAGTTGGCGATGTCCTGCCTCGACATCGCCAGCTGGATAGCGGTCGGTGCCTGCCCGTGTGTCCGCAGCCTTGCGGACACCATCACCAGGAACGCGGCCAGGCGCTCCTCCGCGGTGAAGTCGCCGGCGATGCTCGTCATGCCCAGTACATCGCGGCTCAGCATGCGAAACACCTGCGTCTGGAGTTGCGGCATCTCGTGCGCCAACTCGCTGATCGCACGGAACGGGAGGTAGCAAACAGAGCTATCTTCCAGAGCCAGACCATTGGTCAGGTGTCTTTCTGGGTAGATCGCATCGGCGCCAATCACTTCGCCGGAGAAGTGAAAATTGACCACATGCTCGCGACCCTCCGCATCCACCGTATAGGTCTTGAGGCAGCCCGAATGTACTGCAAACATATTGATGAACGGATCTCCGACCCGGAACAGATGCTGGCCGCTCTCCAGGTTACGGGATCGCATCACGGCTTCCTCGAACCTCAGCGTTTGCTCAGCACTTAGACCTGCGGGCAGGCAGTGACGGCTGAGCACGCAGCAGCTGCAGCGCCGCCGCGCAACGCTGAAGGGCACCGTCGCCGTGATCTTACGCTCCAGGACTCTGTGTCCTGAGGAGGCTGTCAAGGATTCCGCCATCCTGTCTCTCCCCGTCGCGGACTCACCACTTTTTTATACGCGGCCGAAAGCTCAGCCGGTATAGGGGATTATCCTTACAGTGAGCGCTGACGAGCCGCGCAGGCGCAGGGGTTATGTTGCTTAGATGGGCTCCGCGTCGGTTGTCGGGATCCAGGCGGCGAGCTCGGTCTTCGTGTCTTCAAGCTCCGGCCGCAACGCAAGATTGGTCCATTCATTCCGGTCCGCGGTCAAGTCATAAAGCTCTTCGCTGCCGTCTATTCGCCGGATGTACCGCCATTCCTCGGTGATTACGGCATGGGCCCGGCGACCTCCGGAGCTCACGGCCGGCTGGTCCCAGATCGCTTCGGGGTCCCGCAGCAGCGGCACCAGACTGGATCCCTCCAGGTCGGGCTGCGGCGGCAGACCGCACAACTCGATCAGGGTCGGATAGACGTCGAGCAGGCTCACGGGTCGGGTCGACTCCTGTCCGGCCGCGCCAACCCCGGGCGCGCGAATGATCAACGGTATCCGGGTGGACTCATGCCAAAGGGTGCTCTTACGCCATAGCTCCTTCTCGCCGAGGTGAAAACCCTGATCACTCCATAGCACGACCACCGTATTGTCGGCATAGGCGCTGTTGTCCAGCGTGTCGATAATCATGCCGACGATCCGATCGGCGAAACTTACCGCGGCGATATAAGCGGCCACACCCTCGTTCCAGAGGCCAGCTTCGATCACCATCTCGTGATCAGGGAGCTTGGAGGCGTAAGCGATCGGTGGAATGTCGTCCCGATCGCCGGGCAGAAACTCCGGCAGTGCGGTGGATTCTGGCGGAAACGCCTCGAAAAGTTCGCGC
>JBFJVD010000359.1:0-1742 GCA_041624375.1 Anaerolineales bacterium
CTAGCCGCTCTTGGACGCCAGCCAGGCCTCGAAGCCGCCCGGCTCGTGCACCATCAGAAAGCCCCGCATCCGGTAGTGCCCGAGTCCGCAGAGCTGGGCGCAGGCGATCTCCCAGCACGTCTTGCCGGCCGCGCACGCCGGGAACACCGCCTCCGGCGGCGTCGCCATCACGGGGGTGAAATGGACCGGAATCTCCATGCCCGGGATGGCGTCCTGCTTCACCCGCATCACCGGCAGGCCGAAGCTGTGGATCACGTCCTTGGACGACAGCAGCACCGTCACCGGCCGGTTCACCGGCAGGTGAAGCTGGTTGATGGTCACGATGTCGTCGGCGCCGGTCGGGTCCGCGGGGTCGAGCCCGATCGGGTTCGCGCTGCCCATCAGCTCGGCCTTCTGGCTGCCGAACACGCCGTCCGGCCCCGGGTAATGGATGTTCCAGGCGAACTGCTCGCCGATCACCCGGACCGTCAGCGGGTGGTCCTCGGGCGCCGGCGGCGTGACCCACCGCGCCCAGGCGGGAATGGCGAAGCCGATCAGCAGGATCGCCTCGGCGACCACGACACCCGCCTCGACCCACGTCGAGACGCCCTTCTTGGCGCCCTCGTAGCTCGCCTTCGGGTTGCGGCCCGCCCGGTAGCGAAAGAGCACCCAGATGAAGTAGATCCCCCAGCCCACGAACAGCAGGGCCATCAGCCAGTGGACCAGGGCGTTCATCTGATCCAGCGCGGGGCCGTGCGCCGACGCGTCGATCGGCATCCAGCGATCCAGAAACTCCTTCATCTACTTCACTCCTCCTTCAATCAGGCTGAACCGCTCGCGCCGGCGCTCGAGGCGCTTGGCGCGATTCCGGAAGCTCCAGAAGAGGGCGAAAAAGCCCACCTGCACGAAGGCCACGCATCCCAGCAGCACCAGGATGCCGTTGTTGACGCCCACCGTCATCGGCGAGTCGGGATCGCCGAGACAGACCGAGCAGGCCGCGGCCGCGTCGGGCCAAGCCGCGACCACGGCTCCGATGGTGACGGCCGTGAGCGGCCCCAGGGGTCTTGGCACCCTCACGAAAGCTCCTTGAGCTTGTGAAAGTAGCGCGCTCCGTAGAGCACCAGCGCCAGGCCGATGACGAAGAAGACCGCCGCCAGCACCAGCCCGCCCTTGTCTCCGACCGTCAGGTATTGCTGAATCCCCCACCCCGCCACCATCGCCGATAGCGCAATCGAAAGCGCGATGAAAAGCACGTGAAAGATGCGCAGCGACACCGGTCAACCTCCAGTTGAGCCCAGGACGCTGCCCAGCGGCAGGAAGAGGAGCACCAGGAAGAAGCCGACGGTGATCAGCAGCACGGCGTAGATCAGCTTGCGCTCCGACAGGAGGTGCATGAAATAGCAGGCGACCAGTGTGCCCTTGATCGTCGCGACCGCGAGCGCCATCGTCAGCGCCAGAGCGAACGGCACGTTCAGGTAGCTGATCGCAACCGTAATCGCCGTGAACGCGGCGAGGGCGAAAAAGACGTTCAGGTAGACCCGCGTCTCCCTCTTGATCTCTTCGGCTGAATGTCCCCCCATCATTCCTCCTTACAGCAGGTACAGGGTCGGAAACAGGAAGATCCAGACCAGGTCGACGAAGTGCCAGTAGAGGCCGCAGGTCTCGATCCGGTTGGTGAAGCGCTCGGGCTCGGACTTCCACATCTTGGCGCCCGGTCCGAGGAAATAGGCGAACACCACCATGCCGCCGACCACGTGCAGCCC
>JBFJVD010000360.1:0-1734 GCA_041624375.1 Anaerolineales bacterium
AGACCGCGGCGATGCTCGAGCCCGCGCGGACGCTCAAGTTCATGGACCGGCTGCGCAACAAGGGCTGCGCCTTCGCGCTCGACGATTTCGGCATGGGTCACACCTCGTTTGGGTCGCTGCGCGATTTCCGCTTCGACATCATCAAGATCGACGGCAGCTTCATCACCAACGTGACCACCAACGTCGACAGCCGTTTCTTCGTCTCCAAGCTGGTCGAGATCGGCCGCCACTTCGACATGATAACGGTTGCCGAATTCGTGCAGGGACCCGCCGAAGCGCGGATTCTGCGCGATCTCGGGGTGGAGTATTTCCAGGGTTTCTATTTCGGCTCACCCAGCCTGCTGCTGGACCCCGGGCTCAAGCCGGAGCCGGTGGTGGCCAACGCACGCTGACGCCCCGCGCATCGAGGTTTCGTTATTCAGAGTACTGTCACGACTTGTCGCGGGTCAGCTTCTCGAGCTGGGCCTGCATCTCGGCGAGCTGGCGCTGCAGCTGATCCAGATCCTGGCTGAGATCGGCCGCCGCCTTTTCCTCACGCGGCGGCTCGGGCTCGGCCTGCGTCTCGGCGGATTTGCCGCCCCGCCCGGCGACAGCACCGAAGGGCGAAAACATCCGCATCGCCTGTTCGAACCACTCCATGTTGCTGCGCGCCATGGTCTCGAAATTCGCCATGGCCTGATCGCCGCCAAAGGCCTTGCGCATCCGATCCTGGTTCTGGGCGAAGGTTTCCATCGAGGCTTCGAGGTAGCTCGGCACCACCCCTTGCAGGGCATCGCCGTAGAGGCTGATGATCTGGCGCAGGAAGTTCTTCGGCAGCATCGAGTGCCCCTTCGCCTCCTCCTCGAAGATGATCTGGGTCAGCACCGACCGGGTGATGTCTTCGCCGGTCTTTGCGTCGTAGACGGAAAAGTCCTGTCCGGCGCGCACCATCTTCGAGAGGTCGTCCAAGGTGACGTAGCTGCTTTTCGCCGTGTTGTAGAGCCGGCGATTGGCGTATTTCTTGATGACGATCTTCTCGGAGTTCTCCGTGGATTTCCCTGGGGATTTCCCTGAGGTTTTCCCTGGGGATTTCCCTGGCGAATTCCCTGGGCGATCCCTCTCGCTGCCATCCGCCGCCACGGCCTCACCTCCTTGTCATTCTGAGCCCCGATCCGGGGAGCCCCCATATTTTGCACTCGCTGTGCCGCAGCGCAATCGTAATTTTGCAGTTGCGAAGCGGGAATTGTTGCAGCCGCGTCGGCCGTTTCAATTAAATTTATTGCTGCAGCGCAGCAATTGTCGCATTGCGAAACGCCGCCCGGCGTGACAAAAGAAGGCGCAGTGCCCGACCGACTCGCGGCGGCACCACGGGATTATAGAGGAAGCGCTCAATGACGAATATCGTGATCGCCTCGGCGGCCCGCACGGCCGTCGGCAGCTTCAATGGCTCGTTCGCCAATACGCCTGCGCACGAACTGGGCGCGGGAGCGATTAAGGCGGCGCTGGAGCGCGCCGGGGTCGAGGCAGCGGATGTGTCCGAGACTATCCTCGGCCAAGTGCTGACCGCCGGACAGGGCCAGAACCCGGCCCGTCAGGCGCACATTGCTGCCGGCTTGGCCGTAGAGAGCGCCGCCTGGAGCATCAACCAGGTCTGCGGCTCGGGCCTGCGCGCGGTGGCGCTCGGCGCCCAGCACATCCAGCTCGGCGATGCCGCCATCGTCGTTGCCGGCGGGCAGGAGAGCATGTCGCTCAGTC
>JBFJVD010000361.1:0-1699 GCA_041624375.1 Anaerolineales bacterium
AGCCACGGCGTACCACAACAACTACCCCAATCAAATTTCTGCCCCAAAGTCACGCGAAAGGGCGGCCGTATTGGCCGCCCCCGACACGCAAGGCGTGAAATACGATCAACCTGCCAGGAGATCCGTCCCGAAAGGAGGAAAACCCGCCCGCAGGTTAGCCAACCGAACGCATCAACTCTGTGAACTCCTCCCATTCCTCCTTGAAGAAATGCAGGGTGAGCGATCCGAGTTCGATGTGATAGGTGACCTCACCATCCGGTTCGCGGGCTTCCCAGACCAGGAAATTCGCGGTCTCACCGAGCGTCTTCGTGTGGACATCCCCATTTTCCATCATTGATCGACCTCACTTCCCTCTAAGTTCTGTGATTCGAGGAATGCATCGAGTACGCGAAGCAGCGCTGTCAGGCTTGCTCCCGCGTGCGCCAAATCATCCAATTCCGGGATGAGATACGTCCTCAGATAGCGATTGGCCGTGAAGCCTTCCGCTGCGACAAGTTTGCGAACCTCCTGATGCACCCGAAGCTGTCGTTCGCGCGACCAGCTGCGGACCTGCTTGGTCCAAAATATCGTATACGCGAATGCCGGATCAGGAGCATCTTCGGGCTCGCCAGACTCCGAAGCCAGGCGCTCGACCAGCCGGCGCAGGCCCTCTCGCAGCGTTGTCATCGGCGCCGCTGAAACAGGAGCAGCGCTTCCTGCCACTCCGTCCAGAATCCTGCCGCGTTCGCCACTTCCTGGATGGCTGGCTCGGACGGCATAAGCCAGAAGACATGATCTGCGTTGTGCAACGCAGCCCAGCGGCGAACGTCCTGAAGCAGGAGCGGAAGGTCTTCATGCGTTGAGCCGGCAGCGTGCAAATAAACGTCCGTTCCTCCCCTTCTGTCGCTTAGCGATATGGCAGCCACGCCGCTGCCATCCCGCCATTGAAAAAGCATGCCTGCATCGTACAGCGTCCGAAGGCGGTCCTCGGAGGCTGCGGCGAACTGCCAGCCAAGATCCATCAGTCCCACCAGTGCCGCCTGCACAGGGCCAGCCTGCAGCGCCTGAAGCGCCATCTTCAGGTCTTCCTCACCAAGGGGGGAAAGCGCCGGATCGCCGCTCTGGGGTTCGGCCTGGTAGCCGGTGACCGACGCCACCTGCTCGAACCCTGTGCGTCGCGCCAAATGGTGAACGTCCTCTGCCCGGCTTTCCATGCTCGCCAGCCGGAGCGCTCGCCCTGAACCCCGTTCCCACACAGACACGAAGTAGTCATGCAGGTGCGAGCCGACGTGCTGCCCCCGGAATTTGGGATCCACCCGGAGCCCTTCCAGCCAATACTCCCCGTGCCCAAGATCGGCCAGATGACTGAGCCCGACGGGACGGCCTTCGATCACGGCGACCGCCAGCAGACCACGCGCATTCTGCATCCATTCATCCCACTCGTCCGTCACATAGTCTTCGCTGCCCCAGATGTGCTGCAAGAAAGCCATAACCGCATCGCGATCTGATGGCAGGGCAGGCCGGCAGAGGATCGTGGACCCGAGGGTCGTCACTGCGCCGGACTCTCCCGAACCGGTCGCTTCACTCATGTTGGATCAGCCTGCGGACGCTCGGACGGCTCCCCCTCGGTCGCGTCCGGAGCCGGCTCAGGCTCCCCGGCCTCGCTCAGGTCCGGCGGCCTGCGGCGACGGAGGCGGCTCAACAGCCGCTGTCGGAGCCC
>JBFJVD010000362.1:0-1694 GCA_041624375.1 Anaerolineales bacterium
AACCTTGGGCTTAAAAGGCCCCTGCTCTGCCAGTTGAGCTAACGGCGCCGGCTCGATTGTATCATGCCCCTACCCTCCCATCCGATCTCCACTCCCCACCACCAACTTCACTTCCGAATAGCCAATAACCAGTAATCAATCCCTAGTCTCCAGTCTCTCGTCTCCACCTCCCACCACCAAATTCACTCCCGAATAGCCAATAACCAGCAACCAATAACTAGCAACCAATAACCACTATTCAGTCTCCAGTCTCCACCCCCTCTAACACACCTCTGATACTCCTCTTTTTCACAATTAACGATCCTTCCCTATCATCAGCATCGAAAGGGTTTCTCAGTAAACCCTGAACACACAAACCCCATGCCGTTATCAGACCTACGGAGGTAAACCACATGGCTACGCTTGCACGTTGGGAACCGTTCCGCGAGATGCGCCGGGTGCACGACATGCTCGACCGGCTCATGGATGACGCCTACACCGGCGCCGACCGCTATAGCGGACTGTACGAGGGGCTCGCACCCGTCGATGTCTACCAGACGGAAGACTCCGTCGTTGTGAAGGCAATCCTGCCGGGAGTACAGCCGGATGACATCCACATCTCGATTACCGGCGACACGCTCCAGATCCGCGGCGAAGTGCAGAGCACGGTGGAGAGCAACGGTGGCAGCTCGGAGAGTCGCGAGTACTACCTGCGCGAGCACCGCTTCAGCCGCTTCTCCCGCTCGCTGACCCTGCCGACGCTGATCAACGCCGAGAAGGCCGACGCCAGCTTCGAGAACGGCGTTCTCACGCTGACCCTGCCCAAGGCGGAAGAGGTCAAGCCGAAGACAATCACCGTCAAGGCCAAATAACATCCGGTTTCATCCGAAACCGATGCGCCGGGGGCCTTCGGGCCCGCGGCGCTTTTCGATTCTTCGGCGGTCTACCAAGCTCAGAGCCCACCAATTTCCCCGTATAATCCATCCGTGCCTCCCCACATCTACCTCTCCCCGCACCTGGATGACGCCATCTACTCGTGCGGCGGGCTCATCGCCCGTCAGATCGCAGCCGGCGAACCGGTTTCGGTGGTGACGGTCTGCGCCGGCGATCCGCCCGAGGGCGCCCTAACCGCCTTCGCGCAGGAGCTCCATGCACGCTGGGGGACCGGCGGGGCGGCGGCGATGGCCAGGCGCAGGCTGGAGGACCTGGCCGCCTGCTCGCTGCTGGACGCCCTGCCGGTACATTTCGGTGTGCCCGACGCCGTCTACCGCAAGGACGAGACCGGCCGGCCGCTCTACCCTGACGAAACCGCCATCTTCGACGAGCTTCACGGTGCAGAAGCCGAACTCGTGGAACAGGTGGCGGAAGCGATCGACGGGGTCTGTGGCCCGGACGCCCAGCTCTACGTCCCCCTTTCGCTCGGCGGACACGTCGACCACAGGCTCACGCGGCAGGCGGCCGAGCGTTTGTATCGCCGCCTCCGCTATTTCCCCGATTTTCCGTATGCGGCGCGCGGCGGCCAGCCGCCAGAGGGTCTTCCGGTACCCGATGGCGTCGCTCGCATCGTGGCACTCGCCGAGGATGAGCTCGAGCAGTGGAGCGCCGCTGCTGCCGCGTATGAGACCCAGCTGTCCACGTTCTGGTCGTCCCCGGAGGCGCTCGAACAGGAACTGCTTGACTACCATGCGCAGGCTGGCGGTCTCCGGCTCGTGACA
>JBFJVD010000363.1:0-1675 GCA_041624375.1 Anaerolineales bacterium
GCCTGCCATTGGCGCTACACCGCGGGAAAACGGTCTAGTCGCGCCAGGCTGGGGGTCCTGGATTCGAACCAGGGCTGGCGGATCCAGAGTCCGCTGTCCTACCGCTAGACGAACCCCCAGCGTCCGGCGGCATTGTAACACAGCCTAGCAAGCGATGTCTACTTGTGGGGGCCGCACGCCCAGCTGGGCGGCCGAAATCACTCCGCCGCGGCCACCTTTTGCAGTGCTTGATCGGCCTGCCGCAGGCGCTCGAGAACGAGCGAGCGGCCAAGGATCTCCATGCTCTCCATGAGCGGCGGGCTCACGCGCTGTCCGGTGATGGCGGCACGCAGGATCCCGAAGAGCTGACCCGCCGTCAGATCCAGTTCTTCGGCAAGCTCGCGCAGCCCCTGCTCAAGCGCCGCGCTCGAGAAAGACTCCACAGCTTCGATGGCCTGGACGGCGCGGCGCACCGCCTGCGCAGACTCGGCGGGGGTCATCTTCTTGCCAACAAGCTCGTTGGGATCCGGATCGACGGTCGAGGAGAAAAAGAAACCGGCCATCTCCACCGCTTCATCCAGTGTACGAATGCGCTCCTGGATCAGCGGCGCAATGCGCAGCAGGAGGTCTTCCCCAATGGGCAGCTCAAGTTTGGCGGCTTCGAAGTAGGGCTTGATGCGAGCGACCAGCGCCTCCAGCGGGAGCCCGCGGATGTGGAGCCCATTGAAGTGGTCCAGCTTGCTGAAGTTGACTGCGGCAGGGCTGGGGTTGAGCCGTTCCAGTGAAAAGGACTCAATGAGATCACTCATCGGAAAGAATTCGGTGTGATCATCGAGCGACCAGCCCATCAGGGCGGTCCAGTTGTTGATGGCTTCCGGCAGATAGCCCTGGGCCTGCAGGTCGGTCACATACACCCCGCCGGCGCCCTTGTCCTTTCCCTGCGCATGCCGTTTGCTGAGCTTGCCTTTACCGCTCGGGTTCAGGAAGACGGAGAGGTGGACCCAGATGGGCTGCTCCCAGCCAAGGGCCTGGTAGATCAGGACGTGCAGCGGAAAGGTCGGCAGCCACTCGGAGCCGCGCAGGACATGGGTGATGTCCATCAGATGGTCGTCGACCATCGCCGCCAGGTGGTAGACGGGCAGGCCGTCGGACTTGAGCAGGATGTAGTCGTCCAGGCTGGCGTTTTCGACCCGAATCTCCCCCCGCAGGAGGTCGACGCTCACCGTCTCGCCCTCCCTGGGCGTCTTGAAGCGAATCACAGCCGATTCGCCGTCGGCCCGCCGCTGCGCGGCCTCCGCCGGATCGAGGCGCCGGCACAAGCCGTCGTAGCGTGGGGGTTCGCGACGCTGCTGCTGTAGCTTCCGCACCTCAGCCAGCCGCTGGGGTGTACAGAAGCAGGGGTAGGCGTGGCCGCTGGCGACGAGCTGCTCGGCGTGATCCTGGTAGATCTGCGTCCGTTCGGACTGCCGGTACGGGCCGGCCGGACCGCCGAGATTGGGCCCCTCATCCCAATCCAGGCCCAGCCAGCGCAGGCCGTCCATGAGCTCCGCTTCCGCACCGGGAACAAAGCGCTTCCGGTCGGTATCTTCGATCCGCAGGATGAACTGGCCGCCGGTCTGGCGAGCGATCAGCCAGCTGTAGAGCGCCGTGCGGACGCCGCCGATGTGCAGCAAGCCGGTCGGGCTGGGTGCGAAAC
>JBFJVD010000364.1:0-1668 GCA_041624375.1 Anaerolineales bacterium
ATCCGTCAGGTCGGACGGAATCCGCGCGCAGATTAAACTGCGCAAGGTGTGTTCTGAGCGACCAGCTTGACTCCCTCTGGGGGTGGTTCTAGACTAGATGGACCACCCGTCCCGGCCGCCTCCGCAAGGATACACCCATGACCGTTTCGCGCGACAACTCCAAACGGATCTATGAGGGCATCAAACGCGCCGGAATCCACTACCTCTCGGCGCTGCCGGAGACCTGGCTTGTCTACCTGCTCCAGCTCGCCGAGGACGACCCGGAGGTGACGCTCGTTGAGGTGGCCAAGGAAGAGGAGGCGATCGGGATCGCTGCCGGCGCCTATTTCGCCGGGCGCCCCAATGCGCTGCTCATGCAGAACCACGGCTTTCTTGCCAGCATCAACGGTATCGTCTCGCTCGCCCTGCTGTACCGCATCCCGATGCTGATGCTGATCGCCCATCGGGGACACATCGGCGAACCGTATCCCTGGCACACGCAGGGCGGCATCCTCACCGAGCCGGTGCTGCGTGGTCTGAGCCTGCCTTTCGATTACGTCCGGGATCCCGACCAGGTCGGCCGCCAGATCCGCGAAGCGTATACGCTCGCCATGAGCTCGCTCTCGCCGGTTGCGCTCCTGCTGACGCGCGACATTATGGAGGACTGAGAGATGAAGCGGGCCGAATGCATCGAAGCCTTGTACCCCGAACTGGAAGATCGGCTCGTTGTGACGATCATGGGCGCTACTGCTCAGGAACTCTACGACCTTGGGCATCGGGAGAACTTCTTCTACCTTCAGCATGCCATGGGTCTGGCATCTTCGATCGGCCTGGGGTTGGCCATGAATCTCCCCGACGAGAAAGTCGCTGTGCTTGACGGCGACGGTTCCGTGCTGATGAATATGGGTGGGCTGGCCACGCTGGCGCGCTACCGACCCCCCAACCTGACCCACATCATCTTCGACAACGGCAGTCTGCTATCGACTGGCGGGTTCGACTCGCACACCACATCCGGCATCACCGATCTGGCGGCGGTAGCCCGCGGCGCAGGCTGTCCCGATGTCCACCTGGCCCAGACGCTCTATGAGTTCGTCGAAGCCGCCGCCGAATCCTTTGAGAACGACGTGATGTCGACGATTGTGGCGAAGGTGGAAGCCGTGGGCCCCGATCACTACGGTATGGATTTCAAGCTTCCCGAGAATGCCATCCGCTTTCAGCGCTTCGTTCAGGAGCGAGTGAGGTCCCGCGGCGGTAAAACCGCCTCCGTTCAGGCGGATGATCTCCGTCACCATCCCGCCTAAGCCAATCCCTGATCCAGAGTCTTGAAGAGGAGGGACTCCATGTCCGGCGCCGTCACTGTACTGTCCTTGCTGGTTGAAGAGCTTCGCAACGGCAGGGTAAGGGTGGTTGATCTGACACAACCGCTCGGACCCGATACGCCCGTGATTGATCTGCCGCCGCAGTTCGCGTCGTCGCCGGGCTTCAGTAAGGAGACCATTTCACGCTACGACGACAAAGGTCCAGCCTGGTATTGGAACACCATCCATCTCGGCGAGCACACCGGCACGCATTTCGACGCGCCGGTTCATTGGATCACCGGCAAGGATTTGGCGAACAACACGCTGGACACGATTCCAGCCGCAAAACTCGTCGGCCCTGCCTGTGTCATCGATGTCACCCGGGAGGTGG
>JBFJVD010000365.1:0-1658 GCA_041624375.1 Anaerolineales bacterium
CCATCAGGATGTAGAGCACCGTCCAGGTGGGCCCGAACACCCACGCCGGCGGGTTGAAGGAGGGTTTGGCCAGCGTCGGGTACCAGGTGTCGACGCCCCCGGCCGTTGCAAAGCCCGACAGGCCACCGACCGCCAGCGGCACCGCGACGGCAAGAATCAGCTTGATCGCGTTGCTCATCGGATCTCTAAACTCTCAGGCATCGAGCCTTCCACCCCCTCTTGGCGCGCACAGCCGCGCTGCTCCAGCAATAGGCCTGGCAGCACCTGGCAGGCGACTCGGCGCCTCAGTCTCCCGACCAAATCTGACTCCGAGTCAGATCAGCTCCAGCACCAACAAGCTGGCGCTCATCACCAGCATCAGGAAAGCCGGTAGGGACTTGACGGCCGGGTCTTTCACCTTGACGTGCATCACCAGAGCGCCCACCATCAGAATCGCGACAATGGCCGCTGCCGGCATGACCAACGACTCGTTCCAGATCCCGGCGATCAGCATGACCGCCGACCCGATCTTGAGCGCCCCGACCAAGTAGAAGAAGAAGTCCGGAAGACCGTAGGCTGCAAACTCCTCTTTGAGCGACCGGGCATCGCCGCCGCGATACGACGTTGCCGAGCCCGCACGTACCAGCCAGACGTTCAGCAGCCCCAAGGCTACGACTACCTGGAGTATCGTCGAGATCGAAAACGGCATGCTCTCACCTCCCTATTCAAAACTCGTACGCTACCACCCGTAGAGTCAACCCGCTGAATCACCTCGTCTATCAGGCGGCAACGCTCTGGCGGAGCTCGCACCGCTGCCGGGTGGCTCGAAGGTCTCGTCAATCGGCGTCCATTCGGTGGTGTATCGAGGGTTCCCTGACAGGATCCTGCAGGTGATCGAGCGCTCTTCAGCAGCCTGCTCGCAGCGCTGGTAGTAAGGCGGCATCAGGAATGCACCGTCGGTTAGCGGGACGAGACCGGTCAACGATCCGTTGGACAAATCATGCAGAAACATCTCGCCATGGATGTTGCGCTCAATGCTCAGATCTCCGCCGCCGCGGGAGTTGCGGTAGCGCCCCAGCCGAGGGTCGCTCTCGGCTACCGTGCCTGCCGCGCGCTCGATCGGCGGCCAAGGAGATTCCTTCACCTCACCCGTCGCGAGGTCAGCAATGGTGGCAGCCCAATCTGCTGGTACGGCATAGTTGTTTGCCAGACTGACAACGATGACGTCCCGCGCCGGTTCGAATAGCAGCTTCGCTACGAATCCGGGAGAGCGGCCCTGCGCGAGAAACGGTCCATCGTCGGCACCCAGAACGCTCACTACCAGTGAGCTCTCGATAAGTCCTTCACGAAACACAGCGCGCGCGAATAGCAGGAGGTCTCGCGCCGTCGAGTAGAGCGAGCCGCCTCCCGGCCGGGTCTCGACAGCGTAGAACCCAGCGTGACGACGCTCTCCGGTTCTGGAGCCGGGCTCGTACCCGGTGGCCATGCCGGGAATCGACAGACGAGCATCCGCGATGTGGCCCGTAGCAGTCATGCCGAACGGTTCGAAAACCAGATCCCGCATCGCCTCGTCGTAGGAGTCATCGAACTGGAGCTCGAGGATCTTTGCCGCAACCGCGTAGCCGCCGTTGCTGTAGTTGCGATCGGTTCCGGGCTCGAAATCCAGCGGCAGAGCGGCC
>JBFJVD010000366.1:0-1657 GCA_041624375.1 Anaerolineales bacterium
CTGTTGGACATTGGGGTGGAGCTGGGGCTGATTGAGAAGCGGGGCTCGTACTACAACTATGGCGAGACCCGGCTGGCGCAGGGCCGCGAGAATGCCAAGGAAGCCCTGCGCGAGAACCCGGCGATGCAGGAGGAAATTGAGGCTGCGATCCGGGCGGCGGCCGAACTGCCGTTTCCCGCCGCAGCAGTTGAAGCGCAGGAAGAAGCATAGGAAGGCTTCACCTGGCGGACCCCTGGACCACGGCAGCCGGCGACGGCGCCGCGGGGGTCCGGCTGGCGAATCCTGGCGCGGCGTTGAGAAGAGACCAATCCAGGGATTGAAACTTGACTGAGCTGGCAGGAAGAGCTTGATCGGAGCGCGTACGAGCCACTCCCGTTTTGCTGGGGGCGAACAAGCGTAATCTTACATCAGGGACCGGCGTAAGCTGCCGGACCGCTGATGTTGCAGCATCAGATCAGGGGTGATGTTGAACCCTGGAAGGTCGCGATCAGCCGTGACTCGGATTCACCGGGCGCGGCTGCATTTTGTTTTGGATCTTGGATATGGGTGGGCGGATTACGGCGTTCAAACAGCAAGCGAAGAACCGCCACCGGGTGAACGTCTTTCTTGACGGGGAATTTGCGTTCGGTTTGGCCAAGGTCATTGCGCTGACTCTGAGCATCGGTGAGATCCTGAGCGATGAATCGATCGAGGACCTGCGCCAGCGTGACGCCGAAGAAGAAGCCCACCGACGAATGGCACGCTGGCTTGACCGCCGCCTGCGGACGGAGCAAGAGGTGCGCCGGCGGTTGGATCGACGGGGAGAGCCGCCACAGGTGCAGGAAGCCGTGATTGCGCGCCTGACCAGAAACGGTCTGCTGGATGATCGAGCATTTACGCAGGCCTGGATCGAGAACCGAAATGCTTTTCGGCCGCGCAGCGCACGCATGTTGCGCGCCGAACTTCGCCAGAAAGGGGTTGCCGGCGAAATTATCTCGGATGCGCTTGAGCCATTCGATGACTCGCAAGCAGCACTGGGCGCGGCTCGCAAAGGCGCGCGTCGCTGGAGGCAATTATCCTATGAGGAATTCAAGAGCCGCCTGGGCGCGTATCTGGCGCGCCGCGGCTTCCGGTATGCAACGATTTCCCCGGTGATTGAGCGCGTATGGCGCGAGTTGTCCGGGAGTGAAAGTGAGGGAGCCACGTGAACGTCACAGGAACCATCCTGGCGGTCGCGGTTGCTTTGGTGGTTGGTGCTGCGCTTGGGTACCTGCTTCGCCAGATTCTTCTTCAGAGGGAGCGTCAAGCGCGTCAGGAAGAAGGCGACCGGATTATCGAGGAGTCCCGCGAGCGAGCGCGCGAAATTGAGCTGCGCGCCCGGGATGATGCTATCAAGGTGCGTGATGCGGCGGAGGAAGAGTCCTCCCGACGCCGCTCCGAACTCTCCCGAGAGGACGACCGCCTGCAGCGCCGCCGGTCCGAACTGGACAGCCGGCTGGAACATATCGAGAAGCGTGAGCAGACGTTGAACAAGCGTCAGAGCTCACTCGACCGCCGGGCTAACGAGATCGAAAGCCGCCATGCTGAAGTGATGAGCGAGCTTGAACGTGTGTCGAGCATGACTCGCGATGAGGCCAAAGGCCAGCTGCTGGAAGAGGTCGAGCGCGAGGCGCGCGCC
>JBFJVD010000367.1:0-1646 GCA_041624375.1 Anaerolineales bacterium
CATAGGTATCGGCGGCGAGCGAGAGATGATTCAGCGGAGGGGGGAGCCGACGGAGAAATCCGTAGATTCGATGATCATGCAAAGCGAGCAGCCGCTCCCGGCGATCAGCCACAATGACGCCCACCTCCAAAATCAGAGATCGGCCCGCCACTGCGGGAGATCCGGGATACGGCTGCTCGCCGCATCCGAACCGCCTAAAGGAATGGAATGTGGGCGCCTACCACCAAGCCACCGCTGTCTGATCCTTTTTGATCGAGTTGAGGTAGGCCTTCACTTCGTCCATCTCGGCTTTGGTCAATCCAACCAAGGCCAGCGCCTCTGCTCGCTCCTCATCCGTCCCGCCAAGTTGGGCGGCGAAGTCCGCATCTCGCATCGCCATCTGAATAAGCTGCTCCGCCTTTTCCAGTGTGCTGTACTCTTCGTAGGTCATGAGCCTCCCTCCGCGCTCATCGGGTCGAGGGCCGGACCCTCAACCTGTGTCCTGCACTTTCATCCAAGGATCGGCTGGACCTCCTTTCACTCAGCGCCAGCCCTAGCCCAAGGGTGAGAAAGAAGGCAAACGCGATACGAAATGGAAGGACAATCAGAGACTGGTCGCCGTGGGTGAGAAATACGGTCGGCACCGCAAGCAAGGCGAGCAATGCAGCGACGCCAAGCGATCTTCTCACCTGAACCCAGACGGGTGCGAGCGAGCCCAGGGTTGGGATGAGGTAGCTCAGCGCAGCGCCCAATAGCAGCCCGTAGACCACATAGGCCGGGATGTAGAAAGCCGGCCCAAGGGGATCGACTTCGAACAAATGAAAGAGGGTGAAGAAGAGCAGGTAGAGGGTGTGCACGAGGCCGGCAAGTGCGCCAAGAAGCAGGCGTGGCTGTCTCGATCTATCTTCATCCGTGATGGCGTCTGCAAGCCCGACAACGAGCGCCGACATCCACCCCTGGAAGCCGCCGACGGTTCCCATCGCCAATGCCGCGAGCAGAATCCAAACCGGGAGTCCCATCACTTCAACCCCGAGCCGAAAATCCTCCGGGAAGAACCACGCGATGAATGCGGGTCGGGTCGCGCCAAGCAGCGCCAGGGCGATGGCCGATCCCAGCGCGCCGCGCCGTGCCTGCTTTCGGATGGCCGGTCCAAAGGTTTGCCAGCGTTTCTGCAGGAACAACAGCCAGACCTGCGCCCGGGGGTACGTAACGGTGCGGTCCGGCATCCCCATCTCATCTGCCAGCGCCACAAAGGCTTCCAACGCTGCTGAGTTGCCTGTTCCATCCAGTTGACCTACCAGGCCGGAGAGAAGTTCGTCATACCTGCCGCGGCGCGCCGCCGTCACAGCAGCATGCGCCCGAACCGAAGGGGCCTCGTCGTTCAGCGCCGCGTTTAGCAAGGCCTCAGAGGATCGCGGCGTATCATATCCCGTCAATTCCTCGACGATCGCTCGCCGCACACCAGCAGTTGGGCTGGACTCATATGCCTCCTGCAGAGCGGCCACTGCGACACCGGGTGAGGGAGCACGCGCAAGCCATGGCTTGAGATCAACCTTGTGCTCAAGCGCACTACGGATCAAGAGCTTCACCTGGTCTTCGTTGAACGCGACCTCCCTCGGGGCAGCATGGACCATCGCCAGGCCAGCAAGCTCAATCGTCTTGACGCC
>JBFJVD010000368.1:0-1618 GCA_041624375.1 Anaerolineales bacterium
CACACCGCACTGAAAGCACGGCGCGGCGGCGCCATCGGTGAGCTCGATCAGTTCTTCCCAGAGCGCATCGTCCAGGAGCAGGGGTTCGGTCTTATCCACGGGCACTCTCCTTAGTCCGACCCGGCCGGCACGCTTTCAAGCTTGGCGCTCTCGGCCTCTTCGCTCACGCCCTGGGCATAGGCCCGGACGACGTCGTCCATCTCTTTGATCTTCTCGGCGAACTCCTTACCCACAGCGGCCGAGATCCACTGCAGCTGCAGGCGCTCCGGTTCGATCCCCTTCCGGCTGAATTTGCGCTGCCAGAATTTGAAGCGCTTCCACGTCTCCTCATTGGCGTAGTTGTAGTGGCAGTCTGAGCCGGTCTCCGTCAGGCGGCAGCCGGTCAGCAGGACCGCTCCCGCCCCCTGCTCGAAGGCCCGGGCGACGAAGGCTTCCTCGAAGCGGGCGGAGCACATCGTGCGAATGATGCGGGCCGATGTCGGATACTGCCGCTTCTCGATGCCGGCCAGATCGGCGCCGGCATACGAGCACCAGTTGCAGGTGAAGACCAGGCACTTCTCCTCTGGGTTCTGGCCGAGAGCGGCGTCAACCTGGGAGAGGATCTGGTCCTTGGTGAAATAGGGCATATCAATGGCTTCGAAGTTGCACGAGCCCGGACAGGTCCCGCAGCCCATGCACGCGGCTTCGTGGATGCGGATCGTGCCCTCCTTGACCGGGCCGATCTGCTCGATCGCCCCGAAGGGGCAAACTTTGACGCAGCGCATGCAGGCGATGCAAAGCTCGAGATTGAGCTGGGCGGTAAGAGGCTCCTTCTCGATCACGCCGCGGGAAAGCAGGGCTCCTGCCTTTCCCGCCGCCGCCATGGCCTGGGCCATCGACTCGCGAACGTCCTTGGCGCCCTGCGCGGTGCCGGCCAGGTAGATGCCCTGGCTGGCTGTCTCGGCTGGCCCCAGTTTGGGGTGCAGCTCCATGAGGAAGCCGTCTTCGCTGCGAGCCAGCTTGAGCTGCTCGGACACGCCCTCTTCCGTTGGCCGCAGCCCAACCACGAGAACGGTCAGATCGGTGGGGATGCGGATCGTCCGACCGAGCAGGTGATCGTAGACTTCGACATAATCACCTTCGGCGCGGATCACCTCTTCCGGCGGGCGGTCAGGATCGTAGCGGAAGAACTGGACCCCGGCGGCCATGGCCTGCTCGTAGAGCTCTTCGGCCTGCCGCGAGTACGAACGCACTTCCTTGACGAGCACGCGGACCTTCTTCCCCATCCTGCGCAGCTGGAGCGCCTGGCTGATCATCGAGGCGCAGCAGTAGCGCGAGCAGCCCATCGTGCCCTGGCGCGAGCCGACGCATGAAATCAGCGTGATCCGCTCTGCGTCCGGTCCACCTTTGGCGATCATCTCTTCCAGCTTGAGATTGGTGATCACCTTGTCGCTGTTGGGATAGCCGAACTCTGTCGGTTCGTACGCCACAGAGCCGGTCGCCATGATGATGGCGCCGACCTGCAGTTCTTCACCGCCGCTGAGGCGGGCCTCGAAATTGCCAACGACTCCGCTGATCTCTTCGACGGTCGTCTCCAGGTGCAGGTGAACTCCGGACGCCTCAAGCTCGCGGGCCTTGA
>JBFJVD010000369.1:0-1614 GCA_041624375.1 Anaerolineales bacterium
CATCTCGGCCGCCGTGCTGCTCTACGTTCTCACCGAATCGCCCCCCACGCGCAGGTGGATGCACATCGTAGCCCTGATCCTCCTCACGCTCATCTCGGGGCTGTTCGGCTCGCTGCCGGCGATCGGCGGTGCGCTCCAGCGGGCGCTGTGGCTGGTTGGCTTCAGCTGGCTGGCGCTGCTGGGATCGGACCTGCGCGGCGCCGCCTGGCCGGGTGAGGACGTCGCCTCCGCCTGAGAAGGCGCCGATTCAGGCCGGTCTCTCGGAGGCGGCAAGCAGGAAATTCATCACTTCATCGGAACCTCAATTGACCCGATAATGCAGATCGCCGGGTGCGCTTCGCCGTCATCGGCGAGTCTCTGCGGCGCGCCGGGCGGAGGAGGTCACGATGGAATTTGCGCTGACCGAGTGGCTCTTTGTCGTGCTGAACACCGTTGTGATTGGCGCGTTCCTGGCCATTCCGCTGTTGATCGTTGCGTTGGCTATTCGGGCGCTGCGCCGCGGGATCTCACAGGACCGCGAGGGCTTCGAAAACGAGGTCCGGCTGAAGCTGGCCGAGATCGCCGAATCGCAGGCGTCGCTGCAGAAACAGCTGGATGATCGAGCCGGCTCCTGAGGTCCTGGAAAGGCAACCTGGCTCGCCTGCCGCGCCGCGCCGGAACGGTGACCAGCGTCAGGGGGGCTGCGCCCGAAGATGGGTGTATGATGAATATTGGCTGCGCTGCGCCGCTCATGGCCGCCAGCGGATGAGCGACGGCAGCGCCCACACATCTCCTGGCCGGAGCAAATAGGGGACACCCCGGAATCGCCAACCCATCCTGAAGATCGGGGAGCCTGAGTACGCGGTGAGGTGCGAGGGTCGGTCTTTGCATGGTCCGGCTAGCCGGCTTTTGCTGCCGGACCGCCCGGCCGAAGTTGGATTGTGAGATCGCTGAAAGGGGAGGTGATCGGGTCGGACAAGACGCTGCAGTCATGTTCGGTTGTGAGCGTGAACGCATGTGCCCCTGTGTGGGCAACGGAAGATGAGGCCTGAGATGCGCAAACTGTCGATCTTGCTGGCCGCCATGCTGATCCTCATGTTCGTGCAGCCGGCTGCGGCCAGGACCAAAGCGAGGGAAAGGATCGGAGATCGGCTCAATCTGCTGGTCGATACACCGAAGACTTTCCCTGGAAGAACGCCCTTCCACATCGCACATGGATGGACCCTTGCCGATGACTCGACAACGCCTCCGAGCGTTCGCGGCGCCTTCGGCTTTGAGCTCGAGGTGGATGGGGCGCTGCGCCAACCGTCCTTCCGAGAGCGGCTCGTCGACGAGAGCGTTGAGCCGCCGATCATCTCGGTGTTCTGGGTCCACAACTTCCCGCGCGGGATGCGGGGGGCCCACACCCTCGTCGGCCGCTGGTACGCCCCATGCCAGTGGTCGGTGGATCAAGGAATGTATCCGGGGCCCTGCGAGACACCGCTCGAGCGGATCGAAATCTTGACGATGTCTCACACGGTGAAGTTCGTCAAACCGTAGCCAACTCGCCGGCGTGGCCCGGCCGAAGCGGCTGCGAGAGGCGTTCGTGAGGAAGCCAGGCCTGGCCTGACCGGCCGGGAAGGCTTGACGGAGGAG
>JBFJVD010000370.1:0-1595 GCA_041624375.1 Anaerolineales bacterium
GATTTGCCGGCGAAGATATCCTCTCGGGTTCCGCGCGCCGTGAGAAAGATAAATGGAATTGCGGCGCCATTCGGTGTCTTCCGAACGGCCTCAAAGAGCTCAATGCCGTCCATGATCGGCATGGAGATGTCGGAGAGAATGAGCGAGGGCTGGCTGTCGTTCAGTGCTTGGAGCGCGTCCTGGCCGTTGGTTGCCGTCTCGACCTGGTAGCCGGCTCCCTCGAGGATGTCGCGCAGGGCGACAAGCATGGCTGGATCATCTTCTACGACGAGAAGGGCAGGCTGTTCCCCCGTTTCCTTCATCATCATTCCCGGTGCAACTCCCGCTTCAAGCCCCATGGTACCGCAGGTATGCGGATCGCACTCCATTATCTACGACTCTGCTCAGACGACAAGCAGGTATTCGGGCGCTTTGCCCTTTCTATCTCCGGTACCGCTCTGAAGACCAGCGCTCCCAAGCACCTATCCAAGGCCGTTCTCTTCGTCGGCGGCTGCTGGGCGGATCAAGGCGGACGGCTACCCGTAGCGCCGCTTCCGCCGCTCCTGCCCAATCGCCCTGGTCCAACCGGGCTTCCAGCGAAGCTCGTGTGACCTCAACCCAATCCCACTCTACCCGGAATCGGTCTGCCTTGAGCCAGAAGCCGCGCTTTTCCCAGGCGGCTGCAGTTTGGTCGACTGAGGAGGCGATTTCGCCGAGCGCGAGTGCCACGAATGCCAGCAGATCCTGCTGCTCCTGTGGCTTGTTCTCTTCTATAGAACCATTTCGCAGAGCCAGCGCGATGAGGTTCATCCAGCGGGTTCGAGATCGAGCAGGCGATTCTGTACGGATGACTCGTCCCAATGCACAACTTCCTCGTGAAGCTACCGCGAGAAGCGTCGTATGCTACCAAACCTGCGGTGCTTCGGCAAGCGGCCTATCACGCAGCGGGGCGAATAGAGGGAACATGATAGAATCCGTGCCCATGGACCGGCAGAGAGGAAAGCTCGAATGGAAGTCTTTGCTGCTCGGTGCCGGCGCCGCCTTCTTCCTGGTCGCGGCCGGGTTCCTCGGCGGGTACCTCAGCCGTGAATGGCTGGGGAGCCGGTTGTCAAGCTACCCGCTGGTCCATGAGGCGCACCAGCTTCTCGAATCGCACTTCCTTGGAGAAGTTCCTGAGGTGTCTGAGCTCCAGCGTGGGATGATTCGCGGCATGATCGCAGAGCTCGATGATCCGTTCACAAATTATGTCGAGCCAGCGCCGCACAATCTGCAGACGGATGATCTCGCAGGGCGGTATGGGGGGATCGGCGCCCTGATCTCGCAGTCCGACGATGGAAGCGTCGTGCTGGTGCCTTTCGAAGGAGGTCCGGCAGCGCTTGCAGGGATCCAGGAGGGAGAACTGCTGCTGGCCATCGATGGCCGCGACATCGCCGAGTTCGGGAGCATAGATGAGATTTCCTCCGCGCTACGCGGCGTGATTGGCACCGATGTACGGCTCACCGTTGGCCTGGCCCAATCAGATGCCAGCATCCGTGAGATCACGATCGAACGGGCCGAAATTCAGATACCCTCCGTCACCTCTTATGTCCTGCCTTCGGACAGCACCATCGGCGTCC
>JBFJVD010000371.1:0-1566 GCA_041624375.1 Anaerolineales bacterium
ACCCCACACCGGGCTGGACCAGGAGGCCGCCGAGATGCTCGACGGTCTACTGCGCGACGTCGCCGGCCGCGGCCGCACGGTGCTGATGACCTCCCACGACCTGGGGCGCGCCGCGGGCCTCGCCGAGCGCGTCGACATTCTCTCCCGGGGTGTGATTCGTGAGTCGTTGCGCGGCTCGGAGCGGGAGCTCTCCTCCCTGGCGGCTCGTTACCGCGAGGCGACCCGTGTCTGAAGCCACACGCGCCGGCAGCGAAGCGGTGGCCGTTGGATCGCCCCCGCACGGCGAAGCACGCCTGCGTGGGTACCTGGCCGTCATCGGGGCTGTCGTCTGGAAGGACCTGGCCGCTGAGCTGCGCAGCCGCGATCTCATCAGCGCCATGCTCGTCTTCGCCCTGCTGGTGATCCTGATCTTCAACTTCGCTCTCGAGCTGGACATCCGCACCCGGGAAACAGTCACCTCCGGCGTGCTGTGGGTGACCTTCGCCTTTGCCGGGACCTTGGGCCTCAATCGCTCGATGGCGATCGAGAAGGATTCCAGCGCGCTCGATGGCTTGCTGATGGCACCGGTGGACCGCAGCGCGATCTTCTTTGGCAAGGCGGCCGGCAACCTGATTTTCATGCTGATCGTCGAGGCGATTGTGCTGCCCGTCTACAGCGTGCTCTACAATGTGAACCTCTTCCGGCCGGGATTGCTGGCCGTGATCCTGCTTGGTTCGATCGGCTACATCGCCGTGGGGACACTGCTGGCATCCATGTCGATCCAGGCCCGCACCCGCGATGTACTGCTGCCGATCCTGCTCTTTCCGGTGGTGCTCCCTGTCCTGGTCGCTGCCGTCCGAGCCAGCACCGGCGTGCTTGAAGGAATGGAAGCCGAAGCCATTTGGCCGTGGCTTAATCTGATCATCGTCTATGATGTGATCTTTCTCGCGTTAGCATTGATGGTCTACGACTATGTTGTCGAGGAGTAGGCACGGAGCGAGCAGCCGCTTGCGCCGTGATTCTGAGGCCTGAGGCGAGTTCACACAGGAGGAAGCTTATGGAATCGACGCCAAGAGCGCTGCGAGCCCTGAACTGGGTCACGGCGGCGACGTTCGTCGTGGCGCTGTATCTGGTTCTGTTCTACGCCCCGCGCGAGGCGGTGATGGGCGAGGTGCAGCGGGTCTTCTACTTCCATGTGGCCGCCGGCTGGGTCGGCGCCCTCGCGTTTCTTGTCACGGCGGTCGCCGGTGGTATCTACCTCGTGCGCGGCGACCGCAATTGGGACCACATCGCGCTCGCGTCGGTCGAAATCGGCGTCGTCTTCACCTTCATCAACATTGTCAGCGGCGCGATCTGGGCCCGGCCCATCTGGAACACCTGGTGGACCTGGGACCCAAGGTTGGTCACGGCGACGGTCATGGAGCTGATCTACATCGCCTACCTGATGTTGCGCGACGGCATTGAAGACCCCAACCGCCGGGCCCGCTTCGGTTCGGTCTACGGCATCGTCGGCTTCCTGAGCGTCCCAATCACCTTCCTTTCCATCCGCTTCTTCCGCACCATCCATCCGGTGGTGATCGGCAGCGG
>JBFJVD010000372.1:0-1519 GCA_041624375.1 Anaerolineales bacterium
GCCGGCCACGAGCAGCACCGGTGGATCTTCGCGCTGGCCAAAGATGTCATAAACCAGCCGGATCCCGTTGGCGGCTGCAGTCTGTGGCGCCGAGTGGGGAACGTTGGGGTTGGGTGGATGATCGGCCATCGGTGTGGATTCAGGCTTCAGGCGCCGGAGCGCTCAAGCTGTTTCAGCGCCTCCCGGCGGCTCAGCCCGGAGAGCTCGTCCGCATGGGACTCCACGAATTGCCGGACCCAACCCGGGCGGCTGTAGGAGAGGTCGCGCAGGACCCAGCCGATCGCCTTGCGGATGAAGAACTCGGTTTCGCCTGCAAGCCGCAGGATCGTCTCGGCGAGCAGGTCGGTGTTGGTGGCCTCGTCATGGTGCAGGTGGGCGAGCAGCGAGGCGCGCCGCACCCAAAGGTTCTCGTCGCCTGCCCATGCCCGCAGCTGCTGCTCGAACTCGCGGTGTTCGAGCACAAGCGGGCTGATCAGCTTGGCGGCGATCCAGTCCAGTGTGTCCCAGTGGGTGGCCGTACGCACCAGCCTCTCAAACAGCGGCCAGGCCTCCGGCGTCCGGAAGGCGCGGAAGTACTCGGCGGCTTCGAGCGCCTGGTACATCTCTTCGCGGTGCTCCCCCTGCCACAGCTCGAGGACCACCTGCTCGTAGCTCCCCCGGTCGGGCAGTTTGTGGCGTTTGGCGATCTGCTTGAAGAGCTTGCGCCGGGGGCCGGACGGCACGCCGTAGAAGGGCTGCTCGGTCTTCATGTAGGCCTGCATCGGCCCGGCCTTTTCCGGGTCGGCGGCGGCCGCCAGCGCCTGTCGGATTTCTTCCACCATGGGATGGGTCATTGCGTTCCACCTCCGCCTTTATCTTAGCCCGATCTCGACCGGGGATCGGCTACAATGCCGGGATGGAATGCCGCTCGACAAGGGAGGATGGGCAGGATGGCGAAAGCGAAGACCGTGGAAGGGTTCATTGAGGGGCTTGACGCAGAGAAGGCGGAGATCGTGCGCCAGGTTCGCAAGGTGGTGAAGGCGGCCGCGCCCGACGCCAGTGAGGCGATTAAGTGGGCGCAGCCGGTCTATGAGGTCAATGGGCCGTTCGCGTACCTCCAGGCCCACAGCGGGCACGTCAACTTCGGCTTCTGGCGCGGGGTCGAGCTGGACGATCCGGAAGGCCTGCTTCAGGGCACCGGCGAGAAGATGCGCCATGTCAAGTTGAGCGAGGCTGGCGAAGTCAAGGCGCAGCAAGATCAGTTCACCGCCTGGGTGCAGCAAGCGGTGCAGCTCAACCTCGAAAAGGGCAACCCCACCCGAGGTTGAGGCCGCCCCAGTCCGGACTTGGCGCTTCCCCTTAAGTTCAACGCGCCCGGGCTTCATGTCCGGGCGCCTTTGCATTCAGACCTGTGCGCCGTGCAGGACTCGAACCTGCAACCTTGGGCTTAAAAGGCCCCTGCTCTGCCAGTTGAGCTAACGGCGCCGGCCCGATTGTATCATGCCCCCACCCTCCCATCCAATCTCCACTCCCCACCACC
>JBFJVD010000373.1:0-1508 GCA_041624375.1 Anaerolineales bacterium
AGCCGAAATCTGCCGCCAGGCGCGCGCTGCGGGCCTGCTCACCCTTGTCGATGGCGCGCATGCTCCTGGCCAGCTCGCGCTCGACCTGACGGAGGTCGGAGCCGATCTGTACACCGGCGCGTGTCACAAGTGGCTGTGCGCCCCCAAAGGCTCGGCGTTTCTGTACGCGCGGCGCGAGATCCAATCAACGCTGGAGCCGCTGATCGTGAGCTGGGGCTGGGAAGCCGAGAACCCCAGCGATTCAACCTTTATTGACCATCACGAGTGGCAGGGGACTCGCGATATGGCAGCCTTCCTGGCTGTCCCGGACGCGATTCGGTTTCAACGCGATCATGATTGGGATGCGGTGCGGAGCCGCTGCCACGCACTCGCCCGGGAGTCCCGCCGCCGGGTCCATGCTCTCACCGGCCTCGCTCCGATCTGCCCCGATACGGCCGGCTGGTATGCGCAAATGTACTCAGCCACACTACCCGAGCTCGATGTGAAAGAAGCGCAGCGCTTCCTTCGGGATGTACACCAGGTGGAAGTCCCTGTATTCCGCTGGGACGACACGCCAATGCTGCGGGTATCGGTCCAGGCATACAACCGTGAGCAGGATCTGGACACCCTGCTTGCAGGGCTGGCCGATCTCCTGGGCTGATCTCGCCGAGCGGTGGTCTAGGGCGGCCGGCAAGCCGCATGAGGTCACTCCTCGAAGGCGCCCAGCACCTCCAACTCATGCCAGGCAACCCAGGACGGGCTGCTTACCGTGATCACACGGACAAAGCGGACGTCCGCCAGCTCGGTTTCCGGGCGAAACGTCAGCACATCGCCCTCCTGAGTCGCCTGCCGGAATTCGTGCACCTGACGCAATGAACCCTCGGCGGCCCGCACCCAGATCTGATGCACGGTCTCGCCCGCCGGCCATTGAGCGACCACCAACCGAATCTCCCTGACCACTGCCGGCGCCCCCAAATCGACCTCAATCCATTGAGGTGCATCGGCGCCGGCGCCCCACTGCGCCGGTCCACCGTCGACCGCGTACTCCGGGAGCTCTTCAGCCAGGAAACGAGATGCGCGCACGGGCCTCCCGAACGCCAGGTTGGCTCCCGGACCCAAATCGGCCACACAGGGATCGGGATGCGCAGCCGGCGCAAGCGCCTCCATCATCACCGCCTCCTGGTCAAGGAACCCCCAGGTTGCATCGCCAACCGAATCAGGCGGGCGGTAGAACTCCCAGTACAACCAGCCGTCCCATCCATAGGCGCAGGATTCGGCGATCCAGGCCTGGATGACGCTGGCGGCCGAGTCCGGGAACCGATAGGCATGGGTGAAGGCGCCCACTTCGCCCATGATGATCGGCCTGGCCTCGTAGCCGATCATGCCGAAGTTCTCTGCATACTCCGGCAGACTCAGCTCCACGCCGGGATAGGTGTGGAAATCGAAGAAATCCAGCGCCGAATCCAGAAGCAGCTGAGCCGTGTCCACGTACCAACCGTCTTCGAGACGGGCAGGGTTCGGGAAGGAGG
>JBFJVD010000374.1:0-1505 GCA_041624375.1 Anaerolineales bacterium
GGCGGCAGCCGGACCCGCGACCTCGGCCTGCTGGCGACGCTGTTCACGCTGCGTTCGATCCCTCCTTTCTGGCTGGCGATGCTGCTCATTCCGATCTTCGCCGTCCGGCTCCGGTGGTTCCCCGTCGGGGGATCGTATTCCGTGCCCCAACCCGCAGGTCTGCCTGGGTTGCTGGATGCGCTCCACCACGCCGTGCTCCCGGCCGCAGTCCTGACCCTGACGTACGTCCCGACTGCGTTTGCAGTCATGCGGACGTCGATGCAGGCGGAGCTCCATTCCGCTTATGTGCGCACGGCGCGGGCTAAGGGGTTGAGCGAGCGCGGGGTCGTCCTGCGCCACGCCCTGCGGAACGCCGTCCTGCCGGTCTTCACCTCGCTGGCGCTGGATTTCGGCCAGCTCCTTGGTGGCGTAACGCTCATCGAGACAGTATTCAACTACCGCGGCTTGGGGAGCATGATGTTTGATGCGGTCAAAAGCCGCGATTATCCTCTCCTCCAGGGCGGTTTCCTGCTCTTCACCGTCGGCGTGCTAGCGGTGAACATGCTGACCGAGTGGCTCTATCCTCTGCTCGACCCGCGCCTGAGGCGCGCCCGGCCGTGACCGGGCTTGCGTCCATGTTCAGGGCCGATCGGGCCTCGGGATCTTCCGGCCGGGTCGGGGCCGTCGGCCTCATCCTGCTGGCTGGGCTCACCGCATTGGCGCTCTTCCCAGAGCAGTTGGCGCCTTACGATCCAAGTGAACTTGTCGGCCGGCCGCTCGAGCCGCCCAGCGCCGAATTCCTTCTAGGGACGAATGATATCGGCCAGGATCTGCTCAGTGAGCTGATCGCCGGAGCCCGCGTGTCGCTCACCACCGCCCTGATTGTCGCCGCGGTGTCGCTCGTGGTCGGCGTCCTCGTGGGGGTCGTCAGCGGGTATGTGCGCGGGATCGTGCAGGAGGCTCTCCTGCGGCTGATCGATCTCACGCTCGTCGTCCCCTTCCTCCCGCTGGTGATTCTGCTGAGCGCCTATCTGGGACCCGGTCAGCGCAACGTGATCCTGGTGCTGTCACTCGTTCTCTGGGCTGCGCCGGCGCGGTTCATCCGCTCGCGGGTGCTGTCGCTGGCCGCAGCACCGTATGTAGAGGCGGCCGTCGCCCTGGGCGCGGACCCGGTGCGGATCATGCTCAAGCACATCTGGCCGGGGGTCCGCACGCTCGCCCTGGTCCAGTTCATCCTCGTCGCCAGCACGAGCATTCTGGCCGAGGCGAGCCTCAGCTTTCTCGGGCTGGGCGATCCCTCCACGAAGAGCTGGGGGACGATGCTTTTCTTCGCCCGGGCGAGCGGTGCTTTTCTGAGCGAGGCGTGGCGCTGGTGGGTGCTGCCGACAGGAATCATGATCACTCTTTCGGTGCTGTGCCTGGTCCTGCTCGGTTACGGCCTGGAGAAGCGGTTCGAACCGGGGCTGCAGCGATGAAGCCAGCGCAGCCGGTGAAACAATGGCCGAACAAGCCCGTGGCCTGATGAC